>NZ_JBFXIO010000008.1:0-33375 GCF_050175855.1 Piscinibacter sp.
CGGACGCGGGAGGCCGCCGCGGCGAACCCTGGCGGCTGGCGCCTGCGGTCGAGGCGATCGTTTGGTCGGTCGTTGACCAGTGGGTCCCGCGGCAGCGCGAGCTCGCACACCCCGTGCTGGACGCCTTCAACGAGGTTCGCCGGCGCTGCACGGAACATGGTCTCGTGGCGCCGTCACGCAACACGGTGGCGCGCAGGCTGCGTTCGCACCGCGGCCAGGAACTCCAGCATCTGGCCTCTCTCCCGGGCGCTGCAATCGCGCCCGGCAGCTTCGGAGCGGACTGGCCGTTGGAGATCGTGCAGATCGACCACACCCAGGCCGACGTCCTCATCGTCGACCGCTTCACTCGCAAGGTCATCGGCCGCCCCTGGCTGTCGGTGGCCATCGATCTGGCCACGCGCACGGTCCCGGCCTTCTTCATCGGCATGGAGCGGCCCGGTGCTGGCACCGTGGCGCTCCTGGTCAGCCGCATCGTCCAGCCCAAGTCGGCCTGGCTGGCTCACCTGGGGCTGCAGATCGACTGGCCGATGGCCGGCCTGCCGCAGCGGCTGCACCTGGACAACGCGGCTGAGTTTCGCAGCCGCGCCCTTCGCCTGGGCTGCGCTCAGTACGGCATCGAGATCGACCACCGGCCGGTCGGCCGCCCGAACTATGGCGGCCACATCGAGCGCATGAACCGCACGCTGATGCAGCGGCTGAAGGGTCTGCCTGGCGCCACCGGCAACTCGCCGCGTGGCCGCAAGGCGCGCAAGCCCGAACAACGCGCCTGTCTGACCTTGGAGGAATTCGAGCGTTGGCTGGCCCTCGAAGTCGGCGAGCGCTACCACCACAGCGAGCATCGGGGCCTGTTCCACTCCACCCCCTTCGCGGCATGGCAGTCGCTGGTTGAACAGCGTGCCCCGCGCCAACTGGCGCCTGGGCCCGGTGAGGCCATGAAGCTGCTGATCAACTTCATGCCGCTGGCCCACCGCTCGATCCAGGCCGATGGCCTGACCATTTTCTACATCCGCTACTGGAACCCCGTGTTCGTCGTCTGGCGCGAACAGCGGCAGAGGGTGAGGGTGCGCTACCACCCCGAGGACCTGTCGAGGATCTTCGTCAGCGCCGACGGGCGCAACTATGTGCAAGCGAACTACGCCGACCTGCGGCGCCCTCGCATCACGCTGTGGGAGCAGCGTGCCGCCGTGCGAGCCCTCAGGGCGGCGCATGTGCCCCGGGTGTCCGAAGAGCATGTCTTCCGCGCCATCAGTTCGCAACGACAGATCGTGGAGCAAGCCGAGCGATCGGCACGCCGGGCGCGCCGCAACTCGAAGGCGCCACCGGCGGCGCCTTCGACTGAACTTCAGACCCGCGATTCTAGGCAGCCGACCGAAGTGGACTACAGCAAGCCGGTGACCCCCTACGCCGTGGAGATCTGGAAGTGATCGTGCGCGAGCGCTCCCACCTTCATTCCGCAGCGAGGCAGATGCTCGACCTCGACGACGAGCAGCGGGTGCGGGCGTTGCGGACCGACCGCTGGATCGACTACCCACGCGCGACGCAGGCGCTGCAATGGCTGCAACGGCTCCTGGACACCCCGCAGCGAGAACGCATGCCCTGCATGCTGCTGCACGGTCCGTCCAACATCGGCAAGACGCTGATCGTGGCCAAGTTCCTTCGTGAACATCCGCCTGCCTTCGACGCTGTGCGCGGCGTCGAGCACAGACCCGTGATCAGCCTGCCGATGCCGCCGTCGCCCGATCAGCGGCGCTTCTACCGGGCGTTGCTGACGGCAGTGGGGGTACCCCAAGGCCCCAACTCGACCTTGGCGAGCCTGGAGCAAGTGGCTTGCGACATCCTGCGCCGAATAGGGCCGCGGCTGTTGATCGTCGACGAGGTACACCACCTGCTGGCTGGCAGCGCACGGGAGCAGCGCGGCTCGCTGAACTTGCTGAAGTACCTCTCCAACGAGCTGAGGATGGCCATCGTTGCGGTCGGCACGAGCGAGGCGCCGGTGGCGTTCCAAAGCGACGCCCAGATCCACAGCCGCTTCACGCCGCTGGAGTTGCCCCGCTGGAGCGAGAGCGAGGAGTTCCGCTGCCTCCTGGCTGCGTTCGAGGCGGCACTGCCGCTGAAGCGGCCATCAGAGCTGACCCAGCGCCCGCTGGTGCAGTACCTGAGTGCGGTCAGCGGTGGGCTGCTTGGCGAGGTCTCGCGGCTGCTCAACGATGCGGCCGAGGCCGCCATCCGAGACGGCAGCGAGCGCATCACCCTGGGGCATCTCGAGCATGTGGCAAATCTGCCGTCGTGATCGACCCTGGCCTGTGGCGCATCGACCGTTTGAAGGCGAGGCCTTTGGTAGCTGGTTCGGCCGCATGGCATCGCGCTATCGATTGACGGTCGATGAACTGGCGTCATCGGCGGGAGTGACGGAGATCTTCGCCGATGAGCAACTCTCGTGGCTTGAGGTGCCAGTGCCCAGGGAAGGGGACTGCGAGGTTCTGGCAAGGCTTGCGCGCGTGAGCATCGAAATCATCGCTGCACTCGGTCCGCAGAGGCCCCTGCCGAGTAGACAGGACCTCCCGTTCTGCCACTCCTGCTTGTTCCTCAATCCCTTGGATGTCAGGGCGCCATCCTGGCCAGCTGGTTGGTTGCATGGGCACGAATTCGTCTGCAGCGAACATCCAGGCGAATCGAGCTGGGTGGGAAGGTCAACGGTGCGCAAGCATCGCAACATGGGCCGGCTCTTAAGCTACCTCAGCCGGCGTCGTCAAGCGATAGACAGACGTCGGTGTCCAGAGTTCAGGCTCTCTTGGCGACGCTAGCACGGTTCACGGACGCCGTTAGCAGGGTTTGCGGATCTCAACACTCATAGAAGCTGTCGCACGGCGTTCGCACCCTTGGCGCTGCCCATCGACGGGCGAGGATGGGACGGCAAAGTGTTGGATAGCCGACTGCTGGCTCAAATCGCCGCGCACCGTCTGCAGCGAGGGAACAACGACTGGGCCCGAGGAAGACGACGACTGCAGCGGTGCCGGAACCACTTCGCGCCGGGAATCGCCGAACGGATGAACGCCTGATGACAGGTCTGCGGCAATCAGCGTTGCTCTTGGGCCGTGGCCACCGGCCACAGCGGACCGAGGGCGTCCAGCGAGTTCTTGAGCAGAAGTCCAAGCTCCGTGTCACCCTCCATCATCAGCACGCGATCGAAGAACAAGCGATCGGGATCGTCCAGGCCGCGAGCCAGTCGCCACCAGCCTGAGGTCCGAGAGGCGATGCGCAGCGCCGCCACCGCCTGCTCGCCGGCCGCAGAGAAGCCCCGCGGGCCCGCGCACAGCCTCACGCGCACGCCCAGGTCGGTGATTTCCATTGCCACGACGCGACCAGCCAACCCGTCGCGCAACTCGGGCGGGAAGCGCGGCCACAACGCCCGGTTGATGGCCGCGGCCACCAGTGTCGACGGCGGCGCGCTGGGCAATTGAGTGACGCCTCCGGCCAGCTTGGCGATCGCGCGCGCCAGCAAGGGTGGCGGTGGTGCCAAGCGGTCCAAGTGGGCAGCGACCGAATCGACCCGGGCGGACAACCACCGCGGTGGTCGGCGAATGGAGATCATGCGTCTACTCCCGCCACTTCCGCCTGCACCGTGTTCATGCCCGCGCCGCCGAAGGCATATCCGGTCACGAGTGGCCGAGGGACGCCGGCTTCGGCCCAGCCGGCCAGTCGTCCCTCGGCCGGCTGGTCGCCGTTCAAGACAGCGTCGAAGTCTTCGATCACTTTCGTGAAGCCGGATGACTGCGGCGACAGCCGCACGCGGGTAGCCCCGCAGGATGCCAGCGCGGCGCCATGCTCCAGCAGGTTGTGCACACCGGCCGATTGAATCTGGGTGCCGTTGAGCACCAGGAATGACTGGCCTTCGGTACTGCGGACCAGACGGCCATCAGGGTCGTCCATGCAGGGGTAGCCGCACTGATCCTTGGGAACGCCGGCATGGCGCGCAGTGAAGCAACGCGCCGAGAACGACAGAGGCAATCGGCCAAATGCCCACACCTCGGTGACTATGGCGCCGCCGTCGGGTCCGCGCACCGGCTGTCCCGCCGGGTTGATATGGGCGACCGCAGCGAGCGACAGCTCCAGTGGCGGCACCCAGCGCAGCACGCCCAGATCGGCATGCTCGCGCAGTGCGGCCTGGCTGTAGACGTTGACGTGCGGACCCAGCACCAGCGGCACGCGGCCGCGCAGCAAGGCCAGTGCCGACGCATCGCCTGCCTCCACGGCATGGCAGGCGAGATCGGCGTGGCGCTCGATCAGGCGCAGATCGGCCTCGGTTTCCACCAGCGCCTGCGTGGCCAGGATGACCTGCTTGCCGGCCTGGGTGAGTTCGCGCGCCAGCGCCAGCCAGTCGTCCAGGCGCAGCTCGCGGCGGCGCGCGCACACCACTTCGCCCAGGACTACGCAGTCGGCGGGCGATTCCGCGATCCCGGCGTAGAAGTCCAACAGGCGTGCACGCGACCAGAGGTACAGCACCGGTCCTACGGTCAGGCCGAAGCGTCTGGACTTCGATTCGGATAGATGGGACAGCGCCGGGGCCTGAGCGACGGACGTGTCGCGAGCAGGGTGGTGAAGGGCATCCATGGGCGGTTCCTTCATCGCCAGGGGCGCTCGAACGCACCCAGCGTGGTCTGCGCCCCTTCCGCATGGCGCGACAGCGCCTGGGTCCATGCCGGCAGGGGCTGGAAAGCCTGGCTTTGCGCGGCGGCAGCGCAGGCAGCGTCGATCGCCGCGCGCCAGGTACGTGTGACATCGCCCACATAGGCGGCGCTGCGCTGACGGCCCTCGATCTTGAAAGCGCGCACGCCCATGGCGATGAGCTGCGGCAGGATCGCCATGGTGTTGAGGCTCGTGGGTTCTTCCAGCGCATGCGAGCGTTGGCCATCCACATCGAACCGGCCCTTGCACAAAGTCGGGTAGCCGCGCGGCTCATCTGGCGCGTAGTGGTCGATCAGTACACCGCCCAGCCGGGCGCGCACGCCGTCGGCCCCCTCTTGCCATCTCACGGCCGATGCCGGAGAACAGACCCCGGCCGTGTTGGGCGACTGTCCGGTGGCATAGGACGACAGCGCGCAGCGGCCCTCGACCATCACGCACAGGCTGCCGAATCCGAAGACCTCGATCTCCACCGAGGTTCCTTCGATGATCTTGGCAATCTGGTCCGCCGCCACCACGCGAGGCAGCACTGCCCGCTGCACACCGTAGCGCTGGCGGTAGAACTCGATGGCCGCATGGCTGGTGGCCGAGGCCTGCACCGACAGGTGCAGGCGCAGGCTCGGCAGATGACGCACGCAGTGGCCCATCACCGCGGTGTCGGCCACGATCAGCGCGTCCGCGCCCAGTTCGGCGGCCTTGTCGGCCGCGGCGAACCACGGCTCGGGGCTGCGCGCGTCGGCAAAGGTGTTCAGCGCCATCAGCACCTGCGCGCCATGCCGATGCGCGTAGGCGATGCCTTCGCGGATCTGTGTCTCGTCGAAGTTCAGGCCGGCGAAGTTGCGGGCGTTGGTCGCGTCCTTCAGGCCCAGATAGACGGCATCGGCGCCGGCATCCACGGCCACGGTGAGGGCACGCAGGCTGCCGGCTGGGCAGACAAGTTGGGGGCTTGAGGGCAGGTTGGTGTGCGTGGCCAGCATGGGAGAAGGGCCGGAGCGCGATGCTGGCCTCGGATGGCAGGCAAAACGGAGGAGTCTGGAAACGCGCGGCAAGTATGGTCTTGCGCTAACGCAAAGAGATATCCAGAGTCCACTGGCTGCGATCGCCCAAGAGCATGCGCTGGATCAAATCCACTTCGACTGATCCCCAAGGACACTACATATAGCGTTTTCGTTCAGTACCAAACACTATAGGTAGCGCATGCAGCATCAACTCCAGGTGAACCCGTTAGCGCCCGTGGCGGTCATCAAGCGCGAAGGCCAGAGCGCGCCGTTCCAGGTCGGCAAGATCGCCGACGCGCTGGCACGCGCGGGTGTCGCCACCGGCGAGTTCGAAGTCGTGCGTGCGCAGGACCTGGCACATCGTGTCACCGCGCGGCTGGCCGGCCGCGTGGCGCACATCGAGCGCATCCAGGACGAAGCCGAGGCAGTGCTGATCGAGTCCGGCCATCTCGAAACGGCGCGTGCCTACATCGCCTACCGCGAGCAGCACCGCCTGTTGCGTGCCGACCGCGGCTGCATGGTCGATGTGGGGCGATCGGTCAACGAATATCTGGCCCGCGAGGACTGGCGCGTCAACGCCAACGCCAATCAGGGCTATTCGCTGGGCGGGCTAATCTTGAACGTGGCGGGCAAGGTGACGGCCAACTACTGGCTGGAACATGTGTACCCGCCGGCCGTGGGGCAGGCCCACCGCGAGGCCGACCTTCACCTCCACGACCTCGACATGCTTTCGGGCTATTGCGCCGGCTGGTCGCTGCGAACGCTGCTGCACGAGGGCTTGAACGGGATCCCGGGCAAGGTGGACTCGGCGCCGCCCAAACACCTGTCGAGCGCGATCGGGCAGATCGTCAACTTCCTGGGCACGCTGCAGAACGAATGGGCCGGCGCCCAGGCGTTCAGCTCCTTCGACACTTACTTGGCGCCCTACGTACGCGTCGATTCACTGGGCTACGAACAGGTGCGCCAGTGCCTGCAGGAGCTGGTGCACAACCTCAACGTGCCCTCTCGCTGGGGGACCCAGACGCCATTCACCAATCTCACCTTCGACTGGACTTGCCCGGAAGACCTGCGCGAGCAGGTGCCGGTGATCGCCGGGCGTGAGATGCCCTTTGCCTACGGCGACCTGCAGGCTGAGATGGACCTGATCAACCGCGCCTACATCGACGTGATGTGCGCCGGCGATGCCAAGGGCCGCGCCTTCACCTTTCCCATCCCCACCTACAACATCACACGCGACTTCGACTGGGACCATCTCAACTGCGATGCGCTGTTCGAGATGACGGCGCGCTACGGCCTGCCGTACTTCCAGAACTTCCTCAACAGCGATCTGCAGCCGCACATGGTGCGCAGCATGTGCTGCCGGCTGCAGCTCGACCTGCGCGAACTGCTCAAGCGTGGCAACGGCCTGTTCGGCTCGGCCGAGCAGACCGGCTCGGTCGGTGTCGTCACGCTCAACGGGGCCCGCCTGGGTTACCTGTATGCCGGCGACGAGGCCGCGCTGCTGGCGCGCACCGACGAACTGCTGGACCTGGCGCGCGACAGCCTCGAGATCAAGCGCAAAGTGATCCAGGGCTACATCGACGGTGGCCTGTACCCCTACACCAAGCGCTACCTCGGCACGCTGCGCAACCACTTCTCGACCATCGGGGTGAACGGCGTCAACGAGATGATCCGCAACTTCAGCGGCGGCACCGAAGACATCACCACGCCCTGGGGCGAGGCCTTTGCGCTGCGCTGGCTGCAGCACATCCGCGCGCGCATGACCGAGTTCCAGGAGGGCACGGGTCACCTCTTCAACCTGGAGGCCACGCCGGCCGAGGGCACGACCTACCGCTTCGCCAAGGAGGACCGGCGGCGCTACCCCGGCATCCTGCAGGCCGGAAGCGAGCGCCAGCCCTACTACACCAACTCCACCCAGCTGCCGGTGGGCTTCACCAGCGATCCGTTCGAGGCCCTGGCTCGCCAGGAGCCGCTGCAGCGCCTGTACACCGGCGGCACGGTGCTGCACCTCTACCTGGGCGAGCGCTTGCCGGATGCCCAGGCCTGCCGCAGCCTGGTGCGGCGTGCGCTGGAGAACTTCCGCCTGCCCTACATCACCGTCACGCCCACGTTCTCGATCTGCCCGGTTCACGGCTACCTGTCGGGCGAACACCAGTTCTGTCCGCAGTGCGACGAGCTGGCGTTGCAGCGCAAGCGCAGCGCGCAAGCCGAAGCGGCAGCCATCTGAGCCCAAACCGCCGGCGCAGGGTGCGCCGGGCGCCCGCTCCATGCATCGACCCAGCCCCTGAAAGGATCTTCATGAGCCACAGCCAGACCGCCATCCACCACCCGGAACTCGCCATCCACGAGCGCCAGCCCTGCGAGGTCTGGACCCGCGTGATGGGCTACCACCGGCCAGTGGCCTCGTTCAACATCGGCAAGCAAGGCGAGCATGCCGAGCGCCTGAGCTTCGTGGCCAAGGACTGCGCCATGGTGACCGAGGGTCTTGCCGAGGCCTCGCAAGTGCTTCCGGCCTGCGCCTGAGTGTCATCCATGGTGGCCGCCGATGCCTTGTCGGTGGGCGGCTTCGAGCCTTTCTCCACGCAGGACTGGCCGGGCCGTTTGGCGGCCGTCGTCTTCGTGCAAGGCTGTCCCTGGCGCTGCAGCTACTGTCACAACCCGGGTTTGCAGTCTCAGTGCGCGCCCCAGGCCGGGCTTCGCTGGGCTGACCTGCGCGCGCGCTGGCGGACCCGCATCGGCCTGCTCGACGGACTGGTGTTCAGCGGCGGTGAACCCACGCTGGACCCGGCGCTGCCGTCGGCCCTGGCCGAAGTGCGCGAGGCAGGCTTGGCCACGGCGCTGCACACGGCTGGCGTCTCGGCTGCGCACTTGAGCCGCATGCTGCCGCTGCTGGACTGGGTGGCGCTGGACATCAAGGCCGCGCCGCCCCAACTGCCGGCGCTGACGGGCGCGCCGGGCAGCGTGCGGGAAACCGCGCGGGCGCTGCAACTGGTGCAGCAGTCAGGCGTGGCGTACGAACTGCGCACCACATGGCATCCGCGGTGGCTGCCCGAGCCTGCGCTGCTGATGCTGGCCGATTGGCTGGCGTCGCACGGCGTGCAGCGCTGGGTGTTGCAGGCGGGACGCCCGCCCGGCGGCGGCCCGGCCGCGGCGCTCGCCGCGTCATGGCGCGAGGCGCTGAAGGCGCGGGTCCCGCAACTCAGCTTTCGTTGATCGTCGGGCCGCACACGGCCCTGCGACGTCGACGTCGACCGAGACTTCTCGGCCGTCAACGCTTCTCGATTGCGGCAATGATCGGTGACTGGGACGAACGCGAGCGGGCTCTGGGCGGTTGGCCCAGCCAGCGGCCATGCCGCAGCAGCCAGAACGCGGTCACGAAGCTCCAGGCCACGGCGGCTGCAGGCAGCCAAACCGAAGCGGCCTGCGGCCAGAGCAAGGCGCATAGCCGGGCGAGCACGGCGGTCTGAAGCACCATATAGAGCAGGCGGGCGACACCGTCGATCGCGCGGGCGATTCCCTGGTGCGCGGCGCTTACGCGTGTCGCCATGGTCAGCAAGGTGCCGCCCAGGTAACCCATGCCCAAGGCGTGCAGGCCGGCGAGTCCGAGCCGCCTGGCGCTCTCATCGGACAACGCGGGGAGCGCCGCAGCCGTCAACAGCAGCAACGCCAGCAGCCACCACAAGGCCGCGCCGAAGAGCATCTTCAGCATGGGCGTGCGCATCGCGGGGTGTCCCACCCAGCGAAGTGTGAGGCCAGCACTGGCGACGCACACGACGACCAAATGGCCGAAGCCAACGAACCGCGGCCACGGGGGCAGCGGGGCCATGCTGGGCAACAACGCACCGACCGCCTGGACAGGGACGAGCGATACCAGCAGCCACAGCGGCCAATGGGGCCAGCCTCGATCCAGCGCCGGCCACAGGCCATCGCCGAGGAATGGAAGCATGCGATGCGAGGCTGCCACGAACACCAAGACGGGTCCGCACCACAACCCGGCCTGTGCCAGAGGCTGCAGCCACTCCACGCAACCGGTGGCCAATGCCAGCGCTGCGGCCAGGAGTGTCAGCGCCATGGCTGCCATGGCGATGGTGATCAGAGCGACGTGCACGCGCTCTCCGGAGCGACCCGTGCGCAGCAGGGCCAGCACCCGTTCGACCAGAAGCGACTGGCCAATCGCAGCCGCGAGCAACATGGCCGCAACGGCTCGAGCGTCCACCCCGGTAAGCGGCAGTGCCAGCAGCCAGCCTGCCGAAAACAATCCCACTCCCACGCAAAGCTGGCGCGTGCCGATAGGGGTGGTATGTAGCCACCGCGGACCTGCGGTGAACACGAAGCCGGCCACGAACAGGGGCATGGCGCCCAGGCTGAACCAGAGTCCGTGCCACGCCACCAAAGGCACCAGATGCTGAGAATCACCGGCGCGTGGCCCAGCGAGCAACTCGGCTGCCCACCAGCCTGCGCTGACCGCCCACTGCACGCCGGCCCAGAAGAAGCACAGCCGATGGGGCGAGCTGAGCAGCCGTTGGGCACTCCAGCTTGGCGCGCGGGTCGACTCGGCTGCAGCGGCCTCAGGGGGCGGAAAGCTCATTCAGCGGACGCCAGACCCACCTCGGCCAGCCACCGCCGCCAGGCCAGAGCCGCCTGCCTAGCCAGTGTGCCGGACCGGGCCGCCGTCTCGGCGCGCAACGCGGGCACGTCGACGCCGGTCTGGGCAAGTTCCAGCGCGTGGCCCACCAGCCATCGCTCGAACGTGGCACCGTCCAGTTCGGGATGGCATTGCAGGCCCAGCACATGCTGCTGCCACCGGTAGGCCTGATGGCGGTACGACGCCGTGCTGGCCAGCAGCTGAGCACCTTCGGGCAGGTCGAAGGTGTCGCCGTGCCAGTGCAGCATCGAGGTCAACCTGCCGTCCAGCGGAGCCAGGGCCGAAACGCGCCCCGCAGCGCTCAGCTGCAGCGGCGTCCAGCCGAGTTCCTTCAACGGCCCGGGGTACACGCGAGCGCCCAGCGCGGCGGCGATCAGCTGAGCTCCCAAGCAGATGCCGAGCGTGGGCCGACCGGCCAGCATGCGCGTTCGCAGCCACCCGATCTCGTGCGCGAGCCAGGGGTATGCGGCGACCTCGTAGACACCGATGGGGCCGCCCAACACCACGACCAGGTCCGGGGCGACGGGATCGACATGGGCCAGATCCGGACTCCAGCCGTCCAGATAGCGGGGCGCGATGCCGGATTGGTCCAGAACGGGAGCGAGGGTGCCGAGGTCCTCGAATGCGACGTGCCGGATGGCGAGGCTGCTTGTCACGATGAAACCGGCTCCCGAGGCCTGGGGGCTGAGGAGGTCATGGCACCGCCTACCGCGTGCGGCCCAGAAACCCCAAAACCAACCAAAGAAGCGCCGCGCACCAGGCCGCCACCGCGATCGAGATGAACATGCGCGGAACGGCATCGAGGAACCCGATCCCCATTGCCTCGATCATGCGCTCCGTGCCCGCAGCGTACATGCTGAGCGGGAGCAACGCGCCCAAGTAGAACGTGCATAGCGCAGCGGAAGGCGCCGGTAGACACGGCGCCACAGCGCCGTGCCCGTGGTGAAGTGTCGTGGGAGTGACTCTCCATGTTTCAACGACGCCGGCTCAGGTCGACTTGACCGTCTGAAGTGACGACTGCGAGCGGTACAAGGCGGCCACCAGGTCCGACTGGGTCACCATGCCGGAGAGCCGGCGCTGCGCGTCGACGACGGGCAAGTGGTGCATGCCCTCGTCGGACCGCCTGGGCACAAGCTCGACCACCGCGTCTTCTTCTGTCACGGTGTGCACGGGGCTGGTCATGATCTGCCCGACGACCTCGGCCTTGTCGGAGTAGTCCCCCGGCGTGGGCGCCAGCAGCTTGCGGATCTGCTGCCCCAGGCTCAGGTGATCGCGCGGGTCCAGCCGGGCGTGCTTGAGGAAGTCCACCAGTGTGACGACGCCGATCACCCGCCGGGCACGGTCCACCACGGGCAGCGCCCGGATGCGGTGGCGGTGGAGCAAGGTCCAGGCTTCCTGCAGCGGTGTGGCGAATTCAACCGTGACCAGATCGCGCGACATGATGTCGGCGCAGCGCACCTTGCCGAACTGCCGCTCCCAGGCCAGCCCCTGGGCGTGCCGCAACACCTGTTCCAGCGACTGGCTGTCGATGTCGACCAGCTCATTGAAGCTGCGCAACGCGGCGTCCAGGTCGTCGGTGGTCATGCCAATGCGGTCCTGCGGCGCAGCATCGGCCGTGCGATGACGGTTGGCATGTACCACCGGATGCGGTGCCACGTGGTTGTGCGTCAGGCGCCGCCAGAACAGCGCGCACGCGACGAGCATTGCCGAGTTCAACGCAATCGGCGCCAGCGCGAACCCGTAGCCCAGCTGGTGCACCTCGGCCCCACCCACCACCGCCGTGAGGGCCACCGCGCCGCCTGGCGGATGCACGCAACGCAAGGGGAACATCAGCGCCAGTGCCAGGCCGGCGGCCAGCGCAGCGGCCACGGGCGAGGCGCCCATGGTGCGGTAGATGAACACACCGACCAGCGCGGCCGTGAGATTGCCCACCACCGCCGGCCAGGGCTGGGCCAGCGGGCTGCTGGGAACGGCGAACAACAGCACAGCCGAGGCGCCCATCGGCGCGCCGAGCCACACCGAGTCGGCCCCCCACGCCCACCAGCTGAAGCCACCTGTCAGCAGAAGCCCAAGCACGGCCCCCGCAACATCGCGCGTTCGCTCGCGGGCATCGACGGTCTGCCGCTGGAAGCCCAGCCACAGCAGCCCTCGGCTGTTTTCCAGCAGATTCTTCATCGTCGCGCAGGGAGTCAGGATGGTCCAGACGCGTGACTATCCCGCGAAAGTTGTCCGGGGCCCCATTGGACCCGATCCACGATCATCGACTTCGCGATGGCGATGCCGGATCTCCACGCGCCCGCAGCCGTCGCGTCGTCGGTCACGTACTCCGCCGACTGTTCATGAGGAGCGTTGGCGGGTGCATGCACCACCACCTGCACATAGCTTCCAGAACCATTGGCAAAGGTTCTGGCCCTGACCTCGAAAACGCAGCCCGCATGAGCAGACTGTGCGTACGCATGCGGGAGCGCGTCCGACGCGAGGCACTCGTCTGTGCGGGGGCTCATTGCTCGAGAGGGGGCTCGGTCCCCGCCACAGCACGCTGCACAGGGACAGTCTCGTCGCTAGCGCCGGCTGGCGGCTGCGGGTGGGTTCCCCAACTCTCCCAGTCCGCCCCGAAGAGTTCGGACGGATGAAGAGTGGCCACGCTCCCGTTCCCGCACATCATCGAATCGGCCGCACAGTACCGGTCGCATCCCCAGCAGATTCGCTCAGGATGCGCAGGCTTCACCGGGAACCGCTTGCTCATCGCGCGGCCGCTACCCTTGCCGTGCAAGCGAACTGTCGAACTGCGGGAACAGCACTGTGTTCTCCAGTTGAATATGCTTCTGCAGGTCTTCGGCAAAAGTCTTCGTTGCCGTGCAGAGCCGAACCCATGTTCTGCAGGCGCCCGCCGGCGGCGTGGCTTGCCGCGTCAGTGCCATCAGCTGTGTCAGCCGGTGGGCGTGTTCCTCATGCTCCGACATCATCACGCAGATGGGGTGGGTCACGAAGGAGCTTCCGCCTCGCGCCAGCATCGGAAAGAGCACGCCTTCTTCCTTGGCCATGTGATCCAGCAATTCCGAGTGCATCTGCTGCAGAAGCACGGTCAGACCCCGCGGCACGTCCGGATGATCCGCATGGACGGATTCCACCTTGGTTGCCAGCTCGATCAGTTCGGGCAGCTGCTGACGGTGGACCTCGTGGAAGCGCTGCAGGATGTACTCGATCAGCGCCGAAGGCTCGGTGGGTTCTGTCTTGCCGGCCGCGCCGCCGGGTTCGGGTGTGCCGCCTTCAGAGAAACGCGACTCGACCCGCTCGATGTTCTGACGATGGGCCTGCAGCATCGCCTCCAGGTCTGCGCGTGCTTGCGGGACATCCAGCCGGGGGAGCAAGGCTTCGAGCTTTCGCACGACCCAGGCTTGACCCCGATTGAGGAACTTCAGCCGATCGTCGACGTCAGGGATCGCCATCGCCTTGCCATGGAAGGCGCCCGTTGCGCTCGAAGGCGTGGCGCCGAGGGACTTGATCGTCCGCATCAGCATGCCGCACCAGTGCACTTCGTCCTTGTGAATGTCGGCCACCAGGGCGGCCAGCTCCTGTGAGTGGATCTCGCGGCCTGTCTCCATGGCCACGCGCGCTCCTGCGCGCTCGGCTTCGAGCAGCTCATTGAGCGCGGCCAGCAACTCGGCGCGAGCGGTCTCATCGAGCGAGGGCCGATTCTCCTGCGGTGAATGTGGATCCATGACTTCTGAACCTCGCTGTCTAGGGGATGAGGGCCGTCCGCGCGCCCGCAGCAGCGGAGTGGCAGAACAGGGGGAACAACACCTCGTCCTCGAGGCGGATGTGTTCGGCCAGCTCGCGGGCGAAGTCGTCGACGCCCCGGACGAGCTGGGCCAGGATCGGTTGCGCCGCGCCCGTCGCATCGGTCGCGCGAAGTTGGCTCTGCAACTCCTGCACGGCCGGCAGATGCTCGCCGTGCTCTCGATGCAGATCCTCGATCAGGCGCCCAATGAGCGTGTTGCCGCCCTGTTCCATCATCGGGAAGAGCCGCATCTCCTCCTTGAACATGTGCTGCTCGAGCGCATTGCCGATCGAGGCCAGTTGCTCGACCACGCCGACATGGAGACCGAGCGCGACGGCCTGGCTGGCCAGGGACAGCAACTGCGCAAGCGCTCGCCGATGGGTGTCGTGGTAGCGGGTCTGGATGTGCTCGATCAGTGTCGCCGCCTGGGCGGCAGGATCGATGCGAGAAGCGTGTTCAGCGGGCATGGCCGGACCAGTCTGGGCGAGCCGGCGACGTTGCGTCGTTGACGCAAGTCAACGGCCCGGGCAAACCCGCCCGGAGTAGTTCTTCAGAACTATGTACCGGCGTGGCCCCATCGTTCTTCTGCCGTGCCGCGCCTAGCCACCGGTCGGATGGTCACGGACATAGGCCGGGCGGACAGTCTCGCCAACCCCGGTCAAGTCAGCATCATGGCTTCCCTTACCAACCCCACGGCCCTCCCTACCGCCATCCCACGCCAGGCGTGGTCCGTGCTCGTCGTGAGCACGCTGGCGTTCACCGTCTGCTTCATGGTCTGGATGATGTTTGGCGTCATCGGGATCCCGCTGAAGAAGAGCCTTGGCCTGTCGGCCACCGAGTTCGGCCTGCTGACCGCCACCCCGGTGCTCACGGGCTCGCTGATCCGCGTGCCTCTGGGCATCTGGACCGACCGCTACGGCGGCCGCATCGTGATGGCGCTGCTGATGGCTGCCACGGTGCCGGCGATCTGGCTGATGAGCTACGCCACCGCCTACTGGCACTTCCTGGTCATCGGCCTGTTCGTGGGTCTGGCGGGCGGCTCCTTCTCGGTGGGCACGCCCTATGTGGCGCGCTGGTTTCCGAAGTCCCGCCAGGGCATGGCGATGGGTGTGTACGGTGCCGGCAACTCCGGTTCGGCCGTCAACAAGTTCGCTGCGCCGGTGCTGCTGGCCATCGGCGGCTGGACGCTGGTGCCGCAGGTCTACGCCGCGGTGATGCTCGGCACCGTCATCCTGTTCTGGCTGGGCAGCGCCAGCGATCCCAAGCACAGGGTGCCGTCGAGCGTGAAGTTCACCGACCAACTGAAGATGCTGAAGGACCCCAAGGTGCTGAAGTACTGCCAGTACTACAGCATCGTCTTCGGTGGCTATGTTGCGCTGGCCCTGTGGATGGTGCAGTACTACGTGGGCGAGTTCGGCCTGTCGATCCAGGCCGCCGCCCTGCTCGCCGCCTGTTTCAGTCTGCCTGGTGGCGTGCTGCGCGCTGTCGGCGGGATTCTCTCTGACAAGTTCGGCGCCCATCAGGTCACTTGGTGGGTGCTTTGGGTCAGCTGGGTGTGCCTGTTCCTGCTGAGCTACCCGCAGACCGAGTTCACGGTGCTCACCGTCAACGGCCCCCGCACCTTCCAAGTGGGCCTGAACGTCTACGTATTCACAGCGCTGATGTTCATCCTGGGCATCGCCTGGGCCTTCGGAAAGGCCAGCGTCTTCAAGTACATCGGCGACGACTACGCCGGAAACATCGGAACCGTCAGCGGCATCGTGGGCCTGGCAGGTGGCCTTGGGGGCTTCGTGTTGCCGATCCTGTTCGGTGCATTGATGGATCTGACCGGCATCCGCTCGAGCGCCTTCATGCTGCTGTACGGCGTGGTTTGGGTCTCGCTGATCTGGATGTACTGGACCGAGGTGCGCAAGACTGAAATGATGGGCCGCAACGCGCCCGCATCGCCCCTGTCGCGCAGTTTCGCGCGCTGAGGGCAAGGAGAACCTTCATGAATGCCACCACCACGGCAACACAAGGGACGGCCAAGCATGGCGGCTCAGCGGCCGACATCGCCGACTGGCGCCCCGAGGACAACGCCTTCTGGGAGGGCACCGGGAAGAAGGTAGCCTACCGCAACCTGTGGATCTCGATCCCCGCGCTGCTGTGCGGCTTCGCGGTCTGGGGCATGTGGGGCATCATCGCCGTGCAGATGCTCAACCTGGGCTTTCCGTTCACCCAGGACGAGCTCTTCACGCTGACCGCCATCGCCGGCATCGCCGGCGCGACGATGCGCATCCCGGCCTCGTTCCTGATTCGCCTGGCCGGCGGGCGCAACACGATCTTCCTGACCACCTCGATGCTGCTGGCGCCGGCCATCGGCACCGGCATCGTGCTGCAGCACAAGGACTGGCCGCTGTGGGCCTTCCAGCTGATGGCGCTGTGGTCGGGCGTGGGCGGCGGCAACTTCGCCAGTTCGATGTCCAACATCAGCGGCTTCTTCCCGAAGCGGCTGCAGGGCACGGCGCTGGGCCTGAATGCGGGCCTGGGCAACTTTGGCGTCACCACGATGCAGATCGTCATCCCGCTGGTGATGACCGTTCCGCTGCTGGGCGCCTTCGGCGGAGAGCCGATGACGCTGCTGAAGGACAGCGGCTGGATCTTCGGGAAGATCGCCGCCGGCACGCCCACCTGGGTGCAGAACGCCGGCTTCGCCTGGGTGTTCTCGCTGGTGCCGCTGGGCGCGCTGTGCTGGTTCGGCATGAACAACCTGAAGACGGTGTCGCCGAACTCCGGCTCGCCGATCGTGGCCTTCGCCAAGATCACTTACCTGTACACGCTGGCCTTTGTCCCGACCATCTTCATGCTCTGGCTGTACCTGCCCAAGCCCACCGGCCTGGGGCTGCTGAACATGTGGGTGGCGATTCCCCTGGACATCCTGATGGCGCTCGCCGTGATGCGACTGGCGGCCTTCGGCGAGATGAAGGAGGGCGTGAAGAAGCAGTTCGCGATCTTCAAGGACAAGCACACCTGGTCGCTAACCGCCCTGTACATCGTCACCTTCGGCTCGTTCATCGGCTTCTCGATGGCGCTGCCGCTGTCGATGAAGGTCATCTTCGGTGTCAGCCACGTGCCCGATGCCAACGGTGTGATGCAGCACACCCTGAACAACCCGAACGCGCCGACCATCCTGGCCTATGCCTGGATCGGCCCCTTCGTCGGCGCGGCCACTCGGCCCATCGGCGGCTGGATCTCCGACAAGGTGGGCGGCTCGATCGTCACGCAGGTGATCACCGCGGTGATGGCCCTGGCCGCCGTCGCGGTCGGCTACGTGATGATGCTGGCCTACGGCTCGGCCACGCCGGAGCAGTACTTCCCGATGTTCCTCGGGCTCTTCCTGGTGCTGTTCTTTGCCAGCGGCATCGGCAACGGGTCCACCTTCCGCACCATCGGCGTCATTTTCGACCGTACCCAGGCGGGCCCGGTGCTGGGCTGGACGTCGGCGGTCGCGGCTTACGGCGCCTTCATCGCGCCGGTGCTGATCGGCCAGTACATCAAGGCGGGCGCACCGCAACTGGCGTTCTACGGCTTCGCGGTGTTCTATGCCCTGTGCCTGGTGCTGAACTGGTGGTTCTACCTGCGCGGCAACGCCTACGTGAAGAACCCCTGAGCGTACCCCGGTCAGCGCTCACCTCGATCCGCCATGTCCGCCGCGATCATCCACCACTGGAATCCTGAAGACCCGGTCTTCTGGGAGCGCCAGGGCGAGGCCGTTGCGCGTCGCAACCTCTGGCTGTCGATCCCGGCGCTGGCGCTGTCGTTCGCGGTGTGGATGCTTTGGTCGGTGGTGGTGGTTCATCTGCCCGCGGCTGGCTTCCGATACAGCACCAACCAGCTGTTCTGGCTGACGGCGCTGCCCGCCCTCTGCGGTGCCACGCTGCGCATCTTCTATGCCTTTGCCGTGCCGGTGATTGGCGGCCGCCGCTTCACTACGCTGGCCACCGCGAGCCTGCTGCTGCCGGCCGTGGGCATAGGCCTGGCCGTGCAGGATCCGTCCACGCCATTCGAATGGATGGTGGTGCTGGCGCTGCTGTGCGGGCTGGGTGGGGGCAATTTCGCCAGTTCCATGGCGAACATCAGCTACTTCTTTCCCAGCGCACGCCAGGGCTATGCGCTCGGCCTGAACGCGGGGCTCGGTCACCTCGGCGTGGCCGGTATGCAACTGCTGGTGCCGCTGGCCATCAGCGCGAGTGTCTTCGGGATCTTCGACGGTCCGCCTCAGTCGACGGCGCAGGGACCGATGTGGCTGCAGAACGCGGGCTTCATCTGGGTGCCGCTCATCCTGGCCAGCACGGCTGCGGCCTGGTTCGGCATGGACGACCTCGCCGACCGGCACGCCGGCATGGCCGAGCAGGCGGTGGTCTTCACCCGCCGGCACAACTGGCTGATGTGCTGGCTCTACCTCGGCACCTTCGGCAGCTTCATCGGCTTCTCGGCGAGCCTGCCGATGCTGGCCCAGAGTCAGTACCAGCGCGCCGATGCGATGCACCTGGTCTGGCTGGGGCCGCTGATTGGCGCCGTGCTGCGCCCGTTGGGCGGCTGGATGGCCGATCGCTGGGGCGGCGCGCGCGTCACCTTCTGGGTCTTCGTGCTGATGGCGCTGGCCGCCTTGGTCGCTCTGCTGTGTCTGCCGACGGTGAGCGGCTCGGGCTCGGAAGTGTCGAGCAACGGCTACACCGGTTTCCTCGCGGCCTTCGGTCTCCTGTTCGCGGCGTCGGGCATAGGCAACGGCAGCACCTTCCGGATGATCTCCAGCCTGTTCGTCGCCGAGCGCCTGAAGAAGGCCGATGAACTGCCCTCGGCGCGTGCGCAGGCTGCGCGCGAAGGTGCTGTGGAGGCCGCAGCGGCGCTCGGCTTTGCCAGCGCCATCGGCGCCTACGGCGGCTTCTTCATCCCCAAGAGCGTGGGCTCGTCGCTGGCGATCACCGGAAGCGCCTCGGCGGCGCTGGTGATGTTCATCGGCTTCTACCTTTCCTGCATCGCGTTGACCTGGTGGGCGTACAGCCGCCGCAACGCACCTTACCCCTGCTAGTTCACTTCCTGAAACCCGCACGCGGACGAGCACTTCCAAGGACGACGACATGAGCCACTTTCTGGACCGCCTCACCCACTTCTCACTGCCCAAGGAGACGTTCGCCGGCGACCATGGCCTGACCACCGGTGAGGACCGCACCTGGGAGGACGCCTACCGCAACCGCTGGGCCCACGACAAGATCGTGCGCAGCACGCACGGCGTGAACTGCACCGGCTCGTGCTCGTGGAAGATCTACGTCAAGGGCGGCATCGTCACCTGGGAGACCCAGCAGACTGACTACCCGCGCACGCGCTGGGACATGCCCAACCACGAGCCGCGTGGCTGTGCACGCGGCGCCAGCTACAGCTGGTACCTGTACAGCGCCAACCGCGTGAAGTACCCGATGGTGCGCGGCCGCCTGCTCGAGCGCTGGCGCGCGGCGATGAAGACCGCCAAGACGCCGGTGGACGCCTGGGCCACCATCGTCGAGAACCCCGAGGCACGGCGCGACTACCAGAAGGTGCGCGGCATGGGCGGCTTCGTGCGCAGCAGCTGGGACGAGGTGAACCAGATCATCGCAGCCAGCAATGTCTACACGATCAAGAAGCACGGCCCCGATCGGGTGATCGGCTTCTCCCCGATTCCGGCGATGAGCATGGTCAGCTACGCCGCCGGCAGCCGCTACCTCAGCCTGATCGGCGGCGTGTGCATGAGCTTCTACGACTGGTACTGCGACCTGCCGCCCAGCAGCCCGCAGGTGTGGGGTGAGCAGACCGATGTGCCTGAATCGGCCGACTGGTACAACAGCACCTACATCATCGCCTGGGGCAGCAATGTGCCGCAGACGCGCACGCCCGATGCGCACTTCTTCACCGAGGTGCGCTACAAGGGAGCGAAGACGGTGGCCGTCACGCCCGACTACAGCGAGGTCGCCAAGCTCGCCGACATCTGGCTCCACCCCAAGCAGGGCACCGATGCTGCGCTGGCGATGGCCATGGGCCACGTTGCACTCAACGAGTTCTACTTCAAGCAGCGCAGCCCGTATTTCGACGACTACGCGCGCCGCTACACCGACCTGCCGCTGCTGGTGATGCTGAAAGAGCACCCGCTGCCCGACGGCCGCAAGACGCTGGTGCCTGACCGCTACCTGCGCGCCTCGGACTTCAACGGCAAGCTCGGCCAGCAGAACAACCCCGAGTGGAAGACCGTGGCCTTCGACACCGGCGGCCGGGCGGTGCTGCCCAACGGCAGCATCGGCTTCCGCTGGACGCCCGAGGGCGGCCCCGACCAAGGCAAGTGGAACCTCGAGAACAAGGAGGCGCGCCACGGCACCGAGGTCAAGCTGAAGCTGTCGGTCCTTGAAGACGGCGATCAGGCGCACGAGGTGGTGGACATCGGCCTGCCTTACTTCGGCGGCGTCAGCAATCCGCACTTCACGACCAATGTGCAGAACGGCGAGGTCAACTTCGTCAAGGTGCCGGCGGTGCGGCTGCGCCTGGGCAAGGAAGGCGATCACCGCGAAGCGCTGGTGGCCACGGTGTTCGACCTGCAGGCCGCGCAGTACGGCATCGACCGTGGGCTGGGCAGCGGAGCCAAGAGCTACGACGACGACGCGGCCTACACGCCGGCCTGGGCCGAGAGCGTGACCGGCACGCCGCGCGACCAGATCATCACCGTGGCGCGGCAGTTCGCCGAGAACGCGCACAAGACGCATGGCAAGAGCATGGTGATCATCGGCGCGGCGATGAACCACTGGTACCACTGCGACATGAACTATCGTGGTGTCATCAACCTGCTGATGATGTGCGGCTGCATCGGCCAGAGCGGCGGCGGCTGGTCGCACTACGTGGGCCAGGAGAAGCTGCGCCCGCAGACCGGCTGGACGGCGCTGGCCTTCGCACTGGACTGGATCCGACCGCCGCGCCAGATGAACAGCACCAGCTTCTTCTACGCGCACACCGACCAGTGGCGCTACGAGAAGCTCGGGATGGAGGAGATCGTGTCGCCGCTGGCCGACCGCAAGGCGTTCGGCGGCAGCATGATCGACTACAACGTGCGCGCGGAGCGCATGGGCTGGTTGCCCAGTGCGCCGCAGCTCAAGACCAACCCGATGCAGGTGGTCAAGGATGCCACCGCGGCCGGCCTGGACCCGAAGGACTACGTCGTGCGGGCGCTGAAGGACGGCACGGTCGAGATGAGCTGCGAGGACCCCGACGCACCGCAGAACTGGCCGCGCGTGATGTTCGTCTGGCGCAGCAACCTGCTGGGCTCGTCGGGCAAGGGCCACGAGTACTTCTGCAAGCACCTGCTGGGCACGGAGAACGGCATCCAGGGCAAGGACCTGGGCGCCGACGACGCCAAGCCATCTGAAGTGAAGTGGCACGCCGAGGCCCCGGTCGGCAAGCTCGACTTGGTGGTGACGCTGGACTTCCGCATGAGCACCACCTGCCTTTACAGCGACATCGTGCTGCCCACCGCCAGTTGGTACGAGAAGAACGACCTCAACACCAGCGACATGCACCCCTTCATCCACCCGCTGAGTGCCGCGGTGGACCCCGTGTGGCAAAGCCGCAGCGACTGGGAGATCTACAAGGGCTTTGCGAAGGCCTTCAGCGAAGTCTGCGTCGGCCACCTGGGCGTCGAACGCGAGGTGGTGCTGACGCCGCTGATGCACGACAGCGCGGCCGAACTGGCCCAGCCGTTCGACGTGAAGGAGTGGAAGAAGGGCCAGTGCGATCTGATCCCCGGCAAGACCGCGCCGCAGATCGGCGTGGTCGAGCGCGACTACCCGAACGTCTACAAGCGCTTCATCGCGCTCGGCCCCTTGATGGACAAGCTGGGCAACGGCGGCAAGGGCATCGGCTGGAAGACCGGTACCGAGGTGGAGCAACTCGGGCAGCTCAACGGCACGACGCTGACCGAGGGCGTGACGCAGGGCATGCCGAAGATCGTGACCGACATCGACGCCTGCGAGGTCATCCTGCAGCTCGCGCCAGAGACCAACGGCCATGTCGCGGTGAAGGCCTGGGAAGCCCTGGGCAAGCAGACGGGTCGCGACCATACCCACCTGGCGCTGTACCGCGAGGACGAGAAGATCCGCTACCGCGACGTGCAGGCGCAGCCGCGCAAGATCATCAGCAGCCCGACCTGGAGCGGCATCGAAAGCGAGACCGTCAGCTACAACGCCGGCTACACCAACGTGCACGAGCTGATCCCCTGGCGCACGCTCACCGGGCGCCAGCAGTTCTACCTGGACCACCCCTGGGTGATCGCCTTCGGCGAGGCCTTGAGCAGCTACCGTCCCCCGGTGGACCTGAAGACGACGGCCGGCATCCACAACATCAAGCCGAACGGGCACCAGGAGATCCTGCTCAACTTCATCACACCGCACCAGAAGTGGGGCATCCACAGCACCTACAGCGACAACCTGCTGATGCTGACTCTCAACCGCGGGGGCCCGGTGGTGTGGCTGAGCGAGGACGACGCCAAGCGCTCGGGCATCGAGGACAACGACTGGGTCGAGGTCTTCAACATCAATGGCGCCATTGCGGCGCGTGCGGTGGTCAGCCAGCGCGTCAATCCCGGGATGCTGCTGATGTACCACGCGCAGGAGAAGATCGTGAACACGCCCGGTTCGCAGATCACCGGCGTGCGCGGCGGCATCCACAACAGCGTGACGCGCATCGTGCTCAAGCCCACGCACATGATCGGTGGCTACGCGCAGTTCAGCTACGGCTTCAACTACTACGGAACCATCGGCACCAACCGCGACGAGTTCGTCGTGGTGCGCAAGATGGCCAAGGTCGACTGGCTGGACACGCCCGCCGACGACCACCTCGCCGCCGCCTACCAGGGCCAGGGCGAGAACCCCTGAACCGGCCGATCAGACAAGGAGCATCGCAATGAAAGTACGCGCACAGATCGGCATGGTGCTGAACCTGGACAAGTGCATCGGCTGCCACACCTGCAGCGTGACCTGCAAGAACGTGTGGACCAGCCGTCCCGGCGTCGAGTACGCCTGGTTCAACAACGTGGAAACCAAGCCCGGCATCGGCTACCCCAAGGAGTGGGAGAACCAGGACCGGTGGAACGGTGGCTGGGTGCGCAAGGCCGATGGTTCCATCGTGCCGCGCCAAGGCGGCAAGTGGCAGCTGCTGATGAAGATCTTCGCCAACCCCAACCTGCCGCAGATCGACGACTACTACGAGCCCTTCACCTTCGACTACGACCACCTGCAGTCGGCGCCCGAGATGCAGCATGCGCCGACCGCCCGGCCGCGCAGCCTCATCACTGGCAAGCGGATGGAGAAGATCGAGTGGGGCCCGAACTGGGAGGAGATCCTGGGCGGCGAGTTCGCCAAGCGATCGAAGGACAAGAACTTCGACGATATCCAGAAGGACATCTACGGCCAGTTCGAGAACACCTTCATGATGTACCTGCCCAGGCTGTGCGAGCACTGCCTGAACCCGGCGTGCGTCGCGAGCTGTCCCTCGGGCTCCATCTACAAGCGTGAGGAAGACGGCATCGTCCTCATCGACCAGGACAAGTGCCGCGGCTGGCGCATGTGCGTGAGCGGCTGCCCGTACAAGAAGATCTACTACAACTGGAAGAGCGGCAAGGCCGAGAAGTGCATCTTCTGCTATCCGCGTATCGAGGCCGGCCAGCCCACGGTGTGCAGCGAGACCTGCGTCGGTCGCATCCGCTACCTGGGCGTGCTGCTGTACGACGCTGATCGCATTCAAGAGGCTGCCAGCGTCGAGCACGACAAGGACCTGTACCAGGCACAGCTCGACATCTTCCTGGACCCGAACGACCCGAAGGTGATCGCGCAGGCGCGTGCCGACGGCATTCCCGACAACTGGCTGGAAGCCGCGAAGAACAGCCCGGTCTACAAGATGGCGGTGGACTGGAAGGTGGCGCTGCCGCTTCACCCGGAGTACCGCACGTTGCCGATGGTGTGGTACGTGCCACCGCTCAGTCCCATCACCGCCGCGGCCAACGCCGGGCAGGTCGGCACCAATGGCGAGATCCCCGACGTCAACCAGCTGCGCATCCCGGTCAAGTACCTCGCCAACCTGCTGACGGCGGGCGACACCGCGCCAGTGGTGCGGGCGCTCGAGCGGATGCTGGCGATGCGCGCCTACCAGCGGGCCAAACACGTCGATGGCAGCGCCAATCAGGCCGCTATCGAACAGGTGAAGCTGAGCGTGAATCAGGTCGAGGAGATGTACCGCGTGATGGCCATCGCCAACTACGAGGACCGCTTCGTCATTCCGACCACGCACCGCGAATACGCCGAGAACGCCTTCAACGTGCGCGGCGGTTGCGGCTTCAGCTTCGGCAACGGCTGCAGCGAAGGGGTCACCGAGACCAGCCTGTTCGGCAGCGAGAAGAAGCGCACCATCCCCATCAAGGCCACCGTATGAGCAAGCCCTTTCCCCTGACGCTGCGGGTGCTGGCGCACTTGTTGAGCTATCCGGACACCTCGCTACGCGACCACCTGGCCGAGATGACGACGGCGCTCCAAGGCGAGCGGGCGCTTCGACCCGATCGCCTGGCCGAGCTGTCCGCCCTGATGCAGCACCTGCGTGGCGCGCGCGCGATGGACGTCGAGGCGCACTACGTCGAGACCTTCGACCGTGGCCGTGGCACGGCGCTGCACCTGTTCGAGCATGTGCACGGCGACAGCCGCGACCGCGGGCCGGCCATGATCGACCTGCTGCAGACCTACGAGCAGGCCGGCCTATACCTCGCGCCGAGCGAACTGCCCGATCACCTGACGGTGGTGCTGGAGTACGCGTCCACGCAGCCGCCCGCCCAGGCCCGGGCCTTCCTGCGCGAGCTGACGCATATCCTGCAGGCAATCTTCAGCGCGCTGCTGCGCCGCGAGAGCCCCTATGCCAGCGTGCTGGCAGCGGTGCTCGAACTGGCCGGGGAGAAAGCTCAGGCGGTGAAGATCCCCGACGAGCCCACCCTCGATGAATCCTGGGAGGAGCCTGCGGTCTTCGGTGGCTGCTCCACCCAGGGCCAGGCCAGTCCGGGCCAGCCGCAACCGATCCAGATCGTGCGCGCCGCCGCGCGCCAGGCGTCCACCCAGCCGGGAGCATCGGCATGAACACCCTCCACACCATCGCCTTCACCGTCTACCCCTACGTCTGCCTGGCATTCTTTCTGATGGGTAGCCTGGCCCGCTTCGACCGCGACCAGTACACGTGGAAGAGCGACAGCTCGCAGCTGCTGCGCGCCGGCCAGCTGCGCTGGGGCAGCAACCTGTTCCACGGCGGGATCCTGTTCCTGTTCTTCGGGCACCTGTTCGGCCAGCTGACCCCGCACGCGGTGTACGGCCTGGTCATGACGTCCTCGCAGAAGCAGCTGCTGGCCGTGATCGCCGGCGGCGTGGCCGGAGGCCTGTGTTTCATCGGGCTGACGATGCTGCTGCACCGGCGGCTGTTCGATCCGCGTATCCGGCTGACCAGCCACCGGACCGACATCGCGATCCTGGTGATCCTGTGGGTGCAACTGGCCATCGGACTGTCGACGCTGCCGTCGTCACTGCATCATGCGGGCGAACCCACCACCATGCTGCGCCTGGCCGAGTACCTGCAAGGCATCGTGCTGCTGCAGCCCAATGCGGCGCTGGTCGCGGGCGTGGAATGGCACTTCCAGCTTCACATGTTGCTGGGCATGACGATCTTCCTGCTGTTCCCCTTCAGCCGCCTCGTTCACGTGTGGAGCGGCTTCGGTACCGTTGCCTACCTGTTCCGCCCGTATCAGATGGTGCGTTCGCGCCGGCTCAACGTGCCGGCCCGCCAGAACCTGCCGCGCCGCGCCGGCTGAGCGTGTGGCCCATCGACACAGGAGTACGCAATGGATGCATCGGTTTCAGGTCTCGCGCAGGTCAACGGCGTGGTGCTGGCCTATCCCAACGAGCAGTTGACGGCCGAGGCCCTGCGCCAGCGCGCTTGCGCCGAACTGCTTCGGCAGGCGGCCATCCGCGCCGGGCTGCTGGCCGAGGACGATCCGCTCCCGCTGGGAGGTGCAATGACCGAATCGGCCAGTGCGGCCATCGAACGGCTGCTGGATCGTGAGCTCCACCTGCCCGAGCCGACGGAAGAAGCGCTGCGCCGCCACCACGCGGCCCAGCGGGGACGCTACGCGGTCGGGGAGCGCGTGCTGATGCGCCACATCCTGTTCGCTGTCACGCCGGGCGTGGATGTGAATGCCCTGCGGCAGCGCGCCGAGGCTTGCCTGCTGGACGTGCGCTGCGCGACGCCCGACAGCCAGGATCGCTTTGCGACCGCCGCGAGGTCTACCTCCAACTGCCCCAGTGGGGCCGAAGGCGGCAACCTGGGCTGGCTGACCAGCCGCGAGTGCGCGCCCGAGCTGGCCGGCGAAATCTTCGGCAAGCCCGAGATCGGCGTGCTGCCGCGGCTGGTGCACAGCCGCTTCGGGTTGCATGTCGTCGAGGTCCTGGCGCGTGAACCCGGGGTCGAGCCGCCGTTCGAGGCGGTGAAGTCCGCGGTGGCGCAGGCCTTGCGACAGCAGGCCTTCGCGACCGCGCTTCGCCAGTACCTGCAGCTGCTCGCGGCCGGGGCGACGCTGGTGGGTGTCGACCTGGACGCCGCCACGTCGCCGCTGGTGCAGTAGCCAGAGGACCGAGCATGGCGCACCGGCATGCGTCCTCGGGAGAGATCGTCGAGCTGAAGGCGCTGGGCGATGCGCTGGAGCAGCACGTCACCCACGCGCTGATCAAGTCCGCTCAGCTGGAGCTGGTCAGGCTCGTGCTCCCCGCCGGCAAGGCCCTTCGTGAGCACCGTGTTGCAGGGGAGATCACCGTGCTTTGCGTGGAAGGGGTGATCGACATCCGGGTCCAGGGCAGCGACCGGCGGCTGGCCGCAGGCCAGCTCATTCACCTGGGTGCCGGCGAGCCGCACGCCGTGCGCGCGGTGACGAATGCGTCCGCGCTTCTGACGATCTGCCTGGTGGCGCCGTAAGGGTCAGTGCGGCAGTGCCTTCACCCCAGCTGCACCGCACGGCCCTGGCGATCGAAGGGGATCATCCCGCCCGGGCTACCGGCCTTCACGGATTCGACCATGCGCTGCAGGGCGCTGTCGATCTGGCTGCTGGCAGGCGGATGCTGTCCTGCGCCGGAAAGCGCGGCCGCGAAGACCAGCACCCACGGTTGACCCATCGCGGCGGCCTCTTCGCAAAGGGCGGCGAAGTCCGTCAATTCGGCGGGATCCTTGTCCACACACATCAACGGCGACAGTTCCCCCGACTCGCCGGCCTCGAAGGTCCTGCGTTGGTCTGGGGTGGCGTCCGCCGGAAGGCTGGCCCCGGCAAACACCAGCAGCAATCGCTGTGTGTCGGGCTGATGCCGCGCTGCGGCCAGCAGGTCGTTGAAATGGCTGATGTCCATGGTCGCGAGCTTATTCCCTTCCCGGACCGTGCCTGAACTGCTGCCGTGGTATCCACAGATCAAGATGGCCCACATCTCGCTGGTCGTGGCCAGCGGCATGCTGTTCGCCTGGCGTGGCGCGATGGTCCTGGCAGGGCGCGCCTGGGTCATGGGCCGGCACTGGCGGGTGTTCAGCTATGTCATCGACACGGGCTTGCTGGCCGCCGGTGCCACGCTGTGGACCACACTCTCACTGAATCCATTGATGCAGCACTGGCTGGCGGCCAAGCTCTGGTTCTTGCTTGTGTACGTGGTGCTCGGCTCGATGGCGCTCAAGCGCGCGCGGACGCCCGTCGTCCGGCAGACCTGCTTTGTGGCCGCCCTGGCGGTCTACGGTTTCATGGCGTCCGTTGCCTACATGCACGATCCGCTGGGTCTGCTTCTGCCCTGGGTGTCCCATGGCGCCTGAGACCCTGACATGGCCTGGAAGCGTCAGCGCCGAGTTGGGTCTCCAGTACAGTGACGACATGCCAAGGTCATGGAGTCTTTCCGCCAAGCTCGGGGCGATCGGCGCCGCGTTGCTGCTGATGGCCTTCGCCTCGATCGGCCTCACGCTGTGGGTGACCTGGCAGCTTGAAGGTGGCGCGGCCGCAGTCAACGAAGCCGGCCGCATGCGCATGCAGACCTGGCGCCTGGCGCAAACGCTGGAGCGCGCCGACGAGCGGCAGAAGGGTGCGCTGTTCGAACAGTTCGACAGCAGCATCGGGGTGCTTCGCACGGGCGACCCGGCGCGGCCGCTCTTCGTTCCGCACGATCACGCCTCCCAGGAGGCCTTTGACGTGGTGCAGCGCGAGTGGGATGTGCTGAAAGCCGCCTGGGGCACTTTGCCGGCACCGGGTGCGGAGCGCGCCGCGCAGCAGGCCGACGCGTTCGTGAGCCGCATCGACAGCTTCGTCTCCGCTATCGAGAAACACTTGTCCGGCCTGACGGCGATCCTGAACGCCGTGCAGTTCGTGATGGTGGCCCTCACCATCGGCAGTGCGATCGCCTTGCTCTACTCCGCCTACCTGTTCATCTTCAATCCGCTGTCCCGCCTGCAGGCCGGGCTCTCGCGGGTGGAGAAGGGTGATCTGGGGGCGCGCGTCGTACCCGGTGCCGACGACGAGTTCGGATCGCTGGCCAAGGGCTTCAATCGCATGGCCGAGACGCTTCAAGGGCTGTACCAGAACCTGGAGGCCAAGGTCCGGGAGAAGACCGAGCGGCTCGAGTCCCAGCGCGCGCGGCTCGAGGCGCTGTACGAGTCGGCCGCGTTCGTGGCCCGTGCCGACACGCTGGAAGCGCTGGCGCAGGGGATTGCGCGGCAGGTCCGGCAGGTGGCGCGGGCCGACGCCTCAGCCGTGCGCTGGTCGGACGAAGCGAACCGCAAGTACCTGCTGCTTGCGTCCGACTGCCTGCCTCAGTCGGTCATCGATGAGGAGCACTGCATTCCGACGGGGGACTGCCTGTGCGGCCAACCCCAGTCGGGTGCAATGACACGGGTGATCCCGATCCATCCGGAAGGCACCCCTTCGCGTCTGGCTCATTGCGCGCGCGAGGGCTTCGAGTCCGTCGTCGGCGTGCCCGTCCGCCTGCACGAGCGCCTGGTCGGCGAGATCAACCTCTTCTACCGCGATACCCGACCCCTGGCCGACGAAGACCGCGTCTTGCTGGAGACCATCGCCAGCCACCTGGCCGGCGCCATCGAGGGTCTTCGGGCAGCGGCCCTGCAGCGGGAGACCGCCGTGGCCGAGGAACGCAGCTTCATCGCCCGAGAACTGCACGATTCCATCGCCCAGAGCCTGGCGTTCCTGAAGATCCAGCTGGGCCTGCTGCGCAGCGACATCCGCAGCGCCGATCCGGTGCGCATCGAGAAGACGCTGGTTGAACTCGACGCGGGCGTGCACGAGAGCCTGGGCGACGTGCGCGAGCTGCTGGTTCATTTCCGCACCCGCACCAACGCGGAAGACATCGCGCCCGCGCTGAAGACAACCCTGCAGAAGTTCGAGCACCAGACGGGGCTGACCACCCACCTCGACATCGAAGGCGAGGGCATGCCGCTGCCGGCGGACGTTCAGGTGCAGGTCCTGCACGTGGTGCAAGAGGCCTTGTCGAACGTGCGCAAGCATGCCCGCGCCAGTGAAGTGTGGGTGGAAGTGCAGCAGTCGCCGCAGTGGCGCGTTGAGGTTCGCGACGACGGCTGCGGTTTCGAGGCCGACGGCACCGGGCCCGACGAGACCCATGTCGGCCTGCGCATCATGCGTGAACGCGCGCAGAACATTGGCGCCTCGGTGGAAGTGGCCTCGGTGCCGGGCTCGGGCACCTGCGTGGTCCTGAAGCTGCCGGAGCGGCTGGGGATGGCGGCGTGACCCAGCCTGCAGCCATCCGGGTGCTGGTCGTCGACGACCACACGCTGTTCCGTCGTGGATTGATCTCGTTGTTGTCCGGGGATGCGCGCTTCGAGGTGGTCGGCGAAGCCGGTGACGCGAACGAGGCGCACCAACGGGCCCTCGCGACCCAGCCTGACGTGATCCTGCTGGACAACCACATGCCCGGTGTCAACGGCGTCGATGCGCTGCCGGGGTTCAAGGCCGCCGCGCCGCAGGCGCGGGTGCTGATGCTGACGGTCAGCGAAGACGAGCGCGACCTGGCCGCGGCACTCCGAGGCGGTGCCCGAGGCTACCTGCTCAAGACCATGGACAGCGAGATGCTGGGGTCGGTCATCCAGCGCACGATGGCCGGGGAATCGGTGGTGAGCCCCGAGATGACCAGCAAGCTGGTCAGCGCTTTCCAGGCCGGGCAGGGCGAGGCGATTCCGCCGCCGGCGATCGATCAGGATCCGATCCACAGCCTGTCGCCACGCGAACGCGAGATCCTGGCACTCATCGCCAAGGGGGCCAGCAACAAGGAAGTGGCGCGCGAACTGAGCATCGCCGAGGCGACCGTGAAGATCCATGTCCAGCACATCCTGCGCAAGCTGAACCTCAGCTCGCGCGTACAGGCTGCGGTGTACCTGGCCGGGCGGTCCGGATGACGATGCAGGCTGTGCCTCCGGGCCCGGATCCGCTGCCCGCGTCGGCTGGGCAGGACCTGTTGCACCTGCTCGGCCAGCGCTTCTCGACCGGACCCAAGTACCTCGCGGCGCCCGGACCGACCATGGAGGCTTGGATGCGCGCGGCCCGGGTCGCGGAGCGGGCACCGGACCATGGTGCGCTCCGGCCGTTCCGGTTTGTCATCGTCGGCGACGATCAGCGGCTTGCGCTATCAGAGTTGTTCGCGCAAGGTGCCCTGGAACGTGGTCAGCCGCCCGACGACGTCGAGAGGGCCAGGGCACGGGCCTTCAACGGCCCTGGGCTGGCCGCTCTCGTGGCCCGCATCTGCCCCGATGTCCCCGACGTGCCGGTGCACGAACAGTGGATGTGCGTGGGCGCTGGACTGATGAACTTCTTGAACGCCCTCCATGTGATGGGCTTCGCGGCGAAGTCCCTCAGCGGCCTCTCGGTGTCGGATGAAGCGATCAAAGCCGCCTTCTGCGACTCGGACGAGAGCCTGGCCTGCTGGATCGTTGCCGGGCGACCGCGGGAGCCAGCGCACCCCCGGCAGCGAGAGCCCGTCGCCCCTCTCCTGGAGACCTGGCGTCCGACAAAGGCCTGATGGGCTTCCGTGGACAGTCGAACCTAGATGCTGCAGGCGTTGCCCGGCGGGGTGACTTGCCGCGTTGGCCATGTGGTCGCGCCAGCAGCAACGAAGTGACGCGCGAGGTCTGCATTGCCGAGGCGATCGTGAAGACCCATGTCAAGCACATCCTACGGCATCCGATTCTCCGCTCGCGCGTTCAGGCCGTGGTTTACCTCACGGGCTGTTCGGGTCGACGCGGGGCTCCACAGAGGCGGCGCCATTGGCTTCTCACGGACACTTCTAGCCCGTGCTCCAAGCGCGCGGGCGCTTCATGCCGGCAATCTTGCAGGCCTGAGCGACGTAGCCGTAGGGAAACAGTTCAAAGAGGCGCTTTCGACCTTGGCCGGGGTATCGCTGTTCGAGGTGACGCATGACATGCCGGGCGTCGGGCGTGACCTGGCGCTCTTGCTGCTGTTCGCGCATGAAGCTGATCACGAACCAGTGATCGTCTGTCAATGCGATTCCCTGCTCAGCCGCGATCTGGCCAGCCCACGTTGAAGTCCAGTCATTTGGCTCCACGAGATAGCCTTCTTCGTCTTGCCGGGGCATCATGTTCTCCTCCTGGAAAAGAAGTGCGCTTTCAGTTGTCGGTCGTCGCGCTCGTCCCTTGGGTGCGAATGAGAAGTCGGTTCAACGCTCAGCCACGCGAGTACGTCGGCGCCGCATCGCCACGCCGATGCGGTCCAGTTCGGTCTCGCCCAGCAGGCGTGCGGCCATGGGCAGCAGTTCGCCTTCTTCACGTCGGATGTGCGCCTCGTAGCGCTCAACGAAGGAAGAGACCAGTGCGGCGTCGACGATGTGGCCAGTCATCTCGCTGACGCTCAAGAGTTGAGGGCGCAGCGCGCCCCAGAGTTGCTCGAGCTTGCGGTGGTCGCCGCAAAGTGACGCGGTGAGTTCCCGAAGACACACCGCGTCCGACCCTGCCATCGATTCCAACAACGCCGGGAACAGATCGTGTTCCTCGTCTTCATGGTGGTGGCGTGCCGCTGAATCGAAGTAGCGCATGATGGCTCTGGCTGCATCCTGCGCGTCACGGTCGGCGCCGTGACGCTGAAGGTGGGGCAACAGGCGCTGCAGGGTGGCGCACTGGTGCTGGACGCGACCGTGACAGGCTGCCAGCATCTCCAGCGGCACTTCGAAGCCAACGGCGGGTGCGCTGTGGCCTGGGATGGCGTGGGTCATCGAGTGGAGTCTCCGATCGGTCTTCGGTCTTCACGCGCCGCCTCGGGGGCGGGCTACGCGGCGGGCCTCGGTCTGTCCTGTCCCCAGCGCGCGCCGGCGGCTGGCTGGTGGCGCGATCGTCCGGCTTCGGGGCAGGGTGGGGCCCGGTGTCATATCCGCCAGCGTGGCGCCGTCCAGGGCCTTGAAGTAGCCGGCCAGCGCATCGTCGAAAAGGTGCTTCAGCCGGCAGGCCGGCGATAGCGTGCACGCGTTGGTCGTGGAGTCGAAGCACTCCACCAGGCGAAAGTCGGTCTCGGTGGCCCGCACCACATCGCCGATGCGGATCTGATCGGGCTCTGCCCGCAGCCTCAGCCCGCCGCCGCGTCCGCGCGTGGTCTCGAGCAGGCCACGGTGCGCCAGGTCGTTGACCACTTTCATCAGGTGATTCCGGGACAGCCCGTGCTGCTCGGCCAGTTCACCGATCGTGACCAGGCGGTCCCGATGTGCAGCGCAGTACATCAGCACCCGCAAGGTGTAGTCCGTGTATTCGGAAAGGCGCATGGAACCTCTTAAAGATGCATGCAGTGTATTGCTTTAAGGGCCGGATGTCATTAACATGCACACACCATACAGCTTTAGATTCAGCTTCGTCGCTTCCCCGAAGCCAGGTCTCCATCATGAAAAGCCCGTCAAGCGCCATTCCTCTCGTCCCGCAGGCCGGCGTGCCGAGCGCTGACGCCAGGGCGCCGAGCATGGAGTTCCCGCTGCCTGGCTGGCCGCTGTTCCGGCTGGGCTTCCGTCCGTTCTACCTCGGCGCGGCGGCCTTCGCGGCGCTCGCGGTGCCGTACTGGGTCGCAGCCGTTCTGGGCGTGGCGGCGCTGCCGGCGACGATGCCCCCGCTGTTGTGGCACGCCCACGAGATGCTGTTCGGCTTTGCGGTCG
>NZ_JBFXIO010000009.1:0-31561 GCF_050175855.1 Piscinibacter sp.
ACGCCACCGATCCGGCCGCGTTCGCCGCCGCCATCCAGCCCAATACGCGCGCGATCTTCGCCGAGAGCCTGGGCAACCCCAGCCTGACGGTGCTCGACATCGCCGCGGTGGCCGACGTGGCCCATGCCCACGGCCTGCCGCTGGTGATCGACAACACGGTGCCGTCGCCGTTCCTGTGCCAGCCGATCCGCCACGGGGCGGACATCGTCGTTCACTCCGCCACCAAGTATCTCGGCGGCCACGGCACCACCCTGGCCGGCGTGATCGTCGAGAGCGGCAAGTTCCCCTGGGACAACGGCAAGTTCCCCGGCATGACCGAGCCCTCGCCGGGCTACCACGGCGTGAAGTTCTACGAGACCTTCGGCGACTTCGGCTTCACGATGCGCGCGCGCATGGAGACGCTGCGCGTGTACGGCGCCGCGCTGGCCCCCACCAGCGCGTGGCAGATCCTGCAGGGCATCGAGACGCTGCCGCTGCGCATGGAGCGGCACTGCAGCAACGCGCTGCGCGTGGCCGAGTTCCTGCGCGCCCATCCGCAGGTGAGCTGGGTCAACTACCCGGGGCTGCCCGACCATCCCCAGCACGGCCTGGTGCAACGCCAGATGCGCGGCGCTTCCGGCCTGCTCGCCTTCGGGGTGAAGGGCGGTCAGGCGGCGGGCGTGAAGTTCATCGAGTCAGCGCAGTTCATGAGCCACCTGGCCAACATCGGCGACACCCGCACGCTGATCATCCACCCGGCCTCGACCACGCACCGCCAGCTCGACGAGGCACAGCAGCGCGCGGCAGGCGTGACGCCCGACATGGTGCGCATGTCGGTCGGCCTCGAGCACATCGACGACATCCTCTGGGATATTGACCAGGCACTGGCAGCCGCCAGCGCCTAGGCGGCCGGCGGCAGCCTGCGCCGAAGCAGCGCGGCGAGTTCCTCGGCGCGGAAAGGCTTGGCGAGGTGATCGTCCATGCCGGCGGCCAGGCTGCGCTCGCGGTCGCCGCTCATCGCGTTGGCGGTGAGTGCGACGATGGGCGTGCGGCGCCTTGCCGACGCCTCTTCGTGCCGGCGGATGCGTGCCGTCGCCTCGAAGCCGTCGATGCCCGGCATCTGGCAGTCCATCAGGATGAGGTCGAAGTCCTCGCTCGTGGCGCAGGCCACGGCCTGCTCGCCATCGCCCACGCTGTGCACGGCCAGGCCGAGCGTCTGCAGCGCCGCCTCGGCCACCATCGCGTTGACCGGGTTGTCTTCGACCAGCAGCACACGGCCGCGCAGCGACAGGCCGCTGTCGGCGGCGGCTGCCACCGCGGGCCCTGCCGGCGCGCTCGTCGCCGGCAGGGCGACGAGCAGGCGGAACAGCGCGCCGCCGCCGGGCGCGCCCAGGCAGACCAGCGAGCCGCCCATCGCCTGCACGAGGTGGCGCGAGATCGTCAGCCCCAGGCCGGTGCCGCCGTGCCGGCGCGCGAACGAGCCGTCGAGCTGCCGGAAGGCGTCGAAGATTCGCTCCCGGTCGGCCTCGGGAACCCCCGGGCCGGTATCTGCCACGTCGATGCACAAGGCACCGTCTGCGGCCCGTGCGGCGGTGATCGTGACGACACCGCGCTCGGTGAACTTCACCGCGTTGCCGGCCAGGTTCAGAAGCACCTGACGCAGTCGATGCGGGTCGCCGAGACAGTGCGCCCCGTGCGGCAACTCGTCGACGAAGCGCAGGGTGAGGCCCTTCTCGATCGCCGCGGCCTGCATGAGCTCGATCACCGAGCCGAGCAGTGCGCGCAGGTCGAAGGCCTGCGCCTGCAGCCGCAGGTGGCCGCTCTCGATGCGGGCGTACTCCAGCACCTCGTTGATGATGGCCAGCAGGTGCTCGCCGGTGCGCTCGAGGATGGCCAGCCGATCGGCGGGCAGGCCGTCGGCCTGCTGCTGCAGCAGCCGGGTCAGCCCGAGCAGGCCGTGCAACGGCGTGCGCATCTCGTGGCTCATCGTGGCCAGGAACTGGCTCTTCACCGCATTGCTGCGCTCCGCCTCGTCCAGCGCCTGCTGCCGCTGGCGGGCCAGGTCGTCCATCTGGAAGCGCAGGCGCAGCATCGCGCGGGTGTGCTCGGCGGCGCGCCGTCCTTCCACGAGCACCAGGCCGAGGAAGACCGCCATCCCGATGCCGATGTAGGTGGACAACGCCTCGCCGCGGGTGAACTGCAGGATCATCGCCGGCACGATCACCGGCATGGTCAGCGCCAGCGAGGCCGCGAAGCTCATCGACAGGACCACCAGGCCGATGGAGGCGATGCCCAGCAGCGTGGCGATCATCGTGGCCATCAGCGCCGGGTCGTGCACCGGCAGCAGCAAGGTCCCTAACAGGCTGTAGACGGCGCTGTCGAGGGCGATGGCGACGATGAAGCGCTGCCCCCAGCGCTCGACGCCTTCCGGACGACTGCGATCGAAGGCCATGGTGACGGCAATGCGGACTGCGCTGCCGGCCGTCTTCAGTGCCAGCCAAGCGAGCAGCAGCCGATGGTCGATCGTGCCCCAGAGCACCCAGACCACCACGCCGGCAAAGGGCACGCTGATGAGGTTCGACGAGCGCGAGCGGTCGACCACCATCTCCAGTTGGGCTCCGCGCACCTGGGCGTCGAGGCCGGGGGCGTTCGCGGCGGGCGGGCTGAAGGCGGCGCTGGGCATGGCGGGTACTGCTGGTGGGTATTCTCGCCCCCGCCCGGCCCGCCGCGGCGCGTAAGATTCCCCGGAAAACCCCAGCAGCAAGGGCGACGCGCATGAGCAGCATCTACGACCAGCACCTCGACCGGAACCCCGCCAATTTCGCCGCGCTCAGCCCGGTGAGCTTCGTCGAGCGCAGCGCCGAGGTGTTCGGCGACCTGCCGGCAGTCATCCACGGCGCGCGCCGCTACGACTGGCGCATGCTGCGCGAGCGCTCCGCCCGGTTGGCCGCCGCGCTGCGGGAGCTCGGCGTGGTGCGCGGCACCACGGTGACGACCATGCTGCCGAACACGCCGGAGATGGTGGAGGCGCACTACGCGATTCCGGCGCTGAACGCGGTGATCAACACGCTCAACACGCGGCTCGATGCGCCGCTGCTGGCCTGGCAGATGAACCACTGCGAGGCCAGCGTGGTGATCACCGACAGCGAGTTCGCGCCGGTGATGGGTGAGGCGCTGCGCATCCTGAAAACGGAGCACGGCCGTACGCCGGTCGTCATCGACGTGTGCGACAGCGAGTACGCCGGGCCCGGTGACCGCCTGGGAACCCATGAATACGAGGCGCTGCTGGCAGCGCACGCGCCGCTGCCCCTGCTCGACGGCCCGCAGGACGAATGGGATGCCATCGCCGTGAGCTACACCTCGGGCACCACCGGCGACCCGAAGGGCGTGGTGACCCACCACCGCGGCGCTTACCTGAACGCGGTGTGCAACGCGGCCACCTGGACCATGCCGCACTTCCCGAAGTACCTGTGGACGCTGCCGATGTTCCACTGCAACGGCTGGTGCTTCCCCTGGACGGTGGCGATGCTCGGCGGCGTGCACGTGTGCCTGCGCCGGGTCGAGGGGGCGGCCATCCTCGCCGCGATGCGCGAGCACGGCGTCGACCACTACTGCGCCGCGCCGATCGTGCACAACCTGATCATCGCCGCGCCCGAGGAACTGCGCGCCGGCATCCGCCAGAAGGTGCGCGGCATGGTGGCCGGTGCGGCGCCGCCGGCGGCGATGATCGAAGGCATGGCGAAGATCGGCTTCGACATCACCCACGTCTACGGCCTCACGGAGGTCTACGGCCCGGCGTCGGTAGCGGTCAAGCGCGACAGCTGGGCGCAGGAGAGCCTGTCGGAGCAAACCCGCCTGAACGGCCGCCAGGGCGTGCGCTATGTGCTGCAGGAGGGCATGACCGTGCTCGATCCGGAGACGATGGCCGAGACACCCGCCGACGGCCAGACCATGGGCGAGATCATGTTCCGCGGCAACATCGTCATGAAGGGCTACCTGAAGAACCCGGCGTCCACGGCCAAGGCGTTCCACGGTGGCTGGTTCCACACCGGCGACCTGGCGGTGATGGAGCCCGACCGCTACGTGAAGATCAAGGACCGCAGCAAGGACATCATCATCAGCGGCGGCGAGAACATCAGCTCGATCGAGGTCGAGGACGCGCTGTACCGGCACCCGGCGGTGATGGCCTGTGCGGTGGTGGCCCGACCGCACGAGAAATGGGGCGAGACGCCGCTGGCCTTCGTCGAGCTCAAGCCCGGCGCAAGTGCCAGCGCCGAGGAACTGATCGCCCATTGCAAGGGCCTGCTGGCCGGCTACAAAGTGCCCAGGGAGATCCGCTTCGAGGCCATTCCGAAGACCTCCACGGGCAAGATCCAGAAGTTCCAGTTGCGCGAGCGGGCCAAGAGCGCTTCCGCCATCGAATGAGGAGACCGTGATGGACACGAACGACAAGCTGGTGCTGCGCGAGACCGATGCGCGCGGCGTGGTGCGGCTGACGCTGAACCGGCCGAATGCCTTCAACTCGCTGTCCGAGGACATGCTGTCGGCGCTGCAGGCCGAGCTGGATGCGATCGCGAAGGACGACTCGGCCCGCGTGGTGGTGCTGGGCGCGGCAGGCAAGGCCTTCTGTGCCGGCCACGACCTCAAGGAGATGCGCGCCGAGCCCTCGCTCGACTACTACCAGAAGCTGTTCGCGCAGTGCGCGCAGATGATGCTGGCAATCCAGAAGCTGCCGGTGCCGGTGATCGCGCGCGTGCACGGCATCGCCACCGCCGCGGGCTGCCAGCTGGTGGCGATGTGCGACCTGGCCGTGGCCAGCCGGGATTCGAGATTCGCCGTCAGCGGTGTCAACCTCGGCCTGTTCTGCTCGACGCCGAGCGTGGCGCTGTCGCGCAACCTGCCGCGCAAGGCAGCCTTCGAGATGCTGGTCACCGGCGCCTTCATCTCCGCCGACGAGGCGCAGGCCAAGGGCCTGGTCAACCGCGTGGCCGAGCCCGACCAGCTCGACGCCGCGGTGGAGTCGCTGGTCGCGTCCATCGTCGCCAAACCGCGCGTGGCGCTGGCCATGGGCAAGGCGCTGTTCTACCGGCAGCTGGAGAAGGGCATCGCCGCCGCCTATGACGACGCCGGCCAGACCATGGCCTGCAACATGATGGACGACAGCGCGCTGGAAGGCGTACAGGCCTTCATCGACAAGCGCCCGCCGCGCTGGGGCCAGCCGCATTGAGGCGGCGCGGACTGCTCGCGCTGGCGGGCGCGGCGGGGCTGCTGCCGCGCGCTTCGTGGGCGGCCGAGCCGGTGGCAGCCTGGCCCGAGGCACTGCGGCGTGAAGCGCGGCAGATCCTCGACGGCGCGGCGGCCGACGGGCTGGATCCCGACGACTACCGCGCGGGCGCCATCGAGGAAGCCTTCCGCCGCTACCTGCATCACCTGCAGTTCGGCCGCGTTAGGCCGGCTGACCTCGGCTTCCGCGTCGCCGGTGCGCCCGAGGACGGCGCGGTGGTCGAATCGGCCCTGACGGAGGCGCTGGCCGCGGGACGCCTTCAACTCGCCGTCCAGAAGCTGGTGCCGCCACTGGCGCAGTATCGCCAGCTGCGCGAGATGCTGGGCCGCTACCGCGTGATGGCAGGCGGCCCGGCGTGGCCCGCGCTGCCGCCGATCTCGAAAAGGCTCGAGCCGGGCCAGCCGTATGCCGGCACGGCGGCACTGCGGGATCGTCTGGTGGCGATGGCCGACCTGGCTGCCGATGTCGCCGTCTCGGCCACCCAGTACGACGGAATGCTGGTCGAGGCGGTGCGCCGATTCCAGGCTCGGCACGGACTGGAGTCCGACGGCGTGATCGGGCGCGGCACGCTGGCGGCCCTGAACGTCGCGCCGGCCCAGCGCGTTCGCCAGATCGAGCTCGCCCTGGAGCGGCTGCGCTGGCTGCCGCATCGCAGCGGCCGGCCGGTGATCGCGATCAACATTCCGATGTTCCGCCTGTGGGCCTGGGACGGCGGCGCCGCCGAATCGGCGCCGGCGCTGTCCATGGGCGTGATCGTCGGGCGCGCCGTGCGCACGCAGACGCCGGTATTCGCCGACGAGATGACGCACCTCATCTTCCGCCCGTACTGGAACGTGCCGCGCTCCATCCTGCGCAACGAGGTGCTGCCGGCCATTGCGCGCGATCCGGGCTACCTGATCCGTCACGACATGGAGATCGTCAGCGGGCAGGGCGACGATGCCAGGCCGGTTGCCGCCACGCCGGAAGCGCTGGAAGGCGCGCGTGCGGGTGCCTTGCGCATCCGCCAGCGGCCCGGGCCGAAGAACTCGCTCGGCCTGGCGAAGTTCATCTTCCCCAACGACGACAACGTCTACCTGCACGGCACGCCGGCGCAGGAGCTGTTTGCACGCAGCCGGCGCGACTTCAGCCATGGCTGCGTGCGGGTGGAGAACCCACCCGCGCTGGCGCAGTGGCTGCTGAAGGACCAGCCGGCCTGGAACGCCGGGCAGATCGCCGCCGCGATGAACGGCACGAAGACGCAGCAGGTCAACCTGACATCACCGGTGCCGGTGCTGCTCTACTACCTGACTGCGGCCGTGTCGCCCGACGATGGCCTGCTGCACCTGGCCGAAGACCTGTACGGCCACGACGCGGCCCTGGATCGCGCGCTCAAGGCGCGCCGCTCACGCTGAGCGCTCGGCCTCACCAGGCGCGCACGCGCCCGGTATCGACGTGAACGAAGTTCGAGCCGGGGTAGTAGCCCACGCCGCCACGCTGCAGCGTGAGCGCGGCCTGGCGCAGGCTGGCCAGGGGCACGTCGGCCACGCGGATGTCGATGGCCTGGCCGCTCATGTGCAGGCTCTTCGTCGCCACGCCGTTGCTGCGCTCGTGCAGCATGCGGTTGGTGGCCGGCGAGCGGTAGCCGGAGATGATCTCGTAGGGCTTGCGGCTGCCGGTGCGCGAGCGCAGCGCATGCAGCAGGTCGAGCAGGGCCGGGTCCATCGCGCCCACGTCGCCGGTGCGGAAGTCGCGCAGCAGACGATTGACCTCGTCGAGCGCGTCTGGCAGGTAGCGGCCGGCGCTGAAATACTCGACCTCGAGCCGCTCACCGGTGTGCAGGTGGTTGAAGGTCAGCACACGCGGCTCGGTGCTGCGGGCGCGCGCCAGCACGGGGGCGGCGGCGAGGGCGGCCACGAAGTGGCGGCGGGTGAATCGCGACATGCCCCCGAGTGTATCGGTCGATGCCAATCCCCAGGTTCGATTGTGTGAACAACTTGACGTCGATCACTCGTGACAAAGTGAACACGCCGCGGGGCCTGCAAGATGACGATCGAGGAGTCGAGGCCCGATGGACGACGCGTCATTCCGGCGGCTGGTCGCGGCCTACGAGCACGACAGCCGCGACGACCCGCAGCGTTTCGCCAAGCTGACCGTCGCGATGGCGCTGTTCGGCTATGCGGCGATCCTGCTGACGCTGGCCGCCTCGGCCTGGGGGCTGTGGTGGGGCGTGCAGCAGATGATCCACGGCCGCGTGCAGGGCTGGAAGATCATGCTCGTGCTCGGCTGCGCCTCGCTGCTGTTCTCGCTGCTTCGCGCACTGTGGATGCGGCCGCAGGCGCCGCAAGGGCTGCCGGTCACCGAAGCGGACGCGCCGCGGCTGTTCGAGCTGATCGAGAAGGTGCGCCGCAAGACCGGCGCGCCGCGCCCGGACCAGGTGCTGATCGACGGCGAACTCAATGCCGCGGTGTGGCAGCAGCCGCGCCTGGGTCTGCTGGGCTGGCACCGCAACCACCTGATCCTCGGCCTGCCGCTGATGATGGGCCTGTCGACACGCCAGCTCGGCGCCGTCATCGCCCACGAGTTCGGCCACCTGCACAGTGCCCACGGCAAGCTCGGCCAGTGGATCTACCGCACGCGGCGCAGCTGGTACCTGCTGGCCATGGCGCGCGAACGCGCCAGCCTCGGAGGCAACGTCGCCGACCTGGTGCTGGCCTTCTTCTTCCGCCACTTCTTCCCGCGCTTCAATGCCCGGGCCTTCGTGCTGTCGCGGCAGCAGGAGTACGAGGCCGACCGCGCAGCCCATCGCGTCGTCGGCACGCAGCCGGCCGCCGAGGGCCTGCAGGCGATCGAGGTGCAGGCGCGCTACCTACAGGAGGAGTTCTGGCCGGCCGTCTGGCGCCGCGCAGCCTCCACGCCATCGCCGGCGACCGAGCGCCCCTACCGGGTGCTGTTCGATGCCATGCCGGCCAGCCTGTCGCATGCCAAGGCCCCCGACTGGTTGGCCGACAGCCTCAAGCGGCTGTCCGACGTCGACGACACCCATCCTTCGCTGCGCGACCGTCTCGCCTTCGCTGAGGTCAAGCCGGCCTTGCCGAAGGCCGCGGAGCTGTCGGCCGCGCAGGCGCTGCTGGGCAGCACGCTGAAGGAGTGGATCGCCCGGCTCGACGCGCGCTGGCGCGAGGAGGTGGCTCGCCTGTGGAGCGAGCGCCACCGCTGGGCCAACGGGCAGCGACACCTGATCGAGGAGCTCGAGAAGGAGAACGCCACCGGCCCGATCGACCCCGACGACCACCTGCTGTGGGGCCGCGCCGCGCGGCTGCTCGACGGCGAGGCCGCCGGCGAAGCCGTGCTTCGCCGTCTGGTGGACCAGCGGCCCGACGACCTGGCCGGCCGCTACGAGCTGGGCATGCTGCTCGTCGATGACGCGGATGCGGCGCGCAGCGAGGAGGGCGCCCGCCTGCTGCGCGGCGTGGCCGAGCAGGGCAACCACCCCTGGGCCTTCAGCACCGCCGCACGGGTGGAAGCGTGGCTGGAGCGGCGCGAGCGCTTCGACGAACTGAAGAAGTGGCGCGAACTGCTCAAGCAGCGCGATGCGGAGGCGACCGAGGCCATGCAGGCGCTGCACGACTTCGAGCGACCGCAGCATTTCGAGCCGGCGCAGCTCAGCCGCCGCGTGCTGCGCTCGCTGCAGGACCTGCTGCGCGGCGAACGCGCCGCCGGCCGGGCCTTCGTGGTGCGCAAGACCGATGACGCCGCGCCGCACTGGCGCTTCCTGCTGGTCATCGTCGAGCGCGCCAAGGGCCTGGGCCAGCCCGACGCCGACAGCTGGTGGGCCGAGCTGCGTGATCGGATCGACCTGCCGTGCCCGTTCATGGTCATCGACCTGGCCCACCCCTACTGGGCCGACAAGGCGCGCAAGCCGCTGGTGGCGCAGATGCTGGCCGTGCCGGGCGCGCAGTTCTATGCCAGCCGGCGCTGAGGGCGGCTACATGCCGGCATAGTTGGGGCCGCCGCCGCCTTCGGGCGTGACCCAGACGATGTTCTGCGTCGGGTCCTTGATGTCGCAGGTCTTGCAGTGCACGCAGTTCTGCGCGTTGATCTGCAAGCGGTCGGAGCCGTCGTCGTTCTTGACGAACTCGTACACCCCGGCCGGGCAGTAGCGGCCTTCGGGGCCGGCGTACTTCGCCAGGTTGATGGCGACCGGCACGTCACTCTTGCGTAGCGTCAGGTGGGACGGCTGGTTCTCTTCGTGGTTGGCGTTGCTGATGAACACCGAACTGAGCCGGTCGAAGGTGAGCTGGCCGTCGGGCTTGGGATAGGCGATCTGCGGGCAGTCGGCCGCCGGCTTGAGGTACGTGTGGTCGGCGGCGGTGCGGTGGATGGTCCACGGCGGCGCCTTGAAGCCCAGCTTGGGCAGCAGCCACTGCTCGATGCCGGTCATCAGCGTGGCGGTGCTGCGGCCCTTCTTGAACCACTGCTTGAAGTTTCGCGAACGGTCGAGCTCCTCGTAGAGCCAGCTCTCCTTGAAGGCCTTCGGGTAGTCGGTCAGCTCGTCGTGCGCCCGGCCGGCCTTCAGCGCCGCGAAGGCGGCTTCGGCCGCCAGCATGCCCGTCTTGATCGCCGCATGGCTGCCCTTGATGCGGCTGGCGTTGAGGTAGCCCGCATCGCACCCGACGAGTGCGCCGCCCTTGAAGACCGTCTTGGGCAGGCTCAGCAGGCCGCCCGCGGTGATGGCGCGCGCGCCGTAGCCGATGCGCTTGCCACCTTCGAGGTACTTGCGGATCTCCGGGTGCGTCTTCCAGCGCTGGAACTCCTCGAAGGGGCTCAGCCAGGGGTTCGCATAGTCGAGGCCGACCACGAAGCCCAGCGCCACCTTGTTGTCTTCGGCGTGGTACAGGAACGAGCCGCCATAGGTGTCGGGCTCCAGCGGCCAGCCGGCGGTATGCACCACCAGGCCGGGTTGGTGCTTCGCCGGGTCGATCTCCCACAGCTCCTTCAGGCCGATGCCGTAGCTCTGCGGGTCGCGGCCGGCGTCGAGCTTGAAGCGTTCGATCAATTGCTTGCCGAGGTGGCCGCGTGCGCCTTCGGCGAAGATCGTGTACTTGGCGTGCAGTTCCATGCCGATCTGGAAGCCGTCGTGCGGCTGGCCGTCCTTGCCCACGCCCATGTTGCCGGTGGCCACACCCTTGACCGAGCCATCGTCGTTGTAGAGCACCTCGGCAGCGGCGAAGCCGGGGAAGATCTCCACGCCCAGCGACTCGGCCTGCTGGGCCAGCCAGCGCGTCACCGCGCCCAGGCTGATGATGTAGCTGCCGTGGTTCTTGAAGCAGTCGGGCAGCAGCCACTCGGGCGTGGCCTTGGCGCCGTTCTCGCTGAGGAAGAGGAAACGATCGGCGGTGACCGGCTGGTTCAGCGGCGCGCCCAGCTCCTGCCAGTTCGGGAACAGCTCCGTGATGGCGCGCGGATCCATCGTGGCGCCCGAGAGGATGTGCGCGCCCGGCTCGGATCCCTTCTCGAGCACAACCACCGAGACCTCGCCGCCTTCGAGCGCGGCCAGTTGCTTCAAGCGGATCGCGGTGGCCAGGCCGGCAGGGCCGCCGCCGACCACCACCACGTCGTATTCCATCGCTTCGCGCGGGCCGTATTGTTCGAGGATCTCTTGCGGGCTCATCGGGCTTCCTGAAGGTCGGACTGCGGTCGATTCTACGGGCTGGAGGGACAAAAAAGCACGATCGTTCGATAAGCTGGATGCAGCACTCGAAGTCACGCGTGCGACAGAGGATCGGAGGCTGAAACCGCGTGCTATCGTCCCTCGCCAACGAAGTCCGAACACGGAGTCTGCATGAGCTACAGCATCGATCTTTCCGGCCGCGTGGCCCTGGTCACCGGCGCGTCCAGCGGCCTGGGCACGCAGTTCGCCAAGACGCTGGCCAAGGCGGGCTGCGCGGTGGTGCTGGCCGGCCGGCGCATCGAGCGGCTGAAGACGCTGCGCGCCGAGATCGAGGCCGGCGGCGGCGACGCGCACGTGGTCGAGCTCGACGTGACCGACCTGGACAGCATCAAGTCGGCCGTGGCCCACGCCGAGACCGAGATGGGCACGCTGGACATCCTGATCAACAATTCCGGCGTCAGCACCACGCAGAAGCTGGTCGACGTGACGGAAGAGGATTACGACTTCGTCTTCGACACCAACACCAAGGGCGCCTTCTTCGTCGCGCAGGAAGTCGGCAAGCGCATGCTGGGCCGCGCCAAGGGTTCGGCGCCAGGCACCTTCACCGGCGGGCGCATCGTCAACATCGCCTCGATGGCCGGGCTGCGCGTGCTCGGCCAGATCGGCGTGTACTGCATGAGCAAGGCGGCGGTGATCCACATGACCCGCGCCATGGCGCTGGAGTGGGGCCGCTACGGCATCAACGTGAACGCGATCTGCCCCGGCTACATCGACACCGAGATCAACCACCACCACTGGCAGACCGAGCAGGGCAGGAAGCTGATCGACATGCTGCCGCGCAAGCGCGTCGGCCAGCCGCAGGACCTCGACACCACGCTGCTGATGCTGGTGGCCAACGAGAGCCACTTCATCAACGGAGCGGTGATCCAGGCGGACGACGGCTTCGCTGTCTGACGATGCGACCACTTTCGCTTCTCGAAACCCGCGTGCTCGGCGTGCTGGTCGAGAAGCAGCACACCGTGCCCGACAGCTACCCGCTGTCGCTCAATTCGCTGACGCTGGGCTGCAACCAGAAGACGGCGCGCGATCCGGTGCTCAATGCCAGCGAGGCCGAGGTGCAGGCCGCCATCGATTCGCTGCGCGTGCTCAGCCTGGTGTTCGAGAGCAGCGGCTCGCGCGTGGCGCGCTACGAGCACAACACCGGCCGCGTGCTGGGGTTGCCCTCGCAATCGGTGGCGCTGCTGGCGGTGCTGATGCTGCGCGGGCCGCAGACGGCCTCCGAGCTGCGTGCCAACTGCGAACGGCTGCACCGCTTCGCCGACACCTCGTCGGTCGAGGCCTTTCTCGACGAGCTCGCCGCGAGGTCGGAGGAAAAGGGCGGGCCGCTGGCGCTGAAGCTGCCGCGTGCCCCCGGCGCCCGCGAGCCGCGCTGGACGCACCTGCTCGCCGGCCCCGTCGATGTCAGCGCGATGCCGGCCGCCGCACCCGACGAGATCGTGGCCACCAGCGAAATCTCGGCGCTGAAGGCGCGCCATGACGCATTGCAGGCCGAAGTGAGCGAACTGCGCGCGCTCGTCGAGCGGCTCTATGCCGAACTCGGCGTGGCCAGACCCTGAACGAGATCCGGACGATGCTGCGATTCCACCTGCCCGAACAGAAGAAGCTGGTGCACGAGATGGTGATTCCCATCCGCTGGGGCGACATGGACGCGATGGGCCACGTCAACAACACCATCTACTTCCGCTACTTCGAGACCGTGCGCATCGACTGGTTTCAGAAGATCGGCGCGGTGCCGGGGCCGCAGGGCGTGGGGCCGGTGATCGTCAACGCCTTCTGCAGCTTCATCCGCCAGATCGAGTACCCCGGCGAGGTGCTGGCGAAGCACTACGTGGCCAACCCCGGCCGTACCAGCTTCGACACCTTCATGACGCTGGAGCGCACCGACCAGCCCGGCGTGATCTACACCGAGGGCGGCGCCAAGACGGTGTGGGTGGACTTCCCGAAGCAGAAGTCGGTGCCGCTGCCCGACTGGATCCGCGAGATCGTGGGCTGAGCTTTTCTCAGGCGCGCAGCAGCTTCTGCACCAGTTCCGGCGTCGTCGCCGCGCGGTGCTTCTTCATCAGCCGGGCGCGGTAGACATCCACCGTCCGCGGACTGATATCGAGCTTCTTGCCGATCAGCTTGCTCGTGAGCCCTTCGATCAGCAGCGCGGCGATCTCGCGTTCGCGCGGCGTCAGGTCGACGGCAAGGCGCCGGCGCGCGGAGAGGTCTTCGAACACCCAGATGCCAGCCGCATGCGGCTGCGCCGGGTCGAGCGCCCTGCCGGAGACATGGCACCAGAACAGCTCGCCACGCTGCGGGCCGTCGACGCGCTTCATCACCCGCTCGTCGCTGTACCAGCCCTGGGCGTCGAGGCTCGCCGCGATTCGCTCGCCCGTGCGCTCGAACTCGTCGTGCGTGGGGTAGAGCACCTCGAAGCTCTGGCCGATCAGCTGCTCGCGCTCGGCGCCGAACATCTCCAGCACCTGGCGGTTGCAGTCCACCATCAGGCGGTTGCGCGACAGCACCATGCCCACGGGAGCAAGGTCGAAGGCGGTTCGGTAATCCAGTTGCGGGGAAGGCATTAATCAATTCTACGTAGCGCTACGTAATGCGCTACGTAGTACGCTTGCGCGGCTTCTCATCCGACCAGGAGACGATTCGATGAACAAGGTGTTCCCGAGCGCAGCCAAGGCGCTCGAAGGCATCGTGCACGACGGGCAGCTGCTCGCCGTGGGCGGCTTCGGCCTGTGCGGCATTCCCGAGGCGCTGATCGCGGCGCTGCGCGACTCCAAGGCCAAGGGCCTGACCGTGATCTCGAACAACGCCGGCGTCGACGGCTTCGGCCTCGGCCAGCTGCTCGAGACGCGGCAAATCAAGAAGATGATCTCCAGCTACGTGGGCGAGAACAAGGAGTTCGAGCGCCAGTACCTGGCCGGCGAACTCGAACTCGAGTTCACGCCGCAAGGCACGCTGGCCGAGAAGCTGCGCGCCGGCGGCGCCGGCATCCCGGCCTTCTTCACGCGCACCGGTGTGGGCACGCTGGTGGCCGAGGGCAAGGAGACGCGCGAGTTCGACGGCCACACCTACGTGATGGAGCGTTCGCTGGTGCCGGATGTCTCCCTCGGCAAGGCCTGGAAGGCCGACAAGAGCGGCAACCTGATCTTCCGGCGCACCGCGCGCAACTTCAATCCGGCGGTGATCATGGCCGGGCGCATCAGCGTGGTGGAGGTGGAGGAGATCGTCGAGACCGGCAGCTTCGACCCCGATGCCGTGCACCTGCCCGGCATCTACGTGCACCGCATCGTGCTGAACGCGAAGCCCGAGAAGCGCATCGAGAAGCGCACCACCAAGCAGAACCCGAAGGGAGCCTGACATGCCCTGGACCCATGACGAGATGGCGGCCCGTGCCGCCAAGGAACTCGCCGACGGCTTCTACGTGAACCTCGGCATCGGCCTGCCGACGCTGGTGGCCAACTTCGTCGACCCGAACATCACTGTCTGGCTGCAGAGCGAGAACGGCATGCTCGGCATCGGCCCGTTCCCCGACGACAGCGAAGTCGATGCCGACCTGATCAACGCCGGCAAGCAGACCGTGACCACGTTGCCGGGCTCGAGCATCTTCGGCAGCCACGACAGCTTCGCGATGATCCGCGGCGGCAAGATCAACCTGTCGATCCTCGGCGCCATGCAGGTCAGCGAGAAGGGCGACCTGGCCAACTGGATGATCCCGGGCAAGATGGTCAAGGGCATGGGCGGTGCGATGGACCTGGTGGCCGGCGTGAAGAGCGTGGTCGTGCTGATGGAGCACGTGGCGCGCCGCAAGGACGGCGGCTTCGACATGAAGATCCTGCCGCAGTGCACGCTGCCGCTGACCGGCGTCGGTGTGGTCGACCGCATCATCACCGACCTGGCGGTGCTCGACGTGACGCCGCACGGCCTGAAGATCGTCGAACTCGCGCCGGGCGTGACCCGCGACGAGGTGCAATCGAAAACGGGTGTGACGCTGCAGTGAGCAGCGTCTGAAGGTTCAGCCGTGCGCCTTCAGTGCGCGCGCGGCTTCGGTCACCAGCGGCGGCCCGCCGTAGATGAAGCCGGTGTAGATCTGCACGAGGTCTGCACCGGCTTCGCGCTTGGCGACGGCATCGGCGCCGCTCATCACGCCGCCCACGCCGATGATCGGGTAGGCGCTGCCCAGTTCGGCGCGCAGCAGCCGGATCACCCGGTTGCTGGCTTCGAACACCGGCGCGCCCGACAGGCCCCCGGCCTCCTCGCCGTGCGGCAGGTGCTTGACCGCATCGCGGGCGATGGTGGTGTTGGTGGCGATGACGCCGTCGATGCCATTCTTCTTCAGCATCGCGGCGATCACCTTCACCTGCGATTCGTCCAGGTCCGGCGCGATCTTCACGAACATCGGCACGCTGCGGCCGTGCTCGCGCTGCAGCGCCGCCTTGCGTTCTTGCAGCGCGGCGAGCAGCGCATCGAGCGCCTCGTCGCTCTGCAGCGCGCGAAGGTTCTTGGTGTTGGGGCTGGAGATGTTCACCGTCACGTAGTCGGCGTGGGCATAGACGCCGGCCAGGCCGATCAGGTAGTCGTCGACGGCGCTTTCGATCGGCGTCGCCGCGTTCTTGCCGATGTTCAGGCCGAGGATGCCGCCCTGGCTGCGGAAGCTGGCGCGCTTGACGTTGGCGAGGAAGGCATCGAGCCCGTCATTGTTGAAGCCCAGCCGGTTGATCAGCGCACGCGCCTGGGGCAGGCGGAACATGCGCGGCTTGGGGTTGCCCGGCTGCGCCTTGGGCGTGACCGTGCCGACCTCGACGAATCCGAAGCCCATCGCGCCCAGCCCGTCGATGCAGCGGCCGTTCTTGTCCAGGCCGGCGGCCAGGCCGAGGCGGTTGGGGAAGCGGATGCCGGCCACCGTCACCGGGTTGTCGACGCGTGGCTGCGCGATCGTGCACACCAGTGGCGTGTGCTGGATGCGCGCCAGCGCGCCGAGCGTCAGGTCGTGCGCCTTCTCCGGATCCAGCTCGAAGAGGAAGGAACGTGCGAGCGGGTAGGGGACGAAGGCCATGGGGAAGCGGTCTGCAGGGGTCCGGGATAATCGGGCGATTGTCTCAAACCGTCGCGTCTCGACCTCCCCGCCCATGACCCAGGACGAACTCAAGGCCCTCGTCGGCCAGGCCGCGCTGGCCTACGTGCAACCCGGCAGCATCGTCGGCGTGGGCACCGGCTCGACGGTGAACTGCTTCATCGATTCGCTGGCGACGATGAAGGAGCGCATCGCCGGTGCCGTCTCCAGCAGCGAGAAGAGCACCCAGCGCCTGCAGGCGCACGGCATCACCGTGCTCGACAGCAACAGCGTCGATCGCATCCCCGTCTACATCGATGGTGCCGACGAGATCGACCACGGCGGCCACATGATCAAGGGCGGCGGCGCGGCGCTCACGCGCGAGAAGATCGTCGCCGACCTCGCCGAGCGCTTCGTCTGCATCGCCGACGAATCCAAGCTGGTGAAGACGCTCGGGCGCTTTCCGCTGCCGGTGGAAGTGATCCCGATGGCGACCTCTCAGGTCGCGCGGCGCTTCGAGGCGCTGGGTGGCCAGGCGGTGCTGCGCGAAGGCGTGGTCACCGACAACGGCGGCTGCATCCTCGACGTCAAGGGCCTCGCGATTACCGACCCGCTCACCCTCGAACAGGAGATCAACCAATGGCCCGGCGTGGTGACGGTGGGCATCTTCGCCCGTCATCGCGCGAGCGTGTGCCTGCTGGGCACGCCGCAGGGCGTCAAGACACTCGGTTTCTGAGCGCGAGGCGCCGCGCGGCGCCGAAAAGCGCGTAACCTCGCGGCAGGGGTGCCAGCAGGCACGACCGCCGCAGCCTGGAAGGACGCCGCATGGCCAAACCGAACTATTCGTACGAGAAGCGCCAGCGCGAGCTGGCCAAGAAGCAGAAGAAGGAAGAGAAGGCCCGCGAGAAGGCCGCGCGCAAGACCGGCGGCCCGTCTGGCGAAGGCGAGGCGCCCGCCGACGAGGCCGAGGTCAGCCCCCCGCAGCCGGAGACCGGCTCCCAGTAGCCGGCTTGCGCCGCGCCCGCGCCGCGAAGCGCGCGGGATCGACGGCGTCCATCAGGCTGGCCTCCACCGGCGACGGCGCGCCCGTCACCCACGCCGCCAGCAGGCGCGCCCCCAGCGCCGACACCCCGATGCCACGCGAACCGAGCGCGGTGAAGACGAACAGGCCCTCGCGGCGCGGCAGCAGCCGCGGCTGATCGGCCGAACCCACACCCAGTCGTTCCGGATCCGGCAGGGCACCGATCACCGGCAGGCGGTCGGCCGCCGTCCAGCGCCATCCCACCCGCCCTTGTAGCGTCGCCCCTGGCACGGTGACGCTCACGCCGAGCAGGCGCGACAGCTTCGCCAGGTTCTCGGCGTGGTCGGATTCGCGTACCGCGGCGTTGGGGTCGGCTCGCTGTGCGGTGGCGCCGAACAGCGCGAGCCCGTCGACGGCGGGCAGCACATAACCCGCATCCGCCAGCGGGAGCCGCGGCAAGGCGATGCCCGCCGCGGGCGCGAACGAGACCTGGCCGCGCAGCGGCTCGATGGGCCAATCTTCAGTGCCGGCCAGGCGCAGGGCATCACCCGCATTGGCCAGCACCACGGTCGGCGACCGTGCCAGCTCGCGGCCGTCGCGGTCGGTCAGGCACCAGTCGCGGCCGTCCTGCCGCAGCGCACCGACATCAACGCCGCCGCACCAGGCCACGGCGTCACCGGCACTGCGCAGGAACCATCGAGCCAGGTCACGCGGCGAGATCCAGCCGCCGCCGGGGTAGAACCACGCCGGATGGCGGATCGCGATGCCTGCACGCGCTGAAGCTTCCTCGGCCGACAGCGCCTGCGCATACGCGGGCGGCAGGCCGTGGCGGCGCAGCAGGGCGTTCATCGCGCCGAGCCCGGGGGATTCAGGCTCGAGCCGCAGCAGTCCATTCACGTCGCCCGGAACCCCGGCCCCGACGGCGGCGCGCGCCACGGGTTCGAAGGCGAGCGCCGCAGCACGGTGCCAGCGCGCGTGCACGCCGTCGTCGGGCGTGAGCACGCCATGGAACAGGCCGCCGGGATTGCCCGAGGCCTCGCTCGCGGGCTCGGCGTGCGTGTCGAGCACGGTGCTGCGCCAGCCCTGCTCCGCGAGCGCCCACGCTGCGGCGCAGCCGGCGAGCCCGCCGCCAACGACCAGCGCATGGCGTTCGACCGCGCGCACTCGCGGCCGCCCCGGCGGTGTCGAGCGCACTGCGCCCACCGGCGCGAACCGGGCCAGCGTGATGTCGCGCTTGCCGCCTTGGCCGGGCCCCTTGCCGACCTCGAACCCGGCCAGGCGCAGACCTTCGCGCACCGTCCCTGCGGCCGACCAGGTGGCTGCCGTCGCCCCTGGTGCAGCCAGCCGCGAAAGCGCCTTGAACAGGCGCGCATCCCACATGGCCGGATTGCGGTCTGGCGCGAAGCCGTCGAGGAAGAAGGCATCGACGGTCGCCACCCATTCGGGCAGCCACTGCGACACGTCGCCGAGCGCCAGGTGCAGCGTGACCCGGCCGTCGTCGAACGCCAGTCGATGCAGGTTGTGCGTGAGCGGCGGCCATTGGCGCCGCAGTTCGTCGGCCAGCGGAGCGATGTCGGCATCGCGCGGCCAGGCGAGCAGGTCGTCGCACGTGGGCGGATGCAGCTCAACCGAGACGACGTCCAGCCGCGCGCTGCGTTGCGGATCCTTTCGCCAGGCCGCCCAGGCCGCGAGGAAGTTGTTGCCCAGGCCGAAGCCGGTCTCGGCGATCACGAAACGCTCGCGGCCGCGCCAGCGTTCGGGCAAGCCGTTGCCGGCGAGAAAGACGTGCCGCGCCTGCGCCAGTGCCCCGGAGCGCGGGTGGTAGGTATCGGCGAAGTCGGTGGCAAAGGGCAGACCGTCGGGCGAAGCGACGATGCGGGCCGGGACGATCGGCGACGACTTCATCGGGCCGCGCCGCCGGCGCGCGCGGCCAGCCACTCCAGCAGGCGGTCTCGCGCCGGGGCCAGGCTGCGGTAGGCCAGCACCGCCTCGCTCATCGTGGCCAGAGCGGCATGCAGTGCGGCGGCCTCATCGGCTGCCGTCACCACCTCGGCCAGCGGCCCGCTCTCGACGTGGATGGTGAAGATGGCCTGGTGCGACTCGGGCAGGGGAATGAAGGTCTGTCGTTCGGTGCGCAGGAAAGCGCTGCGCGCCAGACCCTCCGCGTCGGCGTCTTCGGGCCAGAGCCGCTTCGGCGTGCGCTGGGGGTGCATGTCGAGCCGCACCTCGGGCGTGATCGTCCAGACGAAGCGTTCCCAGCGCTGCGTGCCGGTCACCAGCCGCGCGAGGTGGTCCGAAGCGGCGAGCAGCAGCCGGTTGTCGGCCACTGGCGCGTGGACCTGCGCGAAATGCCGGCCGATCTTCTCCTGCGGCGACCAGTGCGAGGGCAGGCACACCGCCAGCCACGGGATGGTGGCGGTCTGCCCGTCGATCACCGCGAAGTCCTCGGCGAAGGCCAGGCTGAGCAGACCGGCGAGGCGCCACGGCGCGGGCAGCGCGCCGAGGCAGCGGCCGATCTCGGCGGGGCCGTCACCCACCACCACGTCACCGCGCAGCCCCCAGCCGAGCAGGGGTGCGCGCACCCCGTCGGCATTGCGCTGCAGGGCCTGCGGGTGCTCGGCTTCGGCGTGAGCGCACAGCGCCTGCAGCGCGGCACCAGCCTGGAAGCCGGGGGCCGCGAGCAGGGCCTGATCCGCGTGTTGCGTCAGCACGGCCAGCTTCTCCTCGAGCGCACGCTCGCCCGGCCGGCTGGGCGTGAGCTGGGCCGCGCCGGGGGCGAGCGCGCGCAGCCCGGGCTGCATGCGAAAGGGCGCGGTGACGGCGGCGAAGTCGAAGGCCATGGCGCGATGATGCCCAACAAGCAAACGGGCGCCCGAAGGCGCCCGATCGTGGCTCGCAGCCCGCGCGCGTCAGACGCGCTTGCGGTACTCGTGCGTGCGGGTGTCGATCTCGATCTTGTCGCCGTTCTCGACGAACAGCGGCACCGCGATCTCGAAGCCGGTTGCGATGCGCGCCGGCTTCATCACCTTGCCGGAGGTGTCGCCCTTGACCGCCGGCTCGGTGGTCACTTCGCGCACCACCGAGGTGGGCAGCTCGACCGAGATCGCCTTGCCGTCGTAGAACACCACCTCGACGGCCATGCCGTCTTCCAGGTAGTTGATGGCATCGCCCATGTTTTCGGCCTCGACCTCGAACTGGTTGTACTCGGTGTCCATGAAGACGTACATCGGATCGGCGAAGTAGGAGTAGGTGCACTCCTTCTTGTCGAGGATGATCTGGTCCATCTTGTCGTCGGCCTTGAAGACGACTTCCGTGCCCGAGCTGTTGAGCAGGTTCTTCAGCTTCATGCGCACGGTGGCGGCATTGCGGCCACCGCGGCTGTACTCGGTCTTGAGCACGACCATCGGGTCCTTGCCCTGCATGATCACGTTGCCGGCGCGGATTTCCTGTGCGATCTTCATGATGACTTTCGGTGTGGCAGGCGCCCCGGGCAGCGTTTTCCCGACTGGCGCAAAACTCGCGATTCTACCGCTTTTCGCGCACGAAACCGGCCAGCTGGGTGCACAGATCGGCCTGGGTGGCGAGGTGATCGCGCCACGACAGGGCGTGCGCTTGCCACGCGGCGGTGGACTTCGCATCGGGCAGGCCGGGCCAGCGCGACGCTCCATTCCAGGCACGCCACAACGCGGCGCAGACCTCGCCACCGCCGGCAGGCAGTTCGCCCCGGTAGCGCGACAGGAAGGCCTCGAGCTTGGCCAGGTGCGCGTTGTCCTGCTGGGGGTAGAACTGCCACACGAACGGCACGCCGGCCCAGATCGCGCGCACCGCCGAATCCTCGCCTCGCACGAAATTCAGGTCGCACGACCACAGCAGCCGATCGAAGTGGCGCTGGGTCAGGAAGGGCAACTCGATGCAGCGCAACGCGCCGAGCTGGCCTGATGGCCCGAGAACGGCACGGGCCTGCTGCGCCGCCGGCCCGGGCGTGGCCAGCAGCAGCGTCGGCTCGCGCGCGAGATCCTTCATCAGTGCGGGCAGGGCGGCGTTGGCATAGCAGAACAGGCTCACCAGTCGCTCACCCGGCGTGGGGTGAACGCCGTGCGCGCTGCGCCAGGCCGCGGCGTCGAAGGCCCGGCGCGACTCGATCAGCCCCGGCTCGCGCAGCAGACCACCGGTTCGCGGAGTGAATCCGGGGTAGAAGAACCACTTGGTGAGGCCATTCGGCTGCGGCGAGGGCAGGCGGTGGCTGCGCTCGACGTAGTCCTCCGCGCTGAGGTATTCGAGGTTGATCCACACCGGCGCGAGGCTTCGTGCGGCCATGCGCCCGACGAAGAACGGCGGAAGCTCGCAGCCGAAGGCCTCGACCACCACGTCGCCCGGCTCGACACCGGGATCCCGTGCGGGCCACGGCTGCACTTCCACGCCGGCCGCCCCTGCAGGCGCCATCCACGACAGCGCCGTGGCGTCGTCGACCCACAGCCGCACCATCTCGCCGCGCGCCGCGAGATCGGCCGCCAGCCGCCAGCACACGCCGAGATCGCCATGGTTGTCGACGACGCGGCAGAACAGGTCCCACCTCATGGGCACCGATGATACGGATCGATAATCCGCCGCGATGGAGCCCACGACCGACACGCCCGACGTCCCCGACGACGCGGCTCGAGCGCGCCTGCTCGACGACGTCGCCGCGCTGCCCGGGCTGCCCGGCGTCTACCGCTACTTCGACGCGCAAGGCAATGTGCTCTATGTCGGCAAGGCGCGCGACCTGAAGAAGCGCGTCTCGAGCTACTTCCAGAAGAACCACGGCGGCACGCGCATCGGCCACATGGTTGGCAAGATCGCGCGCATGGAGACCACCGTGGTGCGCTCCGAGGCCGAGGCGCTGCTGCTCGAGAACAACCTCATCAAGACGCTCGCGCCGCGCTACAACATCCTGTTCCGCGACGACAAGAGCTACCCCTACCTGAAGATCGTCTCGGGCACCTTTCCGCGCATGGCCTACTACCGAGGCGCGGTCGACCAGAAGCACCGCTATTTCGGGCCCTACCCAAGTGCCTGGGCGGTGAAGGAATCGATCCAGCTGCTGCAGAAGGTGTTCCGGCTGCGCACCTGCGAGGACACCGTCTTCGCCAACCGCACCCGGCCCTGCCTTCTCTATCAGATCAAGCGCTGCTCGGGGCCGTGCGTGAAGATGATCGACGCGGCCGACTACGCGCGCGACGTCGCCAATGCCGAACGATTCCTGCTCGGCGGCGAGCAGGAGACGCTCGACGCACTGCAGGCCCAGATGATGGCGCACGCCGATGCGCTGCAGTTCGAGAAGGCTGCCGAGATCCGCGACCAGATCGGCGCGCTCTCGCGCGTGCTGCACCGCCAGGCGGTGGAGGACAACACCGGCGTGACCACCAAGGACGCCGACGTGCTCGCCGTGCGCTTGGAAGGCGGAAAGGCCTGCGTCAACCTGGCAATGGTGCGCGGCGGGCGACACCTCGGCGACCGCCCCTACTTCCCGGCGCACGTCGAAGACGGCACGGTGGTCGGTGCAGGCGACGAAGAGGAAGGCGCGACCCAGTCCCCTCCGGAGGTGCAGGTGCTCGAGGCCTTCATCGCCCAGCACTACCTCGACGCGCCGGTGCCGCCGCTGCTGATCCTCAGCCATCCGGTCGACAAGGCGCTGCTCGAGGTGCTGTCCGCGCAATGCGGTGTGCGCGTCACCGCCCAGCACCAGCCGCGCGAGGCGCGCCGCGCCTGGCTCGACATGTGCATCCAGGGCGCACGGCTCAAGCTGGCCCAGCTGCTGGCCGAGGAGGGCTCGCAGCAGGCGCGCACGCGCGCACTGGTCGACGCACTCGATCTCGCCGTGGAGAACCTGGACACCTTTCGCATCGAGTGTTTCGACATCAGCCACACCGCTGGCGAAGCCACCCAGGCATCGTGCGTGGTGTTTGAAAACCATCGCATGCAGAACGCGCAGTACCGTCGCTACAACATCGAAGGCATCACCGGCGGCGACGACTATGCCGCCATGCGCCAGGTGCTCACGCGGCGCTATGCCAAGCTCGCCGAGGGCGCGGCCAGTGGCGCCGCACGCCTGCCCGACCTGGTGCTGGTCGACGGCGGCCGCGGACAGGTGGCCATGGCGCGCGAGGTGTTCGAGGAACTCGGCATCGACCTCGGCCTGATCGTCGGCGTCGAGAAGGGTGAAGGACGCAAGGTGGGCCTGGAGGAACTGGTCTTCGCCGACGGCCGACCCAAGGTGTATCTCGGTCGCGACTCGGCGGCACTGATGCTGGTGGCGCAGATCCGCGACGAGGCGCACCGCTTCGCCATCACCGGAATGCGTGCGCGCCGTGCCAGTGTTCGCACAGGAGGCAGCCGGCTGGAGGAGATTCCCGGTGTCGGGCCGCGCAAGCGTGCGAGACTGCTGCAGCGCTTCGGCGGCGTGCGCGGGGTGGGGCAGGCGAGCGTCGACGACCTCGCCAGCGTAGACGGCATTTCGAGGGAACTCGCAGAGGAGATCTATCGTGCGTTGCATTGAACCGAAGGTGGGGCTGGCCCTGGCCACCCTGGCGTGGCTCGCCGGCTGTACCAGCCCACCGCCGCCGCGTGCGCCGGCGCCAGCGCCGGTGGCCCGCGCTCCGGCGCCGCCGGCGGCCGCTCCGGCCGCACCCACGAACCGGCGCGTATCTCAGGCCACCAACGAGAAGGCTTACCGTCAGGATGCCGCGCGCGTCATCTACGCGGCCTATCCGGACAGCATCTACAAGGGCAAGCTGCCGCCGCTTCTGTATGCCATCGCCGTCGTCGAGACCGAGGTCGACTCGAACGGCAACGTGCGCGACGTGCGCATGCTGCGCGCGCCGAGCCATGCGCCCGAGGTCACGGCGCGGGTGCGCGAATTGATCCGCAAGGCCTCTCCGCTGCCCGCGCCGGCGCGCATGGGCACCGTGCGCTACACCGACACCTGGCTGGTCGACAAGAGCGGCAAGTTCCAGCTCGACACGCTGACCGAAGGCCAGCTGTAGGCCCTGCGCGGCCCGCAGCAGGCGAGGCGAAGAACTTCGGCACAATCGGGCCGATGTTCTTCAACCTGCCGACCCTGCTGACCTGGGCTCGCATCGTCGCGATCCCGCTGATCGTCGGCGTCTTCTATCTCCAGCTCGAACCGGGCCTGCAGAACCTGCTGGCCACGGTGCTGTTCGTCGTCGTCGCACTGACCGACTGGCTCGACGGCTACCTCGCGCGTCGGCTGAACATGACCTCGTCGTTCGGCGCGTTCCTCGATCCGGTGGCTGACAAGTTCCTGGTCTGCGCCGCGCTGCTGGTGCTGGTGCACCTGAACCGCCTGCACGCGCTGGTGGCGCTGGTGATCATCGGCCGCGAGATCGCGATCTCGGCGCTGCGCGAGTGGATGGCCCAGATCGGCGCTTCGCGCAGCGTGGCCGTGCACATGATCGGCAAGCTCAAGACCGTGGTGCAGATGGTCGCGATCCCGTTCCTGCTCTACGACGGGTGGCTGTTCGGCCTGATCGACACGCACCTGTGGGGCACGGTGCTGATCGTCGTCGCCGCGGTGCTGACGATCTGGTCGATGGTCTACTACCTGCAGAAGGCGCTGCCGGAAATTCGCGCCAAGGCGCGCTGACGGTGTCCGGCGCCGACTCGCGCCTGCTGCTGCGGGCGATGCCCTGGGTCTTCGTGCTGATCTGGAGCACCGGCTTCGTGGTCGCCCGGCTGGCCATGCCGCACGCGCCGCCGCTGGGATTCCTGGCGGTGCGCTACACACTGTCGGTCATCTGCTTTGCGCTGTGGATGCTGATCTCGCGCGTGGCCCTGCCGCCGCGCGAGCAGTGGCTGCACCTGGTTGTCAGCGGCGTGCTCATGCACGCCGGCTACCTCGGCGGCGTGTGGTCGGCGGTGAAGGCGGGCATGGGGGCGGGCACCGTGGCGCTGCTCGTCGGCCTGCAACCGGTGCTCACCGCCGTCTGGCTGAGCGCCACCGCCGGCAGCCAGCCGCGCGTGTCGGCACGGCAATGGCTGGGCCTGGTGTTGGGCCTGGCCGGCCTGACACTGGTGGTCTGGCGCAAGCTGGGCGTCGGCGAAGTCACGGTCCAGAACCTGCTCTTCGCCACGGGCGCCTTGATCGCCATGACGGTCGGAACGCTCTACCAGAAGCGCTTCGTGCGCGTGGCCGACGTGCGCGCCGCCAGCGCCGTGCAACTGCTGGCCGCGTTCGTGGTGACGGCGCCGCTCGCACTGCTCGAGGGCGAGCCGATCCGCTGGCATCCAGATCTGATCGCCGCGCTGGCCTGGTCCGTGCTGGCGCTGACCCTGGGCGGCAGTTCACTGCTGTACCTGCTGATCCAGCGTGGTGCAGCCACGCAGGTCACGAGCCTGCTCTATCTGGTGCCTCCGTGTACCGCGGCGATGGCGTGGGGCCTGTTCGGCGAGGCCTTCACGGCGCTCATGATGCTGGGCATGGCGCTGACGGTGATCGGTGTGGCACTGGTGGTGCGCGACGGGCGATGACGCGCTGCGCAAAGGTGTGTCATAGGGGCTGCTGCCGCGTCCATGATTACGCCTAGAATCGCCCTCCCGACCTTGACAGCCCAGGGGGCGCGGCATGTAATGGCCCGCGCCGGGCGTGCCGAGCAGCGGCATGCACCGAGACACCCACCGAATTCAGTCCGAGAAACCGTTTGAGAGGGGGACATCCCGTGAACAAGTCTGAATTGATCGAGCACATCGCCCGCCAGGCCGATATTTCCAAGGCTGCCGCCACGCGCGCCCTGGAGGCCATGATCGGCGGTGTGAAGCAGACGCTGAAGAAGAACAACAGCGTCTCGCTGGTCGGCTTCGGCACCTTCAGCGTCGGCAAGCGTGCCGCGCGCAGCGGCCGCAATCCCCGCACCGGCGCCACGATCAAGATCAAGGCCGCCAAGGTGCCGAAGTTCCGTCCGGGCAAGGCCCTGAAGGACGCGGTCAACTGAGCCCGCTCATCTGCACGGGTGCTTAGCTCAGCTGGTAGAGCGGCGCCCTTACAAGGCGTAGGTCGGGGGTTCGAACCCCTCAGCACCCACCACCGGCTCCTCGCGGCCGGACCGCCTGGCCCCCGGGCCTGCGATAGAATCCGACGAGCACACCAGACCCGAAGGCGAACCGAGGTTCGCCTTTGTCGCATCTGGACATTCCGCTGTCGATAGAGGCTTCCGATGTTCGATTTCGTCCGCAAGCACACCCGCATCCTGCAGTTCGTGCTCGTGCTGCTGATCTTCCCGTCCTTCGTGTTCTTCGGCATTCAGGGCTACAGCCGCTTCACCGGCGGCGAGAACGAGCCCGTGGCCAAGGTAGCCGGCCAGAACATCACGCAGGCCGAGTGGAGCGCGGCGCAGCGCGAACAGGTGGAGCGCGTTCGCCGGCAGATGCCCGGCGTGGATGCGAAGCTGTTCGACACCCCGGAGATGAAACAGCAGGTGCTCGACGGCCTGATCCGTGAACGCGTGCTCCTGGCCGCCGCGAACAAGGCCCACCTCGTCACCACCAACGAACGGCTGCAGCGCGAACTGCTGTCGATTCCGCAACTCGCCTCGCTGAAGAAGCCCGACGGAAGCTTCGACGTCGACGCCTACAAGGCGCTGCTGTCCGCGCAGGGCATGACGCCGGAAATGTTCGAGGCCCGCATCCGGCAGGACGCCACCATGCGCCAGGTTCTCGATGGCGTCGGCGCCACGGCGTTCGCGCCGACATCGCTGAGCAACGCGGCCTTTGACGCACTGCTGCAGCAGCGCGAGGTGCAGGTGCAGCGCTTCGACGCCAAGGGCTACCTGGGCAAGGTCAACCCCAGCGACGACGACCTGCAGGCCTACTACAAGGCGCCGGAGAACGCCGCGCAGTTCCAAGCCCCGGAGCAGGCCAGCATCGAGTACCTGGTGCTCGACCTGGAGTCGATCAAGAAGGACATCAGCATCCCGGAAGAAGAACTGCGCAAGTACTACGCCGAGAACGAGAAGCGCCACTCGACGCCGGAAGAGCGCCGCGCCAGCCACATCCTCGTCAAGGCCGAGAAGAGCGCGCCGGCCGCCGAGCGCGAGAAGGCCAGGGCGAAGGCCGAACAGTTGCTGGCGGAAGTGAAGAAGTCGCCGGGCAGTTTCGCCGACCTCGCACGCAAGAACAGCGACGACCCCGGCTCGGCCCAGCGTGGCGGCGACCTCGACTTCTTCGGCCGCGGCGCGATGGTCAAGCCCTTCGAGGACGCGACCTTCGGCCTGAAGCAGGGCGAGATCAGCGGCGTGGTCGAGAGCGACTTCGGCTACCACATCATCCAGGTCACCGGCATTCGAGGCGGCGAGAAGAAGAGCTTCGAGCAGGTCCGCGCCGAGATCGAGAACGAAGCCAAGACCCAGCAGGCGCAGAGCCGATTCGCTGCAGCGGCAGTCGATTTCACCAACATGGTGTACGAGCAGTCCGACAGCCTCAAGCCGGCGGCCGAGAAGTTCAAGCTGCAGATCCGCACTGCAGCCGACGTGAAGCGCACGCCGGCACCGGGCGCGACCGGGGCGCTGGGCAATGCCAAGTTCCTCGAATCGCTGTTCAGCACCGACTCGGTCACCAACAAGCGCAACGTCGAGGCGGTCGAGGTCGGGCCGAGCCAGCTGGCTTCCGGGCGCATCGTGCAGTACAGCCCGGCGCGGCAGCGCAGCTTCGACGAGGTCAAGGCGCAGGTCCGCGAGCAGGTCGTCGCGAAGCAGGCAGCGGCACTGGCGCGCAAGGACGGCGAGGCGCGCCTGGCGGAGTTGCAGAAGTCGCCCGATGCCGCGATGCCTGGCAGCGCCGTCATGGTGTCTCGCGCTGCCGCGAAGGACGTGGCGCGCGACATCGTCGATGCCGCGCTTCGCGCACCGGCCGACAAGCTGCCCGCCGTCATCGGCGTGGAGCAGGGCACGCAGGGCTATGCGGTGGTGCGGATCAGCAAGGTCACGGCCCGCGACCCGGCTGCGGCCGACACGCGGCAATTGCAGGCGCAATTCGGCCAGGCCTGGGGAGACGCCGAGGCGCAGGCCTACTACGCCGCGCTCAAGCAGCGTTTCGGCGCCGAGGTCCTGCCCGCCGCGAAGGCCGCGAGCGCACCGGCCGGGCTCTGACGGCGCTGCGCCGTCCGCTATAATGCGCGGCTCTGCGGTGGCTGTAGCTCAGTTGGTAGAGTCCAGGATTGTGATTCCTGTTGTCGTGGGTTCGAGTCCCATCAGCCACCCCATCCCAGCGTTTCATCAGGTCCCATGCCGGACCGAACTTCCCGCTAAATCAACGACTTAGACAGTCGCTTGAGTCAGGAAGGCTCCTGCCGTCCCACGGCAGCGCAGCGAAGTTGGGGGAACATCTGGGGGAACAAATGGCGTGTTCGCAGCCATTTGACGTTTTGTTCCCCCATGCTCACCGACAAGCAGTGCAAGAACGCGAGTTGCGACGCGGGTAGGCCCCGCGTGCGCCTGGCCGATTCCGGTGGTCTGTACCTGGAGGTCTCGCCCTCTGGGTCCAAGCGCTGGTTCTGGAAGTACCGCTTCGACGGGAAGGAGAAGCGCCTTGCCCTCGGGGGCTATCCAGATCTGGGTCTGAAGGAGGCCAGGGTCGCACGTGATGATGCGCGCAAGCAACATCAGTCGGGTGCAGATCCGGTGCTCACGCGGCAGGTGGAGCGCCTCAGTTCCCGGTTCGACGCCAACGCCAGCTTCGAGGTGACCGCGCGCGAGTTCCACACGACCAAGAAGGTCGGCTGGAGCGATCACTACGCCAAGCGCTGGATGGAGCGCCTCGAGAAGGACATCTTCCCCTGGCTGGGCAAGCTTCCGCTGTCCCAGATCGGCGCACCGATGCTGCTGCAGACGCTGCGGCGCGTCGAGGCACGTGGCACGCGCGAACTGCCTCACTCTCTGCTGGAAGCCTGCGGGCAGGTGTTTCGATACGGCGTTGCCACCGGACGTTGTGAGCGCAGCCCTGCTTCGGATCTGCGCGGCGCACTGAAGCCGGTGCTGACCAGACACGTCTCGGCGATCGTCGAACCGGATCAGGTCGGCGACTTGATGCGCGCGATCGACGGCTACCATGGTCACCCCGTCACCCGGGCGGCACTGCTTCTCTCGGCGCTGCTCTTCCAGCGGCCAGGGAACATCCGGCAGATGGAGTGGGCCGAGCTGGATCTCGATGCAAGGATGTGGGCGATACCCTCCGCCAAGATGAAGCGGACAAAGCGGGAGAAGATCAACGGAAGGCCGCACCTGGTTCCGCTCGCCACCCAGGCTGTGGACGCTCTGAAGGACCTGATGCCGCTGACCGGCCGAGGGCGATACGTGTTTCCGTCCCTGATCAGTGCCAAGCGGCCGATGAGCGAGAACACGGTCCGCGTTGCCCTGCGCCGGCTAGGCTTCGACAACGAGACGATGACTCCCCATGGATTCCGGGCGATGGCCCGTACCGTGATGGTGGAGCGGCTCAACGTGGCGCCGGACGTGATCGAGGCCCAGCTGGCACATGGGAAGTCCGGCCCGCTGGGCGCTGCCTACGACAGGGCAGAGTTCATCGAACAGCGGCGCGAGATGATGAAGGCTTGGGCGGACTATTTGGACGAACTCAAGACCAAGCCGCTGGGCAGACCTCGCGAGAAGGATCGGACTGCAGACGGGACGCATCGAACAGAAGGTTGCGCGCCACCTGTGTGAAGGCGCCTGCGTCGGCTGCGTAGCGGCCTCGGTCCCGGAACAGCCTGTAGCCGCTTTTTGCGATCACGTAGTTCACACTGTGCGTCCTGCAACTGACGTTTGTGAGGAGACCATGAGACGCCTCCTTCTCTTGTTGGTCGTTGCTGCGTTTGCAGCAGTCGGCTGGACGTCTGGGGCTGACAGCGGAGTGGGAACGCAGGTCGTGCTGGCAGGCATTGCTGCGCTGTTTGGGATCGCAATAGGTGGTGCGCTGTTCCGGCGCAAGGCGCGAGCGACCCGAAACGATGTCGATACTGGTCACGACATTCCTGGGATGGGAACGTCTACGGCAGACATCGCAGCCAACTACTGGCGGGACAGGGGCCACCCGCCGCTCATGAAGCCACCATCGCCGCCGCCGGATCAGCACATCCACGATCCGGACCGGCTGGCCTGACTACCTTCGCTTCAGCAGGTCCTTCACTGCGTCGGCAGCGCCCTCGGCGGACTCCTTGGCATCCGCAGCTACTTGCTTGGCGGCGCGCTTGAGCAGTGATTGCCCTGCAACCAAGGTTCCATCCTCGCTTCGCCCGGCGTCGGCAGCCGAGTTCAACGCGCCGCTCTGTTGCTGAACACCTTCGCGGATCGCCTGGCCGCGCCGTGAAACTGCGTCACGGACTGTGCCGGGCGCGCTCGGTGGAGGTACAGCGCCAGATGGCAGACCGGGCTGGCGAGCGACTGCAGCATCGCCAGTGCGTTTCACGCTCTCGATATCTGGGCCCTCGGCCAGCTGATTGACCTGCCGCGCATGTTGCGTCCTGACGGACTCAAAAGACAGCGGCACGGCAGTACCGTCAGAGAGGGTCCGGTTCGGTCCGAGTGACTGCCTGGCAAGCTCGGCCTCCATCAGGGCACGGGCGGCGGCACTCGTGCCACCGTACTGCTCGGCGTACCGTGTGAACATGGCGAGGTTGTGCGGGTCCTGGGCAATGTCGAGCGCGATCACCTCACCCCGTTCATAGGCTGCGCTCACGCGCTCCGCATAGGCGCTCCGATCTGAGAGACCGGCCTCGGCGCGCGAACTCCGGGTAGAGCTCGAGTGCAAGCGTGAAGACAGTTCACGTGCCTCGCGGGCGTCAGATGCGACAACCGACGCGAAGCTTGAGTCGCGGGACACTCGGTCGCCGAACTGCTTGAACTCGGCCAACTGCTCCGAGGTCAAGGCGCCCAGTACCCTCTGCTGGTCTGCCGAAAGCCCCGCCAGGTATCCCTTCTCTGCGTTGGCAGTTGCTCGAGCGCCGGCAACTGGTGTGGAGACACCGAGATGACCAGAGGCGCCGAAAGCGATTCGTGCGACTTGCGACTGGCTCATCCCCGTGCTGTCGGCGACGCTCCTCGTGATCTGGTCAAGCCGGTTCAGTGTCTGCCCCAACTGCTCGAAGCTGCTGGATGTCGATCCCGTGCTGCTCCGCGATGACTTCAGCTTTGCCAAGCCCTTGGTGAACGCCTCGGAGAGCACCGTCGAACGTTCGGAGCTTGCGGCAACGGCCTCGGTGCGAGCTGCGTCGACCTGACGGCTGGCGTCCTGCACGTCCTGCTCGCTCACGCGCATCGAGACGACCCGGGACGCGTAGCCCTGGTTGCGCAGCAGGCTGACGGCGGTCCGGCCGGTCAGCATGTTTGACGAGAAGGTGTTGCCGCTGGTGTCGTTCTGCCAGTTGCTCATGAACGCGGACGTCCGGTTCGGCGCGAGCCGGATCTGGTCCATCGAGACATTGCCCATGCTCAGATTGCCCGCGGCGGCACCTGCCGTGGCGCCGGCCACCATCGA
>NZ_JBFXIO010000010.1:0-28785 GCF_050175855.1 Piscinibacter sp.
CGAGTGCCGGCCGCAGCGATGAACCGATCCTTTCCCATCCTCCCGCCCACCCAGGAGCCTTGCATGAAACGCATTCCCTTCCATCGCCTCGCCCCCGTGGCCGCTGCCGCCGCGCTCGCCCTGCTTGCCGCCTGTGGCGGCGGCGGCGAAGACGCCGGCGCTCCGCTCGGCGCCGTCAGCGAACTGCAGGCCGAGTCGATGAGCGCCAACAGCGCCGTGCTGCCCGCCGACAGCGTCGAAGGCCAGGCCACGGTGCTCTCGACCACGCGCGCCGTGGTGGCTGGCGGTACCGCCAGCCAGACCTTTGCCTGCGCCGGCGGCGGCACCGCCGTGTTCACGGTGACCGGAGGCAGCATCGGCTCGGTCACCAACGGCCAGCTCGATGCCGGCGAGGTCTACAGCCTGACCTACACCGACTGCCGCGGCGCGGCCGGCGCCGCGGCGCTCACCGGCACCACCACGCTGACGGTGGTCACGGCGGCGGCCGGCAGCACCGAGGTGAATACGTCGACGCAGAACCTGCAGATCGCACTGCCTCTGCGCACCCTCACGCTCAACGGCAGTTCGACGCTGTCGGAGCTGGTGGCCGACAACGGCGCCGGCGTGGTGACGACCACGCACCGCTGGACCTCGCCGAACATCACGGTCAACAGCCTGCGCAACACCCGCACCAGCACCTTCACGTTGAGCAACGTCGACCAGACCCGCGTGATCACCACCACCGGCGGCACGATCAGCGCGCGCACCCGCAGCGGCACGGTGACGATGAACGCGCAGCTGCCCAACGGCAGCTGGACGATCACCACCGCCACCCAGGGGGCGGTGAGCTTCGACGCCAACGGCGTGCCGACCCAGGGCAGCTGGACCATCACGCTGCCCAACAACATCATCGGCATCAGCGTGGTGCCGGGCACGCTGACCGTGACGGCCGACTGGGGCGCGAACGGCACGATCGACCGCACCTGGACCTTCACCAGCGCGGACATCGGCGCGGAGGCGGGCTGAGTGCCGGCCGCGGCGGCGCGCTCGCGTAGCATCGCGGGCGTGTCCGCTGCGCTCGACGTCCTTCACACCGTTTTCGGCTACCCCGCCTTCCGCGGCCAGCAGTCCGCCATCGTCGACCACGTGAGCGCCGGCGGCGACGCGCTGGTGCTGATGCCCACCGGCGGCGGCAAGAGCCTGTGCTACCAGGTGCCGGCCATCGTGCGGCACCGCCGCGAGCAGGGCGTGGCCATCGTCGTCAGCCCGCTGATCGCGCTGATGCACGACCAGGTCGGCGCGCTCGAAGAAGCCGGCGTGCACGCCGCCTTCCTCAACTCCACGCTCACGCTGGAGGAAACGCAGAAGATCGAGCGCGAGATGATGTCGGGCCGCCTCGTGCTGCTGTACGCCGCGCCGGAACGCGTGACCACGCCGCGCTTCCTCGCCCAGCTCGACTCGCTGCACGAGCGTGGGCTGCTCAGCCTGTTCGCGATCGACGAGGCGCACTGCGTCAGCCAGTGGGGCCACGATTTCCGCGAGGACTATCTCGGCTTGAGCGTGCTGCACGAGCGCTACCCCGAGGTGCCGCGCATCGCGCTGACTGCCACCGCCGACGACCTCACCCGCGCCGACATCATCGAGCGGCTGCAGCTGCAGTCGGCGCAGGTGTTCATCAGCAGCTTCGACCGGCCGAACATCCGCTACGCCATCGTCGAGAAGGACGACGCACGCCGCCAGCTGCTGCGCTTCATCCGCGACGAGCACGAGGGTGACGCGGGCATCGTCTACTGCCTGTCGCGCAAGAAGGTCGAGGAGACCGCGGCCTGGCTGAACGACGAGGGCATCCCGGCCCTGCCCTACCACGCCGGGCTGGATGCCGACGTGCGCCGAAGGCACCAGGACAAGTTTCTGCGCGACGAGGGCGCGGTGATGGTGGCCACCATCGCCTTCGGCATGGGCATCGACAAGCCCGACGTGCGCTTCGTCGCCCACCTCGACCTGCCGAAGAACATCGAGAGCTACTACCAGGAGACCGGCCGCGCCGGCCGCGACGGCGAACCGGCCGATGCCTGGATGACTTACGGCCTGGCCGACGTGGTGAACCAGCGCCGCATGATCGACGAGAGCCCGGCCGACGAGGAGTTCAAGCGCGGCCAGCGCGCCAAGCTCGACGCCCTGCTCGCACTGGCCGAGGCGCACGACTGCCGGCGCGTGCGACTGCTGTCCTACTTCGGTGAAGAGAGCCAGCCCTGCGGGAATTGCGACAACTGCCTGAACCCGCCGGCCACCTGGGATGCCACGGAAGCGGCACGCAAGGCGCTGAGCTGCGTCTACCGCTTCCACCAGAACCGTGGTCAGCGCTTCGGCGCCGGGCACCTGATCGACGTGCTGCGCGGCAAGCGCACCGACAAGGTGGCGCAGTACGGGCATGAATCGCTGTCGACCTTCGGCATCGGCGCCGATCTGAGCGAGCAGCAGTGGCGCGGCGTGCTGCGCCAGCTGATCGCGCTCGGCCACCTGCGCGCCGAGGGCGAATACAACACGCTGGAGCTGATGGACAGCGCGCGCGAGGTGCTTCGCGGCGAGGTGCAGCTGCTGCTGCGCGTGCCGAGCGAGGCGCCGAAGCGCGGGCGCGTCGCCCGGGCCGGTGCGGCCAGGGACAAGGCCGCACCGATCGCGCTCGACGACGAAGGCCAGCGCCGCTACGCCGCGCTGAAGGCCTGGCGCGCCGAGGTGGCGCGCGAGCACAACCTGCCGGCCTACGTCGTCTTCCACGACGCGACGCTCGCCGAGATGGCGCGCAGCCGGCCCGCCTCGCTCGGCGAGCTCGGCGGCATCAGCGGCGTGGGCGCGAAGAAGCTCGAGGCCTACGGCCGCGAGATCCTGCGCGTGCTCGACGAGGCGGCGTAGGCCGGCCTCGCTTCAGGGCGTGACGACGACCGTCAGCCGGTTGCTGGTCGCGGTGTTGCCGGCGCCGTCGCGCGCGAGCGCGAACACGCTGACCGTGGTGCGCCCGTCGGCCGGCACCGGCACGTTCCACTCGTAGGGCGCGCTGCCGTCGCTGCCGAGGCGCGTGTCGCCGGCGCCGTCGACGCGGTAGAAGGCCACCTCGTCGATGCCGCTGTCGTCGTCGGAGGCCGCGGCCACCACGCGCAGCGTGCCGCCGGCCGGCACGCTGGTCTGCGCCGTGGTGATGCTCACCGAGGGCACGCCATCGTCGTCGTAGTCGCCCCAGCCGATGTACAGCCCGCCGCCGCAGCCGGCGAGCAGCAGCGTGGCGGCGAGGCTGGCAAGACGCTTCATGCCGCCATGCTACCCCCGCGGCAGGCGGGCGAGTTCGTCGCCGACGAGCTTGACGATCAGCCGGTCCAGCGTCTGCACCGAGTAGCCGCGCACGTCGTGCGGCGTCTGCGTGCCCGGGCCGCTGCCGGGGTCGGCGGCGTCCTTGTAGGTCAGGAAGACGAAGCGCCCGGCGGTGTACTGCGCCATCTGGCGGAAGACGTATTCGCCGACCGGGTCGAGCCCGCTCGCGCCCACGGCGAACAGCTTGATGCCCTTGGCGAGCGCGGCCTGCATGTCGCCGTCGTACTGCGGCCCGCCGTAGTCGAGGTGCGGCGGCGCATCGGCCACCAGCACCACCATGCGCGCCGCCTGCGTGCGCCAGCTCAGCCGGTGCACGGTCTCGTGCAGCGCCTCGTTGAGCGCCTCCGGCGTGTCGCCACCACCGCCGGCCTGCACGCGGCCGAGCACGCCCTGGAAGGCGCCGAGGTCGTCGGTGAAGTCGTGCGTGCGGGTGAGGAAGGCGTCGCCGCGGTCGCGGTAGGCCACCAGGCCGTAGCAGATGTCGGGCTGACCGGGCAGCTGCGCGATCTGCTGCGACATCGCGTGCATCGAGGCCTTCAGCTTGGCGATCTCGTCGCCCATCGAGCCGGTGGCGTCGATCAGGAACACCAGGTCCAGCCGCGGCCGCTGCACCACGCTGGCCTGGCCAAGGCGCACCTGCAGCGCGGCGCGCTGCTCGCCGCGCACGAGCGTCGTGCGCGACCAGCTCGAGCCCTTGCGCACGGCGACACCGAGCGCGCTGTCGTCGCGGCCCGGTGCAAGGAAGGCGCGCGGATGCAGCCAGACGCGCCCGGCGGTGTCGGTGCGCGCCCAGGCCACCGGCTCGTGCTGTCCGGCGCGCTGCACGGCCACCTCGGCGTCGTGCACGGGCCGGCCGGCGGCATCGGTCACTTCCAGCAGGTAGCGCTCGGCCACGTCGCGATCGCGCACCGGCAGGCCCGCGTTGCGCTGGCGGTAGGCCAGGTATTCACCGAAGTCGGCGTTGTCGTCGACCATGCCGGCGGTGACGATGGCGTGGCGCGGTGCGATGCGCCTGGGCATCGGAGCGGGCAGCGACTGCACGGCAGCGGCAGCGGGCGGCGCCGCCGGGGCGATGCTCTTGGCCGCCTCGGCGCTTCGATCGGCCAGCGCCTCGCGGGCCACCTCGGCGCGTTCTTCAGCCGGGCCGCGCCGCTTGCGACTCTCGTTCCAGCTCTGGCCGCCGGACACTTCGCGCGTGCTTGGCGCCCGCTGGCAGTGGCTGGCCGAGGGCGGCTCGAAGCGCGGCATGCCGAAGTCCTGCGCCGCTGGCGCGTCGTCGGACCATGGCGGTGGCCAGGCGCCGCTGGCGGCATGGGCCTGCGGCGTCTCGGCCACCGCGCAGGCGGCCAGCAGGGCCAACGCCGCGGTGGCCGGCGCCAGCGTGGAAAGGAATCGGGAAGCTCCCATCGTCATGCTCCTGGTTCGTGAGGGGACAGGGCGTGATACGGGCGATCGGCATGAATGGGGTGAAGCGGCGGCCAACGTCGCCGCTACAAATCGAAATGACCCCGCGGCCGCCCGCCGGCCGTATCAGCAGCGGATGAGGCAGACTCCCGAACCGATGAGTGCCAGCCCCGAGGACGACGACACGCTGATGGCGGCCTACGCCCGCGGCGAGGCCGCGGCGTTCGAGCAGCTCTACGAGCGCCACCGGCTGGCGCTGTACCGCTTCGTGCGCCGGCTGCTCGGCAGCGCCCATGCGGCGCAGGTCGACGAGGTGTTCCAGGACACCTGGCTGCGCGTGGTGCAGGCCCGCGCGCGCTGGCAGCCGCAGGGCGCGAGCTTCCGCACCTGGCTGTTCACGCTGGCGCACCACCGCGCGATCGACCTGCTGCGGCGGAGCGGCCGCGAAGTGGCGCTCGACGCCCACGAGGGCGAGGACGACGAGCCGTGGCAGCCCGACAGCGATGCCTGGCAGCACTGGCCGGCGCCCGCTTCGGCCACGCTGGCCGGCGACGAGCTGGCCTTTTGGCGCCGCGCCGGCGAGAAGCTGCTCGCCTGCCTGGACGAACTGCCGCTGGCGCAGCGCAGCGCCTTCCTGCTGCACCACGACGACGGCCTCGCGCTGGCCGAGGTGGCGCATGCGCTGGAGGTCGGCTTCGAGACCGCCAAGACGCGGCTGCGCTACGCGATGGCCAAGCTGCGCGCGTGCATGGGTGCGTACCTCGCGCCGGAGTCGGGGCGATGAGCGAGCCGCGCGACGACAACGCCGACCTGCCGCGCGACGCCTGGCTGCGCGAGGCGCTGCGCCACGCGCCGGATGCCGACGCTGCGCCGCCGCCCAAGCTCAACGAGACCATCCTGCGCATGGGCCGCGCCGCCGTCGCCCCGCGCGAGGAGCGCAAGCCCGCGGCGGTGCACCATGCCGCGCCCTCGCTGCCCTCGGGCACCGTGGCCGGCGGCGGCGCACTCGCTTCGCTGTGGGCCTGGCTGATGCGTCCGCCGGTGGCGGCGGGCTTCGCGGTGGTGTTCCTGTCGACCGTGGTCGGCGTGATGTGGATGGGCCGACCGATCGAAGAGGCGCTGCCGCCGCGCGAGGAGACGGTGGCCGCGGCGCCGCCGGCCACGACCGCAGCCGACGTACCGCTCGAGCGAGCCCGCGAAGCCCCGGGCCTGCCGGAGGCGGCCAAGCGTGCGGCCGAACCGGCCGCGCCTGCGCCGCCGCCGCCGGAACCACCGAAGGCGCGCAAGCCCGAGGCGCCGGCGGTGCAGGCCGCGCCGCCGGCTCCGGCCGCCGCGCCCGCAGCCGCCAACGACATGGCCGCGCGAGAACTCGCTTCCGCCGAACGACGCGAAGCGCCGGCGGCACGCATGGCCGCTGCCGCACCCGCGCCGGCGCAGGCCACGGCGCCTGCCCCGGCCGCGTCGGGCATCGAGACGCCCAGCCTGAGCAACCTGCGCTTCGAGATCCGCCGCAAGCCCGAGACCTGGACCTGGCAGCGCGACGACGGCGAACCCCGGCCGATGGACGATGCCATGCAGGAGTGGATCGCCCAGGCCGACCGCACCGCGCGGCCGTCGTGGCAGTACGGCAAGGGCTCCGGTGGCGCCGTGACGACCACGCTGCGCTTCACCCGCGACGGCGTGGTGCGCGCCATCTTGCGCATCGGCCCGGCCGGGATGCAGCTCACCCGCGGCGGCAAGGACGAATCGGTGGAGCTGTCGCGCGGGCAGCTCGCGGCGCTGCAGTCCTCGCTCGACGCCCTGGGCCCCTGACCGGCCGCCACGGCGCGCGTCGCTATCATGGGCGGTTTGCCGCCCGCGCCGTCGATGTCGAAACCTCCCGCGTCCTTCGTTCCGGAATCGCCGGTGATCCGTGTCCAGGATGACAACACGCACGCGATCCGCGTGCGTGGGGCGCGCACGCACAACCTCAAGAACATCGACCTCGACATCCCGCGCCACCGGCTGGTGGTGATCACCGGGCTGTCGGGCTCGGGCAAGTCCAGCCTGGCCTTCGATACGCTGTATGCCGAGGGCCAGCGCCGCTACGTCGAGAGCCTGTCGGCCTACGCGCGGCAGTTCCTGCAGCTGATGGACAAGCCCGACGTCGACGTGATCGAGGGCCTGTCGCCGGCGATCAGCATCGAGCAGAAGGCGACCAGCCACAACCCGCGCTCGACGGTCGGCACCGTCACCGAGATCCACGACTATCTTCGCCTGCTCTATGCCCGCGCCGGCACGCCCTTCTGCCCCGACCACGGCCTGCCCCTGCAGGCCCAGAGCGTGAGCCAGATGGTCGATGCGGCGCTCGCCCTGCCCGAGGGCACCAAGCTGATGGTGCTGGCGCCGGTGGTGCGCGACCGCAAGGGCGAGTTCGCCGAACTGTTCCAGGACATGCAGGCGCAGGGCTACGTGCGCTTCCGCGTCGACGGCACGGCGTACGAGGCCGCCGATGTTCCGAAGCTGAAGAAGGCCGAGAAGCACGACATCGACGTCGTCATCGACCGCGTCAAGGTGCAGGCCGGATTGCAGCAGCGCCTGGCCGAGAGCTTCGAGGCGGCGATGCGCATCGCCGAAGGCCGCGCCATCGCGCTGGAGATGGACACGGGCACCGAGCACCTGTTCTCCAGCAAGTTCGCCTGCCCGGTGTGCAGCTACTCGCTGCCCGAGCTGGAGCCGCGCCTGTTCTCGTTCAACTCGCCGGTGGGTGCCTGCCCGAGCTGCGACGGCCTCGGCCAGGTGACGGTGTTCGACCCCGAGCGCGTGGTCGCCTTCCCGTCGCTGAGCCTGGCCAGCGGCGCGGTCAAGGGCTGGGACCGGCGCAACGCCTACACCTTCTCGCTGCTCGAGAGCGTGGCGCGGCACTACGAGTTCGACATCGACACGCCCTTCGAGGAGCTGACTAGGAAGGCGCGGCAGGTGCTGCTCTACGGCTCCGGCAGCGAGGACGTCGAGTTCGTCTACCAGGCCGAGGGCACCAAGGGCCGGCAGCGGGTGGTCAAGCGCTGGCATCCCTTCGAAGGGATCCTCCCGAACTTCGAGCGGCGCTTCCGCGAGACCGACTCGCCGGCGGTGCGCGAGGACCTGGCGCGCTACCAGAGCGCCAAGCCCTGCCCCGACTGCGAAGGCACGCGCTTGCGGCGCGAGGCGCGCCATGTCTTCCTCGTCAACGGCCGCGAGCACAAGGATGCGCCGAAGGAGCCGATCTACCGCGTCGAGCACTTCACGCTGCGCGAGTGCCTCGCCTACTTCGAGCAGCTGACCCTCGAAGGTGCCAAGGCCGAGATCGCCGACAAGGTGGTGCGCGAGATCCGCTCGCGGCTGAAGTTCCTCAATGATGTCGGCCTGAACTACCTCAGCCTGGACCGCTCGGCCGACACGCTTTCCGGCGGCGAGGCGCAGCGCATCCGACTGGCCAGCCAGATCGGCTCGGGCCTGACCGGCGTGATGTACGTGCTCGACGAGCCCAGCATCGGGCTGCACCAGCGCGACAACGAACGCCTGATCGGCACGCTGCGGCACCTGCGCGACCTCGGCAACAGCGTGCTGGTGGTCGAGCACGATGAGGACGCCATCCGCGCCGCCGACCACGTGATCGACCTCGGCCCCGGCGCCGGCGTGCACGGCGGGCGGGTGATTGCCCAGGGCACCGCTGACGAGGTGGCGGCGAACCCCGACTCGCTGACCGGCCGCTACCTGGCGCGCACGCTGCGCATCCCGGTGCCCAAACGCCGCCACACGCTGGCCGACGGCACCGACCCGCAGGTGCTGAAGATCGTCGGCGCGCGCGGCAACAACCTGAAGAACGTCAGCGTCGACATCCCGGTCGGGCTTTTCACTTGCGTCACCGGCGTGTCCGGCTCGGGCAAGAGCACGCTGGTCAACGACACGCTGTACGCCGCGGTGGCGCGCAAGCTCTACAACGCGCACACCGAGGCCGAACCGCACGAGGCGATCGACGGGCTGGAGGCGTTCGACAAGGTCATCAACGTCGACCAGAGCCCGATCGGCCGCACGCCGCGCTCCAACCCCGCCACCTACACCGGCCTGTTCACGCCGATCCGCGAACTGTTCGCCGAGGTGCCGGCGGCTCGCGAGCGCGGCTACGGGCCGGGGCGCTTCAGCTTCAACGTCGCGGGGGGTCGCTGCGAGGCCTGCCAGGGCGACGGCGTGATCAAGGTGGAGATGCACTTCCTGCCCGACGTCTACGTGCCTTGCGACGTCTGCCACGGCCGCCGCTACAACCGCGAGACGCTGGAGGTGCTCTACAAGGGCAAGAACATCACCGAGGTGCTGAACCTGACGGTGGAAGACGCCCACGCCTTTTTCTCCGCCGTGCCGAACATCGCGCGCAAGCTGCAGACGCTGCTCGACGTGGGCCTGGGCTACATCCGCCTCGGCCAGAGCGCGACCACGCTGTCCGGCGGCGAGGCGCAGCGCGTCAAGCTGGCGCTGGAACTCAGCAAGCGCGACACCGGCCGCACGCTGTACATCCTCGACGAGCCGACCACCGGGCTGCACTTCGCCGACATCGACCTGCTGATGAAGGTGCTGCACCAGCTGCGCGACGCCGGCAACACCATCGTGGTGATCGAGCACAACCTCGATGTCATCAAGACCGCCGACTGGATCGTCGACATGGGGCCGGAAGGCGGCGCGGGCGGCGGCATGGTGGTCGCCCAGGGCACGCCGGAAGAGGTGGCCGCCAACCCGGCCAGCCATACGGGGCGCTACCTCGCACCGCTGCTGGGCGACTGAGCCCGGCGCAGGGTCTTGCCCGGCGTGGCTAGACTGCGCCGGTCCGACAACGCCCGCAGGAGATCCGCATGGCCATCACGGTCGACTACTACTTCGCGCCCAACTCGCCGTGGGTCTATCTCGGCCACGAGCGCTTCGCGCAGATCGCCAAGGCGGCCGGCGCCACCATCCATGTGCTGCCGGTCGACCTGGGCGGCAAGGTCTTTCCCGTCTCCGGCGGGCTGCCGCTGGCCAAGCGTGCGCCTCAGCGTCAGGCCTACCGGCTGGTGGAGCTCAAGCGCTTCAGCGACTACCTCGGCGCACCGATCGTGCTGCAGCCGAAATACTTCCCGGTCAACCCGGAAGATGCGGCCAAGCTGATCATCGCGGTCGACATGCACGACGGCACCGACGCCGCGATGCGCATCACCGGCCGCATCCTGCGCGGCGTGTGGGTCGACGAACGCAACATCGCCGATGCGCGCGACCTGGCGGCCATGCTCGCCGAGGAAGGCCTGCCGGCGCAGCGCCTGGACGATTCGCAAAGCCAGGCCGTTCAGCTGCGCTACGAGCGCGACACCCAGCGCGCCATCGACGCCGGCGTGTTCGGCGCGCCAAGCTACGTGGTCGACGGCGAGATCTTCTGGGGGCAGGACCGGCTCGACTTCCTGCAGCGCCGCCTGGCGAAGGGCTGAGCGACATGCGCCGCGCCCTGTTCGCCGCCATCGTGCTGGCCGCCAGCGCCGCGCAGGCGCAGCGCTACGACGGCCCCATCTTCGACGCCCACCTGCACTACAACGACGAGGCCTGGATGTCGGCGCATCCGGTCGACGATGCGCTCGGCCGCATGCAGCGCAGCGGCGTGCGCGCCATCATCGCCAACAGCCGGCCCAACGACGGCACGAAGTCGCTGGCCAGCGCGCGCGAGAAGACCGCCGCCGCGGGCGTCACGGTGGTGCCCTTCATCCGGCTGTACCGCAACCGTGCCGACTACACCGGCTGGTTCCAGGACGAGACGATCCATGAGATGGTGCTCAAGGAGCTCGCCGCCGGCACCGCGGCGGGCCCGTACCGCGGCCTCGGTGAGTTCCACCTCTACGACAGCGCCAACGCCAATGGCCCGGTGGCGAAGAAGCTGATGCAGTTGGCCCAGGCAAAGGACCTGGCGGTGCTCGCCCACGTCGACGACAGCGCGATCGACCTGCTGATGGCCCATGCGCCGAACGCGCGGCTGATCTGGGCCCACACGGGCATCGGCGGCGCACCGGCCGAGCGCGTGCGCGCGCTGATGCAGAAGTACCCGAAGCTGATGGGCGAGCTGTCGTACCGGCCCGGGCTGACCGAATCGGGCGGTGGGCTGAGTGCCGAGTGGAAGGCGCTGCTGACGGCGCACAGCGACCGCTTCCTCGTCGGCTCCGACACCTGGATCAACGCGCGCTGGGCTGGCTACGAAGGGCTGATGAGCGACGCGCGGAGATGGTTGGCCGACTTGCCCGAGCCCGCGGCCAGGCGCATTGCCTGGGAGAACGGTGCGCGCCTGTTCGGCCTGCCGCCGACACCCTAGAAACGAAAAAACCGGCCGCGAGGGCCGGTTTCCAGAAGCTGCGCGGCTCGCTGGAGCCGCGGCAGCGACGCTCACTTGAGGTGGGCGTTGACGTACTTGGTCAGCTCGAACATCGAGACCTGAGCCTGCTTGGTGACTTCCTTCAGCTTGGCGTCGGCGTTGATCAGCGTGCGCTTGATCTTGTCCTGCAGGCCGTGCTTCTTGATGTACTCCCAGACCTTCTTGGTCACCTCGGTACGCGGCAGCGGCTTGTCGCCGATGATCGCGGCCAGGGCGGAGCTCGGGGTCATCGGCTTCAGGAACGCGGCGTTCGGGGTGCGCTTCTTGGCCGGAGCCTTCTTCGCAGCCGCCTTCTTCGCCGGCGCCGCCTTCTTGGCCGGAGCCTTCTTGGCCGGGGCCGCCTTCTTGGCCGGGGCCTTCTTCGCCGGGGCCGCCTTCTTGGCCGGGGCCTTCTTCGCTGCCGCCTTCTTGGCGGGAGCCTTCTTCGCAGTTGCCATGTTGATTCTCTCCATCAAAAGTCTGATTGATGTGCCCGGGATGGGCGAGGCTCGCGTGGAACCTCATTTCTCCATAGCACCGTGCGGAGCGAATGGTATAGCGTCACTGCTGCATTGAGAAGCAGTTTTCACTCGTGCAGCGTTGATCTTGTCGAGGGAAAGCGCGCTTTTGTCGCGCTCAAGCGTCACCTGGGGCGCTCCTAGGGCGCTCCCAGGGAGCTTCCAGGGAGCGCGCAAGGCCCTTGAAGTGCATCACGCGATGCACTTCGTGGTGATTCAGAACTTCACGCTGGTGGTGAGTTGCACCGTGCGGCCCTGGCCCGGGATGTAGTGGCCGCGATAGAGCTCGTCCGCATACAGCTTGTCCGCCACGTTGGTGACGTTGAGCTTCACCGCCACGTTGCCCGCCGTGTACTCGGCCATCAGGTCGCCGACCACGAACTTCGGTGCGTAGATCTGCGACAGCGCCGGCCGCGTGCCGCTGCGCGCCGTCAGGCCGCCGCCCACGCGCCACGCCGGCGAGAGCCGGTAGGTCGTCCACAGCGAGCCCGAGTGCCTCGGCGTGAGCGCCGGGCGCGAGCCGACCGTCTCGCCGCCGACCAGCGTGCCCTTGTCGACCTCGGCGGAGGGAATCCATGCATAGGCCGCGAACAACTCCCAGGCCGGCGTGATGCGGCCGGCGAAGTCGAGGTCGAGTCCGGCGGCGTGGCGCTGGCCGGAGAGGATGTAGTTGTCGGGGCTGACGCTGTCCTCGTCGGTGTTGCGCTCGTTGTACTTGGTCGAGTGGAACAGCGCGAAGCGCGTCGTGAAGCGGCCCTTCGCCCAGTCGATGCTGCCGCCGAGCTCGATGTTGCGGCTGGCCTCCGGCGGCGTGTTCGAGCCCTTCGGGTCGAAGGAGTAAGCGTCGCCGAAGGTGTTGAACGAGGTGCCGTAGGAGAGGTGGTAGGACTGGTCCTCGGTGGGCTGGAACAGCACCGCGAAACGGCGGCTCCACAGCGAGTCCTTGCGGCCACGCTCGGCGGTCTGCGTGCCCGGCGGCGTGGTGTTGGTACCGCCGAGGTTGGCCGTGGCGAAGGTGCGGTAGGTGCCGTCGAGCTGGTCCCAGCGCAATCCGGCGAGCAGCTTCCAGGCCGGCGCGACCTCGACCATGTCCTGTGCGTACACGCCGATCGCCTTGGCGTCGAAGGTCTGGCTGCGGCGGATTTCGCGCAGGCCCTCGTCGACCGCGCCGCTGTCGCCCGGCGTGCCGAAGGTGGTTGGCGGCTTGGCGATGGTCACCCCGGCCGGCGTGACCGCCGCGTAGCGGTTGAAGTCGTCGACCGCGATGTCCACCCCGGACAGCACGGCGTGCTTGAGGCCGAAGGCCTCGAACTTGCCGCTGTAGTCGCTTTGCAGGTAGACGCTGTCCATGTCCTGGATCTTGTTGTTGCTGCCGCGATTGAGCACCGTGTCCGGCCCGATGCTGGTGAACTGCGCCACCGGCGTCAGCTGCGTCGGGCAGTTGGCGTTGGGGGTGATCACGCCGGTCTGGTTGTTGACCTGCGGGCCGCAGAAGCGGATCGCGCTGGCGCGCTGGTCGCGTGCGTAGCGCGCCACGCGCAGCACCGTGCGCAGCTCGTTGCGGGCATCGAAGCGGTGCACGTGCGTCAGGGTGCCGTGGTCGGTGCCGCCGGCACGGTAATCGCTCGCCGCGCCGTAGTAGGCGTCGGGCTCGAAGGCCTCGTTGATCCGGCCCTGCAACCACGGGAAGCCGTAGTTGATGCCGTTCTTGTACTGCAGGCGGTACAGACCGACCGAGAGCTCGTCGCGCGTGCCGATGCCCCAGCGGAAGGTCGGTGCGATGCCGATCTTGTCGATCTTGTCGCCGCCCTGGGTCGCCTGGTTCACCACCGCGTTTAGCCGCACCGCGGCGTTCTCGCCGGTCTTGAGGTTGAAGTCGCCGGTGGCGCGCAGGAAGCTGCCGTTGCCCAGCGTTGCCGAGACCTCGTTCTGGTTCAGCAGCATCGGCTGCTTGTTCACCTGGTTGACCGCGCCGCCGGTGGAACCGCGGCCGAACAGCATCGAGGCCGAGCCGCGGATGACCTCGAGGCGGTCCCAGTTGAAGGCGTCGCGCTCGTAGAAGCCGGGGTCGCGCATGCCGTCGAGGAAGATGTCCCCGGTGGATTGCAGCGAGAAGCCGCGCAGCCGGATGTCCTCCTCGGCGCCTTCGGCGGCCTGGAAGGTGATGCCGGCGGTGCTCTTGAGCGCTTCCTTCATCGTGTCGAGGTTGCGGTCGTCGAGCAGCCGCTCGGTGACCACGGTGATCGACTGCGGGATGTCGCGCAGCTCCTGCTGGCCCTTGCCGATGCGCGTCTCGGTGGCACGCACGCTGTCCTTGCCGGTGGTTTCGGCCTGCGCCTTGACCTTGATCGGCGGCAGGGTCGTGTCCTTGCCGTCCTCGGGTGCGGCGGTCTGGGCGTGGGCGCTGCCGAGGGCGAGCGCGAGGGTGCCGGCCCATGCCGGCAGGGCGTTCTTCTTCATGGTCCTCCTCAGGGGTTCTCGGGGTCGCTGACGAATCCGACCTTGCTCAGTCCGGCGCGCGAAGCGTCGGCCAGCGTGCGCGCCACGTGCCGATAGGGCACGGCCTGGTCGGCACGCAGATGAATCTCCGGCTGCGGCTGCTGCGCTCCCGCCGCGGCGAACCGGGCGTTGGCCTCTTCGCGCGTGACCGACTCGCCGTTCCAGTACAGGGCGCCGGCGGCATCGATCGCGAAGTCGACCTTGTCCGCCTTGGCCTGGTTGACCTGCGCGCTGGCGCGCGGCAGCTCGAGCTTGACGGCGTGGGTGAGCAGCGGCGCGGTGACGATGAAGATCACCAGCAGCACCAGCATCACGTCGATGAGCGGCACCATGTTGATGTCCGACATGGGTGCGCCGGTGCGCTGCGAATCGAAGCTGGCGAAGGCCATCGCGCGCTCCTCGCTCAGGCCGCCGCGCGCGGCGAGACCGCACGCACCGGCGGGGCGGGCGGCGCGTCGGCCGCGGCCAGCGGCTGGCCCATCGCGACGAAGGTGTGCACTTCGTAGGCGAAGGCGTCGAGGTGCGACAGCATCACGCGGTTGGCGCGCGTGAGCCAGTTGTAGCCCACCACCGCAGGAATCGCGACCGCGAGGCCGAGGCCGGTCATGATCAGCGCCTCGCCCACCGGGCCGGCCACCTTGTCGAGCGTGCCCGCGCCGCTCATGCCGATCGCCACCAGCGCGTGGTACACACCCCAGACCGTGCCGAAGAGGCCGACGAAAGGCGCCGTCGCGCCGACGGTGGCGAGCACCGCCAGGCCGTTCTCCAGCCGCGTGGTCTCCTCGTCGAGCACCTTCTTGATGGTGCGGGTGACGAAGTCGCTGGCGGTGCCGGCCTCCTCCAGCTTGGCCGCGCCGTAGCGCGCGTGATGCGACTGCGCCTGCATCGCGTGGCTGGCCAGGTGCGAGAACGGATCGTGCGAGCCGTGCGTGGCGATCTCGTGCTGCACCGCCTCCAGCGAGGTGGCGTTCCAGAAGAAGTTCAGGAAGGCGTGGCTGCGGCGGCGGCGTGCCACCAGGGTCAGGCCCTTGAGGGCGATGATCAGCCACGAGAGCACCGACATCAGCACCAGCACGGCCAGCAGCGTCTTGCCCACCGCATCGCTTTGCGCGATGAAGTGGCCGAAGCCCAGTGTCGATTCAGGGTTCACGTTCATTTCTCCAGTTCGAAGGGAATCGGGATGCGCGCCCAGCCGGCCGTGGGCCTGCCGTTCTCGGTGGGCGGCATGAAGCGGGCGCGGCGCACGCCTTCCAGCGCGGCCTCGTCGAGGCGGAGGAAGCCGCTGGAGTGCAGGACCTGCAGCTGCTTGGGCAGCCCGTCGGCGCCGACGAACACGCGCACGACCACGAGGCCCGCCTCGCCGAGGCGGCGCGAGGCGCGCGGGTAGACGGGCTCGGGCGGCTCGAGGTACTGGATCGCCGAGGCCGGCAGCTCGCGCGGGGCGGCGGGCGGTGGCGGCGGCGCGGGGGGCGCCGGCGCGGCGACCACCACCACCGGCGGTTCGGGGGGCGCGGGCGGTGCCGGCTCGGGCGGCGATTCGGGCACGACGAAGGCGGCCGGTGCCTCGATGCGAGGCGCGGCGGCGATCACCGGGGCCGGCGGCGGGGGGGGCTTCGGCGTCAGCGACGGGGGCGGCGGCGCCGGAGGCTCGGGCGGGCGCTCCGGCACCGGCGGCGCGATCAGCTCGACGAACAGCGGTGCGGCTTCGACGACCGCGCTGCGCACCGCGTCGACCTGCAGCAAGCCCCAGGCGGCCGCCACGTGCAGCGCGAGGATGGTGGCCACGGCCGCGCGGCGTTGCGCGGGCGGGATCTCGTCTTGGCGGGAGGCGAAGGGCACGGCGGATTCGTGGAGCAAGGCTGTCGCTGGTTGCGCAGCTTAACACGAATCATTCTCATTTGTATATTGAGCAACGCTCCTTCACGAAGAGAGGCATTGCGACGCCGGGCCTTGCTGCGCGTCGTTGGCGAGCTGCTCGGCGGCGCACGCAAGAGAAAGGGCCCGCCGAAGCGGGCCCTTGCGGTCGAGCACGGGGCGCTCAGTTCGCCTGCGGCAGCGCCTTCGGCTTGGGCTCCGGCAGCTTGGGCGCGGTGCGCACGCTCCACACCATGGTGATGGCCAGGATGCCCACGACGACGCCGAGCGACACCAGCACCGGGATCTTGTAGACGTCGATCAGCAGCATCTTGGTGCCGATGAAGACCAGGATCACCGCCAGGCCGTAGCTGAGCAGGTGGAACTTCGCGGCCATCGCGGCGAGCAGGAAGAACATCGCACGCAGGCCGAGGATGGCGAAGATGTTCGAGGTCAGCACGATGAACGGGTCGTCGGTGATCGCGAAGATCGCCGGGATCGAGTCGACCGCGAAGATCACGTCGGTGATGCCCACCAGCACCACCACCATCAGCAGCGGGGTGGCGATGCGCTTGCCGTTCTCCACCGTCCAGAACTTCTCGCCGTCGAAGCTCTTGGACACCGGCATGAAGCGGCGCAGCAGCTTGAGCGCGGGGTTGTCCTCGAGGTCCTGCTCCTTGCCGGCGGCCCACCACATCTTGATGCCGGTCAGCAGCAGGAAGGCGCCGAAGACGTACAGGATCCAGTGGAACTTGGCGATCAGCAGGCCGCCGACCAGGATCATCACGGTGCGCAGCACGATCGCGCCGATGATGCCGATCATCAGCACCCGCTTCTGGTACGCCGGCGGCACCGAGAAGTAGGTGAAGATCATCAGGAACACGAAGATGTTGTCGACGGCCAGCGACTTCTCGATCAGGTAGCCGGTGAGGAACTCGAAGGCGCGCGTGTTCGCCTCGGCGGCGACGGCCGGGTCTTCATGCGTCTTCAGCGCCCACCAGAAGAGGGCATTGAAGGCGAGGCTGAGCGCCACCCAGACGATCGACCAGCGCACCGCCTCGGGCACGGTGACCTCGTGCGCACCCTGCTTCTTGAGCACGACGAAGTCGACGAACAGTGCCACCAGCACCGACACGATGAAGAACGCCCACAGCCAATCCGGGGCCACGGTATTCATGGCAAGACTCCCTTGAAGTTTTTCAAGCACACGATCCGGCAGACGCGCTGCCGCGAGGGGTGCCGAAGAGTCTTGCGGGGGTCCGAGGAGTGGTTTCCACCCCGGCGGACTGCGAGCCCGGCCGGCAGCCTGGCGGCCACCGACGGATTGACGGGCTGCGCGACGGCCTTGCACCGTTCGCTACTCCCCCTTCAGCGGCGCGGATTGTCGCCCGTCATCACTTCTCCCCAGGAAACCTGGGGGAATGCGGTTATTCTTCTCGCATGAAGATCATCGTGCGTTGGCTGCTGCTGGCATCGGCACTGCTGCTGGTGGCCTATCTCTACACCGGTGTCGCGGTCACGAGCTTCGCCTCGGCGATGATCGCGGCCTTCGTGATCGGCATCTTCAATACGCTGCTGCGCCCGCTGCTGGTGCTGCTGACGCTGCCGGTCACGCTGCTGACGCTGGGCCTGTTCCTGTTCGTCATCAATGCGCTGATGTTCTGGGCCGCCGCCTACGTTCTCGACGGCTTCGCCGTCAACGGCTTCGGTGCGGCTCTGATCGGCTCGCTGATCTACAGCGTCTGCGGCATCGTGATCGACGCGGCAATGGAGCGCCTGTTCCCGAGCGCCATCTCAGCCGCCTGAACGCGCCGTCGCCGCGGCGCTGCGCAGCGTCGCGCCGCGCACCTCGAATCGCACCGTCTGCAGCACGCGCCCGCGCGCGTCGCGCAGTTCCAGCTCGTGCCGGCCCGGCCAGGGCGCCCAGCGGACGGCCGCGCCCTGCCCGATGCGCCGGCCGTTGAGCACCCAGGTGCCGCGCTCGCCCTCGAAGACGATCTGCTGCGCCGACGGCGGGATGTCGGGGTCGAGCGCGAAGCGGCTGCCGTCGCGCGGGCTGGTGATGCCGAAGGCGCGCTGCGGCGCGAGCTGCGCGGTCTCGCGCTGCCGGGCCTGCGCGGCGCCGGCGAGGAACAGCTCGTCGCGCGCCGGCTCGCGGTCGGCCTCGAAAGCCACGCGCTGGCTCACCACGCCGGCGGGACGCGGCGGCGGGCGCGAGGGCTGCCCGGCATGCAGCGCCGTGACGATCTCGTGCCAGATCGGCGCCGCGCCGCTGACGCCCGAGACCTCGTGCATCGCCTCGCCGCTGGCGTTGCCCACCCACACGCCGACCGTGTAGCGGTCGGTGAAGCCGATGCACCAGTTGTCGCGCAGGTCCTTGCTGGTGCCGGTCTTGACCGCCGCGAAGCCGCGCGTGGCCAGCGAGCTCGCCAGGCCGAAGGTGCGTGCGCGTGCCGCGTTGTCGGCCAGGATGTCGACGACCAGGTGCACCGCCGCGGCCTCGGCCACGCGGCGTTCGGCGCGGGCCCTGCCGCGCAGCGAAGGCGCGCTGTAGACGCCGCCGCGCGCCAGCGTGCGGTAGGCGTTTGTCAGCGCGAGCAGCGTCACGTCGGCACTGCCGAGGGCCAGCGCGTGGCCGTGGAAGCCTCCGCTCTCGCTCGGCGCCAAGCCGAATGCATCGAGCCGCGCAAACAGTGCATCCGGGCCGAGCATCGCGCCGGCGCGCACCGCCGGCACGTTCAGGCTGTTGCCCAGCGCCGTGCGCACGCTCACCCAGCCCTTGAAGTCGCGGTCGTAGTTCTGCGGCAAATACAGGCCGGCGGCGGTGGCGATCTGCGCCGGCGAGTCGTCGAGCAGGCTGGCCGGCGTGAGCAGCCGGCGCTCGAAGGCGAGCTGGTAGACGAAGGGCTTGATCGTCGAGCCGGGCTGGCGCCGCGCCAGCACGCCGTCGACCTGCGCTGCCGCCGAGGTGGCGCCGTTGGCGCCGACCCAGGCCAGCACCTCACCGCTGGCGTTGTCGAGCACGACGATGGCGCCATCCTCGACGTTGCGACCCGTCAGCTCGGCCAGCTGGCGGCGCAGCGCCGCGATCGCCAGGCGCTGCACGCGCGCGTCGAGCGTACTCGCCTGCCGTGCCGGGCCGGCCGCGGCAATCACCTGCCGGGCGAAGTGCGGCGCGAGCTGCTCGCCCAGGGGCATGCCGCCACGCCGCCCCAGCGCCGCCTCGGTGATCACGGCGATGCCGTCACAGCCGCGCGACTGCTGGCGCAGCACCTCGCAGGCGCGCTGCGCCACGCGCTGCGGCTCGGCGTTGGGTGCACGCACCAATGCGGCGACGATGGCCGCCTCGGTGTCGTCGAGCCCGCGGGCATGCTTGCCGAACAGCGTCTGCGCGATCGCGCTCACGCCCACCAGCTCACCGCGCAGCGGCACCGAGTTGAGGTAGGCCTCGAGGATCTGGCTCTTGCGCCAGTGCCGCTCGAGCTGCGTGGCGGTGAGGGCCTGGCTGAGTTTCTGCGCCACGCTTCGGCCGCCCGCGGGCCGCGCCAGGCCCTCGTCGAGCAGGCCGGCGAGCTGCATGGTCAGCGTCGAGGCGCCGCGCGTGCGTGTGTTCCACAGGTTGCCCCAGGCGCTGGCGGCGACCGCGCGCCAGTCGATGCCGCTGTGCTCGTGGAAGCGCTTGTCCTCGCTGAGCACGATGGCGCGCAGCAGCGCCGGCGACATCTCCTCGATGGGCACCCAGGGTAGGCGGCGCACCGAGTGGTCGACGCGCAGCGTCTGCACCGGCACGCCGTGGCGGTCGAGCAGCACGATGTCGGAAGGTCGGTGCGCGGCGCGCACCTCGTCGAAGCTCGGCAGCGCCTGCGCGGAAAGCGGCCACGCCAGCGCAGCGGCCGCGAGCAGCCGCCTCACGGCGCCACCTCCACCGCCGCGTTGGGCAGCTCGCCGAAGGTCTCCGGCGCGTACATGGCCTCGACGCGCGTGGGCGGCAGCGCGAAGCGGCCGGGGTTGTTCAGTCGCAGCGTGTACTCGACCACGTGCCGGCCGCGCGGCAGGTATTCGTAGTAGCCGCGGAAGGCCTCGAAGCTGCGCTCCTCGAAGGCCGGCCAGGCCGTGCCCTCGCGCTTCTCGCCGCGCGTGGCGATCGCCGAATCGCGGCCGAGGCCCGAGCCGAGCAGCGTGGCGCCGCCGGGCACCGGGTCGCTCACCACCACCCAGGTCATGTCGGACTGCGCCTCGATCACCAGGCGCACGCGCATCACGTCGCCGCGCGACCAGCGGCCCTTCTCCTTCTGCTCGACGGCTTCGACGCTGCGCGTGATCGCATAACCGGCACGCAGCGGCGCCTTCAGCGGGATCGCCGCGAGGTTCTGCACGGTGAGCCAGGGTTGTCCGGCACCCTCGTGCGTGACGTCCAGCGTGCCGGCACCGGCGGGCCAGGGCAGCGCGAGGCGAGTGCCCTCCGGCTGTTTCGACCAGTCGAGGGTCTGCGGCGCACCGCCCGTGCTCGCCACGCTGCGCCCTACCACCGGTACGCTCTCGAACTTCGCCGCGAACTTGTCGAGCGCCAGCGAACCCCAGAGGTTGGCGGTGGTGGTGAGCCAGGCCCCGCGCTTCTGCCGCGCCAGGCTGCCGACCACCAGGCGCGGCAGGTCGTCCTTCCAGCCGGGCTCATCGAGCGTGGCGAGGATGAGCTTGGCGGCGTTGGCATCGGCGCTGTCCATCAGCCACCACCAGAAGTCCTCGTCCTCGGTGGAGAAGCGCAAGGTGGTGCCGGCGAAGCTGAGGCGTGAACGCAGGATCTGCTGGGCTTCGTCCATGCGCTTCGCCCGCTCGGGGATGCCCTCGACGCGGCGCAGGATGGCCAGCCAGTCGATCACCGCGGCCGTCGGCCAGAGGTTCGGCGTGAGGTTGACCGAGCCGAGCATCCTCGGCTGCGCGCGGCCATGGCGCGACAGGGCCTCGATCGCGGCGATCTTGCGCACGTCGAGATCGGCGCGCGGCGACCAGAACCGTCGCTCGATGCGGCCCTCGACGAACGCCGTCAGGCCGTCGAGCATCGCGCCGCGGGCCGCCTCCGGCAGCGTAAAGCCCGCCTCGTGTGCGGCGGCGATCAGGTGGGCGGTGAGTCGGTCGCTGCCACGCGCGCCGTCTCCGGCGCGCGGCGGGAAGTAGCTCGCCAGGCCGTCGGCGTCGAGGTAGGTGGGCAACGCATTGCTCACCTCACCCCACAGCGCCGCATCGCGCAGACCCACCGCCTTGGCCACCTTCTGCTCCAGGCAGGCGAAAGGATAAGTCTCGAAGAAGCGGCGCATTCCCGGCAGCGCACCGCTGAGCTTCGGCTGCAGGCCGACGGTGATGCCGCCGAGCTTCGCCCCGGCAGCGGGCAGCGCGTCGGCCGGCGCCGCCACCGGCATCGTGAAGCGACCGTCGAGCTGCGCCAGCGTGGCGTGCAGCACGCGCACCGGCACGGCGGCGCCGACGAGCTGCGTGAGCTTGAGCCGGTCCTTCGCCGATCCGCCCTGCTCTTCGATGGCGCCCTCCCAGGCGATGCTGAAGGCCTGCCCGGGCACGTCCACCGGCCAGCCGATCTCCTGCGCTGCGCCGGGGGCCAGGCTCAGCTCCTGCGGCGGCAGGTTCAGCGGCGTGCGCACGATGTCGCCGCTGCCGCTGTTCACCGTGCCGGCCAGCGTGGCGCGCACCTTCATCGGCCGCTCGGTGGTGTTGCGCAGGGTCATCATGGCGACGAAGCGGTCGCCCTCGCGCACCAGCGGCGGCAGGCCGGGCAGCAGTTGCAGGTCCTGCGTCACGCGGATGCTGGTGGCGCCGCTGCCGAAGCGCTGCGCGCCGTCGTCGGCGATGGCCACCAGGCGGAAGCTGGTCAGCGAGTCGTTGAGCGGCACGTCGATGAGCGCCTCGCCCTTGGCATCGAGCACCACGCGCTCCTTCCAAACGAGCAGCGTGTCGAACAGCTCGCGCGCGCCGCCGCGCCCGCCGCCGCCGCCGGCCGCCACCGCCTTGCGGCCGTAGTGGCGGCGGCCGACGATCTCGCTCTGGCCGGTGGCGGTGGCCACGCCCCAGGCGCGCTCGCGCAGCATGGCGTGCAGCAGGTCCCACGAGTCGTTGCCGCGCAGCGCGAGCAGGCCCTCGTCCACCGCCGCGAAGGCCACCTCGGTGCCGGCCAGCGGCGCGCCGGCGTGCAGCACCTGCACGCGCGCCTTCGCGGTCTGGCGCACGGCGTACTGCGGCTGGTCGGCCGTCACCTTCACCTGCAGCTCGTGCTCGGCCAGCCCGACCTTCAGCGCCGCCACGCCGAGCTTGAAGGCCGGCTTGGCCAGGTCGACCATCGCGGTGGGCGGCTGGTATTCCGGCCCCTCGTCACGCCAGGCGCGCCACCAGTCCAGCGGCTGCCGCCAGCCCCACTGGAACAGCGAATACCACGGCACCTCGCGGATGCGGCCGCGCAGCGCCAGCACGCTGACGTAGACGTTCGGCGCCCAGCCCTTCTCGATCTTCACGCTGATCGTCGGGTCGTCGCCGCGCAGGGTGACCACGCGCGTGTCGATGAGGCCCTCGCGTTCGATGGCCACCAGCGCGGTGGCAGCGCGGAAGGGCATGCGCAGCTGCAGCTTCGCGGTCTCGCCGGGCTCGTGGCGCTTCTTCTCGGGCAACAGGTCGACGCGGTCGTCGTTGTCCTGCGCGAACCAGAGTTCGCCCTGGCGCGTGATCCACACGCTGGTTGCGGCTTCGGCCACGTTGCCGGCGCCGTCCTTCGCCGAGACGATCAGCTCCACCTGGCCGGCACTGTCGAGGTTCGCCTCGCACTCGAGCTGGCCGCGGTCGTCGCTCGTGCCGCTGCACAGCGTGCCGAGTTCCTTCACCTCGGTGCGGTTGTCGTAGGCGTAGAAGCCGCCGACGATGCGCTTGCGCGTGCTGATCACCTGCGCCAGCCGCGCGCGCACCTCGAGCGCCTGGCCCTTGAGAGGCTTGCCGGTGGTGTCCAGCGCCAGCGCGGTGAGGTTCACCTGGCCGCGCGCGCTGGCCCAGGAGCCGGCGCGGATGCCGGGCACCACCGCGCTCGGCCACAGGCGCAGCGTGGTCGAGACGGTCTGCGCCTCGCCGTTGGGGTCGTTGTAGGTCACTTCGGCGAGCAGCTCGCTCGGCCGCGTGATTGTCGGCAGCGACTTCAGGGCCACAGTGGCGGCGCCCTGCTTGTCCGTCGTCAGCGCGAGCTTGTCGGCCACCAGCCGGCCGTCGCTGCGCGGTGTGTCTTCGTCTTCCGGCTCGTTCGCGGCCAGGCCGCGCGGCGGCTGGAAGCTGAATTCCTCGAAGCCCGTCATCGACACACCGCGCTCGCGCAGCAAGGCCGTGGCCTTCAGCGGTGCGTTGCCCATCGCCCCGCCGGACATGAAGTTGAGCTGCACGGCAAGATCGAGCGCCGTGGGCGCGATCGGAATCTGCTTCGGACCGGCCAGGCGCGCATCGACCAGCGGCACGCGGAACTCCTCGACGCGGAAGTCGCCGCTGTCCCAGCGGCGCTGCCGCGCGTCGTCGTCGCTCGATCGCTGCAGCATCACGCGGTAGCTGCCGAGCTTGGCGGAGGCCGGGATGTTCCAGCGCGAGGTCGCGCTGCGGGTGCCGTTCCACGCCAGCGGCAGCTCGAACTCCTCGCCGCTGCCCTCGTGCACGACGATGGCCCGGTCGGGCAACATTTCACGGGCCAGCGGCGCGAGGCCGCTGCGCGTTTCGCTGCGCACGAAATGCTTCATCGACACCGTCTCGCCGGCGCGCAGCAGCGTGCGGTCGAACACCGTGTGGGCACGAACCTCCGCCTCGGGGCCGGCGCCGGTGGGCACGCCGAAGCGCCAGGGCTCGATGCCCTTCTGCCAGCTGCTGAACACGAAGGCCATGTCGACCACACCCTTTGCGTCGGTGTGGCGCGCGGTGACGAAGAAGCCGCCATCGGCCGGGCACTCGCCTTGTTCTACCAGCGCTTGCTCGATCCGGGCGATGCCGCTGGCATCGCTCGTGCCCTGCCACAGCGGCTGGCCGCGGCAATCGTTGACGGTGACGCCGGCGCCCTGCACGGGCCGGCCGCGGTCGAGCGTGGTGACCCAGACCAGTGCGTTCTCCCGGCCGATCTTCACGTGCACGCCGAGGTTGGTGGCGAGCACGCCGGTGCGCACGAACATCGGCGCGGGGCGGTCGAGCAGCGAGGCGCCGAGGCGGCGCGACTCGATCTCGACGACGTGAAAGCCCGGCTGCGCGAGCGGGATGCCGACCACCTCGAAAGGCCGGGGGTCGCCGCCGGCGAGCTGCGGCAGCTCCAGGCGCTGCGCCTGCGCATCGGCGGCGAGCAGCGAGACCTCGCGCGTGGCGACATAGCGCTCGACGAGGCGCTTCACCACGCGGCCCTTCGGATCGCGTTCCTCGACGGTGTCGAACCACTCGCGCTCGGGGCGGCCGAGCTCCTTCGCGCTACGCTGCGTCTCGTGGTGCTGCTGCAGCTTCGCGTACCAGGCGAGCACGTCGGCATCGCTGGCGAGCAGCCGTGTGCGCACCACGCCACCGGCGGCCGCGGGGCGCAGGTCGCCCTGCACGTGGCGCAGCGTCACCGGCAGCACCGCGCCGGCGCCCTCGCGCTCGACGATGCCGAAGGGTGCCGCGGCGAACTTGGCGATCGGCGGCGCGTCGCCCATGGCCACCTTCAGCGGGAAGCTCGCCGCGTTGGCCAGCGCGCGGCCGGCGTTGTCCTTCAGGCCGGCAGGCAGCTCGATCGTGTACGCGGCGTTCTCGGCCAGCGGGATCGGGAACTCCACGCGCGTGGTCTCGGCAGCCTTGTCGTCGCGGTCGAACTTCGGGGCGAGCGCGGCGCCCCCGGAGGCCGGCTTCAGGCGAACCTGCTCGGCCAGCGCACGCGCAATCGGCGCCGAGAAGCTCAGCGTCATCGGCCGGATCGGCAGGCAGGGCGCGCTGGCACGCTCGCGCTCGCAGCCGAACTCGGCCAGGAAGGCGCTGCGCACGCGGTAGTCGAAGTGCTGCTCGGCGCTCGTCACCACCTTCGGGTTGACCTGTGCTGCGATGCCGCGGCCCCACACCAGGCGCACGCGCACGTCGTTCGGCAGCGGGCGCTGGCAGGCCAGCAGCAGCGCGCGATCGCCTTCCTTCTGCAGGCGCCGTGCCTTCAGAACCGCCTCGCGCTCGGCGCCGCCGACGATGCGAACGGGCACACGCTCGCCGATGCCCTCGACCTCGCACCAGGCGTGGGCCGCCACGCTGGCCGGCGAGGCCGCGCCGCTCAGTCGCAGCAGGAAGTGCTGGTCTTCCTCGATGCTGCTGCCGCTCCAGGGCTGCGCGGTGACCACGGCCGGGCCACCGGTCTGGAAGGCGAACTCGGTGGCACCGGTCAGGGTGCCGTTCAGCGGCTTCCAGTCGGCCTTGACCTTGATGGTGCAGCGCGTGCCGGGGGGCAGCGGTGCCTCGAAGTCGTACAGCCACACCCGGTCGTTGGACCAGCGGCCGCTGCCCGCCACTGCCGGGCCGTCGCAGGCCACGCCGGCGGGGTCGGGCAGGCGCAGATCGCCGAAGGGCACGACGGCTTCGCTGAAGCGCAGCGTCACCTGCCGCACCTGCACCACCTCGCCGCGCGGCGTCACGCCGCTGATGCTGGCCGCCTGCGCCGCCGCGGCCAGCGCCGCGAGCAGCAGCGCCGCGGCGCCGCGCCTGTTCTTGTGGTTCATCACGCCCCCTGGATCGCCATCCGCGGGGCAGTCTACGCGCGCCGCGGCGGCGTCAGCGCTGCTGTTCCTGCTGCTCGGCGATCAGGGCGCGCAGCTGCGCCTGCACCTCGCGCAGGCGCGAATCGATCACCGAGGCCTCGATGAAGTCCGACGCATTGCCGGGGCGAACCTGGCCCTGCCCGGCACGGAATCGGTCGATGGCGCCGCGCAGATCGCCCAGCGCATATGCGGCTTCGCCCTCGGCGCGCCGCGAGCGCAGCGGCTCGCCGGCCTTCGCCCACAGGCGGCCGAGCAGCGCCCAGGCGGTGGCGTCGGACGACTGCACGGCCACGCGCGTCTGCAGTTCCTCGGCGCTGCGGCGCAGGGCGGCCATGCCGCCGGCGCCGGCCAGGGCGACCTCGGCATTCATCAGCAGCGCCGGCCGGCTGGCGTCGCCAGACAGCGGCTTGAGCGCTGCGGCGGCGCCATCGGCATCGCCGCGCGCCAGCAGCGCCTCGCCCTTGAGCATCGCTGCCCAGCGCACGGCCTTGGCATCCTGGCGCGGGCTGTCGGCCAGCAGTGACTGCAGGCGGGCGACGGCGCCGTCGGCCCGCTCGGTGTCGCGCAGCAGCACCGAGGCCAGCGCGCTGCTGTAGAGGTCGGCGAGCTTCTGCGCCGCGGTGAGGTCGTTGCGCGGCCCGTCCTGGGCCTGCCAGCGGCGCAGCGCGTCGACGCGGGGGTCCATCAGCACGCGGGCGCGTGCCATGGCGAAGGCATGGTCGAGGCCGGCGCTCAAGGGCCCCGGTGCCGGCCGGGCCTGCTCGGTGCCCAAGCGCGAGCGCGCCTCGCCGATGCGCTCGCTGGTCAGCGGGTGCGAGCGCAGATAGGGGTAGCCGCCGCTGTCGTTCAGCCGCGAAGCCTGGTCGAGTTTCTCGAACATCGAGGCCATGCCGGAAGGCGCGAAGCCGGCGCCGGTGAGCAGCTGGAAGCCGATGCGGTCGGCCTCGCGCTCCATGTCGCGCGAGAAGTTGAGCTGGCCCTGGATCATGCCGGCCTGCCCGCCGATGATCGCGGCGTTCGCGCCGTCGACGCTGTTCGCGCGGCTCGCAGCGATCAGGCCGATCAGCATCGCCGCCAGGCTGATCATCGACTGGCGGCGGCTGTTGGCGATGCCGCGCGCGATGTGGCGCTGGGTGACGTGGGTCAGCTCGTGGGCGAGCACCGAGGCGAGCTCGTCGCGCGAGCCGGTGATGGCGATCAGCCCGAGGTGCACGCCGATGTAGCCGCCGGGCAGCGCGAAGGCGTTGACGCTGTGATCGCGCACCAGGAAGGCCTCCCAGGCGAAGCGTGCATCGATGTCGGGCGTGATGTGGCCGTCGCGGCGCGACTGCACCACCAGCGGGGCCCACAGCGACTGCACGTACTCGAGCAGCAGCGGGTCGTCGAGGTAGGCCGGGTCGCGGCGGATCTCGCGCATGATCTGCTCGCCGACGCGGCGCTCGGTGGCCACGCCGAAATCCTCGGTGGCGGCGTCGCCGAGCGCCGGCAGGTTGTTCTGCGCACGCAGCGGCGCGGCCGGTGCGAGCAGGCTGGCGGCGACGAGCGCGGCGAGCCAGCGGCGGGTGCGGGGAAAGGTGGTCGTCACGGGGATAGGGGCACGCGCCGCGGCGGCGCCCGGTGCGTCGCTATCATGCCCCCGAAACGTTTCCCGAGTGTTTCCTCCCATGTCCTCCCCGCTGACCCACTTCGACGCCCAAGGCCAGGCCCACATGGTCGACGTGTCGGCCAAGAGCGAGACGCACCGCGTCGCGCGCGCCACCGGCACCATCCGCATGCAGCCGGCCACGCTGGCGCTGATCACCGCGGGCACGGCGAAGAAGGGCGACGTGATCGGCGTGGCGCGCATCGCCGCGATCCAGGCCGCCAAGCGCACGGCTGAGCTCATCCCGCTGTGCCACCCGCTGCCGATCACTCGCGTGGCAGTGGACTTCGAGATCGACGAGGCCGGCAACAGCGTTCGCTGCACCGCGCAGGTGGAGACGCTCGGCCGCACCGGCGTCGAGATGGAAGCACTGACCGCGGTGCAGGTGGGCCTGCTCACCGTCTACGACATGTGCAAGGCCGCCGACCGCGGCATGGTGATGGACGGCATCCGCGTGCTCGAGAAGCACGGCGGCAAGAGCGGCGACTGGGTGGCAGCCTGACCTCGGACTCCTCTACCTGAAGTCGGTGTAGTCGTAGCGCCGCTGCGGCGGCTCGCACTGGAACGGCTTCGCCACGCCTGCGGGCACCGCCTTGTCGCACTCGGCGAAGAACTCCGTCGACAGCGGGTTGCGGAACTCGCGCAGTCTCGCGGCCAGGTGGCGCGCCTTGTCGATCTCGCCCGACTCGGCCAGCGCCTTGGCCCAGGCCATCATGATGCGGGTGTCGAGCAGGTAGTGCGTCGCGCGGGCGAAGGACGGCATCTGCAGCGAGGGCTGCGGCGAGCTGGTGGCCGCGGCGTAGTCGGCGTGGTGCCCGTTGAACCAGCTCTTGCGCCCCTGCTCGATGCGCTGCGCCAGCGGCGCTGCATTCGCCGGCGGCGCGAAGATCACCACCACGCGCTGGTAGTCGACCAGCGCCGCCGCGCCGCCCAGCAGCACCAGCGTGGCCGCCAGCAGCCAGCCGCTGGCGCGCGGCGGCGACGGGGCCGTCATCGCCGCCGGCGCCGGGCCGCCGAGCGCCAGACCGAAGGCGAAGGCGGCCGGCAGCAGGAAGTACGAGTACCACAGCGGATATTCGAGCAGGCTGTGCAGCGTGATCATCACCACCATCGCCAGCGCGGCGCGGCGCATCGCCATGTCGGCCGGCGCGCCGTCGAGCGAGCCCCGCCAGCCGCGCCACAGGGCGAACAGCAGCAGCGCGATCACCACGGCGGCCAGCGGCAGGCCGAGCTCCACCGCCAGGTGCAGCGGCAGGTTGTGGGTGTGGTCGAAGAAGGCGATCGGCCGGTTCGGGAAGACATTCAGCGACCAGGCGAAGTTGAACTCGCCGAAGCCCACGCCGGCCCAAGGGTGCGCGGCGATCA
>NZ_JBFXIO010000010.1:28885-31283 GCF_050175855.1 Piscinibacter sp.
GCCAGGTGCAGCGGCAGGTTGTGGGTGTGGTCGAAGAAGGCGATCGGCCGGTTCGGGAAGACATTCAGCGACCAGGCGAAGTTGAACTCGCCGAAGCCCACGCCGGCCCAAGGGTGCGCGGCGATCAGCGACAGCGTGTCGGACCAGATGGCGAAGCGCGAGCTGGAGATGTCGGATTTCTGCAGCTGCACCTCGCCGCCGAACACCGTCGCGTGGTGGTGCGCGATCGCGGCGTAGAGCTCGTAGAAGGCCCAGTAGGCCAGCGGCACCAGCCAGAGCTGGACCCGCGCGGCGCGCGACAGCCGGCGATCGACGACGCCCCACAGAGCCAGCAGCGCCGCACCGACCATGCCGGTGCGCGAGGCGGTGAGCACCACGCCGGCCAGCAGCAGCAACAGCACTGCGGGCACCAACCGGCGCGGCAGCCGCCCGCCCTCGCCCAGCCAGACGGTGGCGATCATCGCCCACAGCAGCAGGCTGCTGAGGTGGTTGGGCTGGCGCAGGTTGCCCACCGCCCGGTCGCCGTTGGCGCTGACGGCGATCCAGGTGCCGTCGGCCCACTGCGGCGCGTAGACCTGCACGAAGCCGATCAGCGTGCCGGCCACGCCGGCGATCAGCAGCGCGACGCAGAAGGCGGCGAAGGCGTCTTCTGCGTGGCCGCTGCGCTGCAGCGCGCTCGCCAGCGCAGCCACGAGCATCGCCGCCGCGAGCATGCCCAGTGCAGGCAGGGCCAGGCTCCAGGGCAGCCTGGCCCACAGCGGTGATGCGAAGGCACTGGCCGCCACCAGCAGCAAGGCCGCGAGCAGGGCGCTGGTTCCGGCGCTGCCCAGGGCACTGGCGGCACCGCGAGGCAGGGCCACTGCCAGCATCAGGGCCCAGGCGCCCCAGCCCACCATCGCAGCGGTCTGGTTGAGGAACGTGGCCGACGGCGGCAGGTTGAAGGCGATCAGCGTCGGCGCGGCCACGGCGGCCGCCGCCGCGACCAGCCAGTCGCCGCGCAGCGCAGCGCCCATCAGAAGAAGCCGTCGAGCGCGATGAAGCCGACCACGTTGCCTCGCGCATCCAGGAGCGCCACCCAGTCCTGTCGAGCCACGATGGGCGCGAATCGAGCTTCTTCGACGCGGACGCCCGCTTCGCGAAGGCGCGCTTCGAGGTCTTGCCTGCTAGCGGGGTAGCGGGCGATCAGGACCGAAACCGGTCGCGCTCGCTGCTGCACATCGTCCCGGGACTGCTCGTAAGGCTGCCAGAAGAGGGGTCGCTGGCCGATGTCGTAGCCCTCGAAACCCTTGATGAGCGCCTCCGTGTTCTCGGCGCCGTCGCGCGGACGTCGGGCTCCTAGCACCCACGGCCCCGTCAGCGGGAGATGCCGATAGGCCTCCGGTGCCTTGGGCAGATCGTCCATGTAGACATCGTTCGCGGTGACGACTCGGAAGCGGTCGACTTCGAAAACCAACGCCACCGGGCGCACCTGATACACCGTGTGCAGACCATAGGCCAGCGCCGCCACCTGCAGCACGACGATCACCGCCAAGTCGCGCTGCAGGTGGCGCCGGCCCTTGGCCAGGTCGAAGACCGCGAAGGTGAGCAGGGGACCGAGGATCACATCGACGGTGGTAAGCAGCCAGAAGAGCTCCTTCCCCCCGGAGATGATGCGGTACGGCCAGGGATACCACACGCCAAACACGAGCACGGCCGCCAGGATGGCCACCGCCAGGCTGAGGCAGAAGTGCAGGCCGGCGGCCTGGAGCCGCGAACGCAGGTTGGCTTGCGGAAGACGTAGCTTCATCGAACAGAAGATTCGACCTTTGCCCCGGGCCGCGGCACTTCCGGGCCCCCAATGAAAAAGGAGGGCGCCGAGGCACCCTCCTTCATAACGTAGCAGACTTTAGAAGCGGCAGTTCGCGGGAACGTACTTGTGAACCGTCGTCTCGCTGCCGGCAGCCGTCGAACCGGCCTGGCAAGCCCAGTCCACCGGAGCGCCAGCCTGCATCGGGCCGGCCAGGACGCCGGTGGCAGGGTTCAGCGTCGTGCCCGGGATCAGGCGAACGAAGATCGACGGCACGCCGACAGCGCCGGCGTAGTTGATGGTGATCGTGCCATCCCCCAGGACCGGGACGGCGGCAACGTCGGCAATCGCGATGCCCTCGACGTACTTGGTCGGAGTGAACTGGAAGCCGAACGCATTGGCGGGCGGGTTCGCCGTGCACGGGTCAGCACAGCCAGCCAGCGCCACACCACCGCGCGAACCGAACGTGTCAACGATGTTGCCCTTCAGCGGACCGGCCAGGTTCAGACCTTCGGTCACGCGCGAGCGGATCGTGTAGTCCTGGTAAGCCGGCAGCGCAACCGCCGCCAGAATGCCGATGATCGCCACGACGATCATCAGTTCGATCAGGGT
>NZ_JBFXIO010000011.1:0-30864 GCF_050175855.1 Piscinibacter sp.
CGGACGTCCCCAGGGGCCGTAGACCGTGAAGAAGCGCAGGCCGGTGGTCGGCAGCCTGAACAGATGGCTGTAGGTGTGCGCCATCAGCTCGTTGGCCTTCTTGGTGGCCGCTTACAGGCTCACCGGATGGTCGATGTTGTGGTGCTCGGAGAACGGCATCGCGGTGTTGCCACCGTAGACGCTCGAGCTCGACGCGTAGGCCAGGTGCTGCACGCCGTTGTGGCGGCAGCCCTCGAGGATGTTGGTGAAGCCGACGATGTTGCTGTCGATGTAGGCGTGCGGGTTGACCAGCGAATAGCGCACACCGGCCTGCGCGGCGAGATGGACCACGCGGTCGAACTTCTCTTCGGCGAACAGACGTGCGACGCCTTCGCGGTCGGCCACGTCCATCTTGACGAAGCGGAATCCGGGTTTCGGCGTGAGCCGAGCGAGGCGGTCGAGCTTGAGTTGCGGGTCGTAGTAGTCGTTGAGGTTGTCGAGGCCGACAACCTCGTCGCCGCGCGCGAGCAGGATCTGCGAGACGTGCATGCCGATGAATCCGGCGGCGCCTGTGACGAGGACTTTCATGCGATTTGGGTTGTCGCGCCCGGGCGAGCCGGCGCCGGATTGGGATTGCTGCGGATTGTCGTTGATGGCGAGGCCCGGACGCACCCTCCCGTTCGGGGGCACACCGGGCTGCCGAAAGTCACTCTACGCGGCCGTACGTGTCCTCAAAGCGGACGATGTCGTCTTCTCCGAGGTAGCTACCCGACTGCACTTCGATGATCTCCAGCGGCACCTTGCCCGGGTTGGCGAGGCGGTGCGTTTCGCCGAGCGGAATGTAGGTGCTCTGGTTCTCCGTCAGCAGCAGCTTGCGGTCGCCGCAGGTGACCTCAGCCGTGCCACTGACTACGATCCAATGCTCGGCGCGATGGTGGTGCATCTGCAGGCTCAGCGAAGCGCCGGGCTTGACCATGATGCGCTTAACCTGAAAGCGGCTCCCGGCATCGATACTGTCGTACCAGCCCCAGGGACGGTGCGCCAAGCGGTGCAGCGTCCGCTCGCTGCGCCCAGCGCGCTCGAGCTCGCCGACGATCTGCTTGACCTCTTGGCTGCGGCTGCGGTCGGCCACCAGCACCGCGTCCGGAGTCTCGACCACGACCACGTCGTCCAGGCCCACGACGCCGACCAGCCGGCTGGTGGCGTGAATCAGGGTGTTGCGGCTGTCGCGAATCACAGTGTCTCCGCGTGTGGCATTGCCGGCGTCGTCCTTCGCGCTGGCCTGCCAGACGGCCTCCCACGCGCCGAGGTCGTTCCAGCCGGCGTCCAGCGGCACCATGAGCAGTTCGAAGCTGCCGGTACTCGTGGAGACGGGCTCCATCACCGCGTAGTCGATCGACTCGGCGGGAATCGCCGCGAACAGCGCACGCCCGGGACGCATGAAGGAGGCGTCCGTCTGCCGACCCTCCCAGGCGCGTCGTGTGGCTTCGGCAATGTCGGGACGGAAACGCTCGATCGCCGCCAGCCAAGTGGAGGCGCGAACCACGAACATGCCGCTGTTCCAGTAGTGCTCGCCGTCGGCGAGGTAGCGCTGGGCGGTGGTGAGGCTGGGCTTCTCGACGAAGCGCTCGACGCGCAGGCAGCCGGCCTCAGCACCGCCGGACTTGATGTACCCATAGCCGGTCTCGGGCCGATCCGGGCGCACGCCCAAGATCACGATCGCCGCGCCTTCGGCCAGCCGTGCCGCGCGCTGCAGGGCCGCAGTGAACGCGGCCTCGTCGACCACGGTCTGGTCCGCCGGCGTGACCACCAGCACCGGGTCGCGTCCAGACTGCGTCGCCTGCAGCGCGGCCAGCGTCATCGCGGGCGCGGTGTTGCGGCCCATCGGCTCGAGCAGCAGGGTCGCGTCGGTGGCACCGAGTTCGCGCAGCTGCTCGAGCATCAGGAAGCGATGCTCCTCGTTGCCGACCACGCACAGTGGGGCCACCGCGATATCGCTAGCGCCGAGGCCGGCGATGCGCATCGCCGCCTGCTGGAACAAGCTGCGGTCGCCGGTGAGCACCAGGAACTGCTTGGGATACTGGGCGCGCGACAGCGGCCACAGGCGCGTACCGCTGCCGCCGGCCATGATCACAGGCTGCAGGTCAATCTTCTTCATGGACGTTGCGGCTTGAAGCCGTTTGGGTTCAAGGATTGCCAGCGCCAGCTGTCGGCGCACATCGTGTCGAGGTCGCGCCGGGCGGTCCAACCCAGTAGTTCGCGCGCGCGCGAGGCGTCGGCATAGCAGGCTGCCACGTCGCCGGGCCGGCGCGGCGCGATCTCGTATGGGATCGTGCGCCCGCAGGCGCGCCCGAAGGCGCGCAACACCTCGAACACGCTGTGGCCGCGGCCCGTGCCGAGGTTGACGATCAGCGAGCGGCCACGGTCCATCAGCTCGCGCAGCGCGGCCACGTGGCCCTCCGCGAGGTCGACCACGTGGATGTAGTCGCGCACGCCCGTGCCGTCGGGCGTGTCGTAGTCGTTGCCGAACACCTTCAGCGACTCGCGCTGCCCCACGGCGACCTGCGCGACGTAGGGCATCAGGTTGTTCGGCGTGCCCTGCGGGGCCTCACCGATCAGGCCGCTTTCATGGGCGCCGACCGGATTGAAGTAGCGCAGCAGCGCCATCGACCAGCCGGCCTCGGAGCGCTCGAGATCGCGCAGGATGGTCTCGCCCATCAGCTTGGTGGCGCCGTAGGGACTGGTGGCGGCCAGCGGCGAATCTTCCCGGATCGGCAGCGTCTCGGGCTGGCCGTAGACGGTGGCGCTGGAGCTGAAGACCAGCCGGCGGCAGCCGTGGCGCTGCATCGTCCGCGTCAGGTTGATCAGTCCGCCAAGATTGTTTCGGTAGTACTCGAGCGGCCTCACGCTGCTCTCGCCCACCGCCTTGAAGGCGGCGAAGTGAACCACGGCATCGATGCGATGGCGGCGGAACAGCGCGTCGAGAGCGACTTCGTCGCCGACGTCGCCGCGCTCGAACGCCGGCGCCTGCCCGGACAGACGCTGCAGCCGGGCCAGCACCTCGGGTGAGCTGTTGGAGAAGTCGTCCAGCCCGATCACCCGCAGGCCGGCTTCCTGCAGGGCCAGCCAGGTGTGCGAGCCGATGAAGCCGGTGGCGCCGGTCAGGAGAATCGTGGGAGCGGTATTCATGGCGTTCTTTTGCCCTTCGATTCTGGGCCGGGGTGAAGCCGGACAGGGGCCACGTACTCGGGGGGGTCACGGCGCCGTGCCTACAATCCGTGAATGCTGCACAGCTTGCAAGCGCTCGCCTCACGGGCGGTGATCGAGCGCGCCATCCTCCTGGCCAACCACGTCATCGCCGGCGAGCCCGTGGCCGCCCAGCGCCTGGCTGCGCATGCCGGGCGATGCCTCGTCCTCGAACCGCAAGGCTGGCCGGCCCTGCTGCCGCCGGTGCCGCCGCTGGGCGTGCGCATCACGCCGGCCGGCCTGCTGGAGTGGTGCGGCGACGAGTTGCCCGGTGCGCCCGAACTGCGCGTCACGGTCGATGCCTCGAACCCTGCGCTCGCGCTGGTGCGAGCCCTCGGCGGCGAGAAGCCACGCATCGAGGTGGCCGGCGACGCACAGTTCGCCACCGACGTCAACTGGCTGTTCGACAACCTGCGCTGGGACCTGGAAGACGACCTGGCCCGGCTGATCGGCGACGCGCCGGCGCGCGAGCTGTCGAAGTTCGGCGGCAGCGTGGCCGCGGCGCTGCGCGAGGCGGTGCGCGGCATCGGCAGCCTGGCCTCGCGGCTGCGCGGCGGCCGCGACGGCACGGGCGGACCGACGCCGCGATGAGGCACGTCGGGCGGCTCGTCTTCATCTGCGTCACGGTTCTGCGCTACGGGCTGGACGAGCTGGCGCTGTCCAGCTTCCGCCAGGGCTGGGTGCGGGCGCTGGTGCGTGTGCTGACGATCGGCCGCCGCCTCGACGAACCGCGCGGCGTGCGCCTGCGCAAGGGGCTGGAACGGCTGGGGCCGATCTTCGTCAAGTTCGGCCAGGTGCTGTCGACGCGGCGCGACCTGCTGCCGCCGGACTACGCCGAGGAACTCGCCAAGCTGCAGGACCGCGTGCCGCCGTTCCCGGCGGCGCAGTCGCGCGCGCTGGTGGAGAAGGCGTTTGGCCGGCCGATCGACGAGATCTTCGCCAGCTTCGACGCCGAACCGGTGGCCAGCGCCTCGATCGCACAGGTGCACTTCGCCACGCTGAAGGACGGCCGCGAGGTCGCGGTCAAGGTGCTGCGCCCGGGCATGCTCGAGGTGATCGACGACGACCTCACGCTGATGCGCACGCTGGCCGCGTGGGTCGAGCGGCTGTCGGTCGACGGCAAGCGCCTGAAGCCACGCGAGGTGGTGGCCGAGTTCGACAACTACCTGCATGACGAACTCGACCTGGTGCGCGAGGCCTCCAACGCCGCCCAGCTGCGGCGCAACATGGAGGATCTGCGGCTGGTGATGGTGCCCGAGATGATCTGGGACCTGTGCACCCAGGGCGTGATCGTGATGGAGCGCATGAAGGGCGTGCCGATCAGCCAGATCGACCGCCTGCGCGATGCCGGGGTGGACATCCGGAAACTGGCGCGCGACGGCGTAACCATCTTCTTCACCCAGGTGTTCCGCGACGGCTTCTTCCACGCCGACATGCACCCGGGCAACATCCAGGTGAGCATCGCGCCCGAGACCTTCGGCCGTTACATCGCGCTGGACTTCGGCATCGTCGGCACGCTCACCGAGTTCGACAAGGAATACCTGGCGCAGAACTTCATCGCCTTCTTCCGCCGCGACTACAAGCGCGTGGCCGAGCTGCACGTGGAAAGCGGCTGGGTGCCGCGCGAGACCCGCGTCGACGCGCTCGAAGGCGCGATCCGCGCCGTCTGCGAGCCTCACTTCGACCGCCCGCTGAAGGACATCTCGCTCGGCCAGGTGCTGCTGCGGCTGTTCCAGACCTCGCGGCGCTTCAACGTCGAGATCCAGCCGCAGCTGGTGCTGCTGCAGAAGACGCTGCTCAACGTCGAGGGCCTGGGCCGCGAGCTCGACCCCGACCTCGACCTGTGGAACACCGCCAAGCCCTTCCTCGAGCGCTGGATGAACGAGCAGATCGGCTGGCGTGGCCTGGCCGAGCGGCTGAAGAACGAGGCGCCGCGCTACGTGCAGCTGCTGCCCGAGCTGCCGCGGCTGATCCACCAGGCGCTGCAGCGCGAGCCGGCGCCGGACGCCCGTGCCCTGGAACTGCTGGTGGAGGAGCAGCGCCGGCTCAACCGCACGCTGTCGCGGCTGCTCTGGCTGGCCGGGGCGGTGGTGGCCGCCTGCGCGGGGCTGGCCCTGTTCCTGCTACGGACAGGCTGACGCGCGGGTACACTGCGCGCCAGTTTTTTCGACCACCTCCCTAGCCAGCGAGGAAAGAGCCGTGCTGATCACCTTCGTCGTCATCTACATGGCCGTGACCATCGGCATCGGCCTGATCGCCGCGCGCCGGGTGCACAACTCCAAGGATTACCTCGTCGCCGGCCGCAGCCTGCCTCTGTACATGAACGTGGCGACGGTCTTCGCCACCTGGTTCGGCGCCGAAACCGTGCTGGCCGTCTCGGCCACGTTCGCCAAGGACGGCCTCAACGGCATCCCCGGCGACCCGTTCGGCGCCTCGGTCTGCCTGGTGCTGGCGGCGCTGTTGTTCGCCAAGCTGTTCTACAAGATGAACCTGCTGACGATCGGCGACTTCTACAAGCACCGCTACGGCAAGGGCGTAGAAGTGCTGACCAGCCTGGCCATCACCGCCAGCTATCTCGGCTGGACCTCGGCGCAGATGACGGCGCTGGGCTTGGTGATCCACGTGCTGTCCGGCGGCGCGGTCGAGCTGAACAACGCCATCCTGATCGGCGCCGGCGTGGTGCTGATCTACACCATCTTCGGCGGCATGTGGTCGGTGGCTTTCACCGACCTGTTCCAGACGGTGATCATCATCTTCGGCCTGTCATTGGTGGCCTACGTCGTCAGCGACATGGCCGGCGGCCCGGCCAAGGTGATCTCGCAGGCGGCGGCCGAGGGCAAGCTGGTGATGTTCCCGGCCGAGATGGATGCCGCGGCGTACTGGGCGATGGCGGGCGCCTTCTTCGCCTTCGCCTTCGGATCCATCCCGCAGCAGGACGTGTTCCAGCGCATGACCAGCGCCAAGAACGAGAAGACCGCCGTGCGCGGCACCGTGCTGGGCGCGCTGATCTACTTCTGCTTCGCCTTCGTGCCCATCTTCATCGGCTATGCCGCGCTGGTGGCCGACCCGGGGCTGAAGGAACTGTTCGACTCGGACGACGCCCGCCAGATCCAGCGCATCCTGCCCGACCTGGTGCTGGGCCAGATGCCGGTGTGGGCGCAGGTGATGTTCTTCGGCGCGCTGCTGTCGGCCATCCTGTCCACCGCCAGCGGCGCGCTGCTGGCGCCCACGGCGATCTTCACCGAGAACGTGCTGCGCCCCTTTGTGCCGAACATGGGCGACCGCCAGTTCCTGCTGACCCTGCGCATCATCCTGGTGACCTTCTGCGCCGCCGCGCTGCTGTTCGCCGTGAACAGCAAGAGCACCATGTACGAGATGGTGCAGAACGCCTACAACGTGACCCTGGTCGGCGCCTTCGTGCCGCTGCTGGCCGGCGCCTACTGGAAGAAGGCCAACACGCAAGGGGCGCTGGCCGCCATCGTGTTCGGCGTCGGTTTCTGGCTCGGCGCCAACACGCTCGCGCCCGAGGCGATGATCCCGCCCAACCTGATCGGCCTGTTCGCCTCGGCGATCTTCATGGTCATCGGCTCGCTGGCGCCGTCGATCATCAGGAACCACGGCCACTCGATCGAGCACACCCTGCAGCAGGCCGCCAGCCACGCGCACCACGAGCGCCGCCAGGCCGCCGGCCACTGATCGCGGGAGCCGCCCGAACGGGCGCGGCGCCGGCAGGCCCGGCACCGCGCCCTTATAATTTGCGGTTTTCCTTTCTGCATCAAGGATTTAGTCCATGCCGATCTACGCCTATCGCTGCACTGCCTGCGGCCACGCGAAAGACGTGCTGCAGAAGATATCCGACCCGGTGCTGACCACCTGCCCGGCCTGCGGCGCCGAGAGCTTCTCCAAGCAGCTCACCGCCGCCGGCTTCCAGCTCAAGGGGTCGGGCTGGTACGCCACCGACTTCAAGGGCGGCGGCGGCGCCGCCAAACCGGCCGACACGAAGAGCGACAGCGCCGCGCCGGCCGCGCCCTCGTCCACCGACGGCGGTTCTTCCGGCGGCACGACGGCCGCCGCCGGCGCTTGCGGCGGCTCCTGCGCCTGCCATTGAGGCGGCGCGCCGAAAGCCACCCTTGAAGAAATACCTCATCGCCGGATTGCTGGTCTGGCTGCCGCTGGCGCTCACCATCTGGGTGCTGACGTCGGTGCTGGGCCTGCTCGACGGCATGTTCGGGTGGTTCCTCACCGCCACGCAGGCGGTGCTGCCGGCCTCGGCCACGGCGCCGCTGGAGATGCTGCGCCGCATCCCGGGGCTGGGGCTGGTGGTCACGCTGGTGGCGCTGCTGCTCACCGGCATCTTCGCCACCAACATCGTCGGCCAGTGGTGGCTGCGCCAGGGCAGCAAGCTGCTCAACCGCATCCCGATCGTCAAGTCGATCTACAACTCGATCAAGCAGGTCTCGGACACGCTGTTCTCCAGCAGCGGCAACGCCTTCCGCGAAGCCGTGCTGGTGCAGTACCCGCGCGAGGGCGCGTGGACCATCGCCTTCGTCACCGGCAAGCCTGGCGGCGAGACGGCGCACCACCTGCCCGGCGACTACCTCAGCGTCTACGTGCCGACCACGCCCAACCCCACCTCGGGCTTCTTCCTGATGGTGCCGCGGCGCGACGTGATCGAGCTCGCGATGAGCGTCGACGAGGCGTTGAAGTACGTCATCTCGATGGGCGTGGTGGCGCCGCCTCTGCCGGCGGCTGCCGCGCTTGCCGCCGAACCGGCCCGAAATTGAGGGGGTGCTGCCCGGCCTCGCGCCGGCCGCAGCGCCCCACCTCCCCACGCCGCACACGCACCGAACCGAATTCCGGAGAAGAACCATGAGAACCACGTACTGCGGCCTCGTCAGCGAGGCCCTGCTCGGCCAGACCGTCACGCTGATGGGCTGGGCACACCGCCGCCGCGACCATGGCGGCGTGATCTTCGTCGACCTGCGCGACCGCGAAGGCATCGTGCAGGTGGTCTGCGACCCCGACCGCCCCGAGATGTTCAAGGTGGCCGAGGACATCCGCAACGAGTTCTGCCTGAAGATCACCGGCAAGGTGCGCGAGCGGCCGGCCGGCACCACCAACGCCAACATCACCAGCGGCAAGGTCGAGGTGCTGTGCCACGAGATCGAGGTGCTCAACCCGTCGGTCACGCCGCCGTTCCAGCTCGACGAGGAAAACCTCTCCGAGACCACGCGGCTGACGCACCGCGTGCTCGACCTGCGCCGACCGCCGATGCAGCGCAACCTGATGCTGCGCTACCGCGTGGCGATGGAGGTGCGCAAGTTCCTCGACGCCAACGGCTTCATCGACATCGAGACGCCGATGCTCACCAAGAGCACGCCGGAGGGCGCTCGGGACTACCTCGTGCCCAGCCGCGTGCACGACGGCATGTTCTTCGCGCTGCCGCAGTCGCCCCAGCTGTTCAAGCAGCTGCTGATGGTGGCGGGCTTCGACCGCTACTACCAGATCGTCAAGTGCTTCCGCGACGAGGACCTGCGCGCCGACCGCCAGCCCGAGTTCACGCAGATCGACATCGAGACCTCCTTCCTCACCGAGGAGGAGATCCGCACGATGTTCGAGGGCATGATCCGCAGCACCTTCAAGCACGCGATCGGCGTGGAGCTGCCGGCCTTCCCGGTGATGAAGTACGCCGACGCGATGCGCCTGTACGGTTCGGACAAGCCCGACCTGCGCGTCAAGCTCGAGTTCACCGAGCTGACCGACGTGATGAAGGACGTGGACTTCAAGGTGTTCTCCGGCCCGGCCAACGCGGCCGACGGCCGCGTGGTCGCGCTGCGCGTGCCCGGCGGCGGCGAGATGAGCCGCGGCGAGATCGACGCCTACACCGAGTTCGTCAAGATCTACGGCGCCAAGGGCCTGGCCTGGATCAAGGTCAACGACACGGCCAAGGGCCGCGAGGGCCTGCAGTCGCCGATCGTCAAGAACCTGCACGACAAGGCGATCGCCGACATCCTTGCGCGCACCGGTGCCGCCAATGGCGACCTGCTCTTCTTCGGCGCCGACAAGGCCAAGGTCGTCAACGACGCGATCGGCGCGCTGCGCATCAAGGTCGGCCACAGCGAGTTCGGCCGTGCGCGCGGCCTGGTGCAGGGCCAGTGGGAGCCGCTGTGGGTGGTCGACTTCCCGATGTTCGAGTACGACGACGAGGCGCAGCGCTGGAACGCGGTGCACCATCCGTTCACCAGCCCGAAGGACGGCCACGAGGACTGGCTCGAGACCAACCCCGGCGCCTGCATCGCCAAGGCCTACGACGTGGTGCTCAACGGCATCGAGCTCGGCGGCGGCTCGGTGCGTATCCACCGCGAGGAGGTGCAGAGCAAGGTGTTCCGCGCGCTGAAGATCGACGCCGAGGAAGCGCAGCTGAAGTTCGGCTTCCTGCTCGACGCGCTGAAGTACGGCGCGCCGCCGCACGGCGGTATCGCCATCGGCCTGGACCGCTTCGTGATGCTGATGACCGGCGCCGAGAGCCTGCGCGACGTGATCGCCTTCCCGAAGACCCAGCGCGCGCAGTGCCTGCTGACCAACGCGCCCAGCCCGGTCGACGAGAAGCAGCTGCGCGAGCTGCACATCCGGCTGCGCAACCCGATGCCGCTGGCCTGAACGGGCGAACGGGCATCGGGGCTCGTGCAGAATCGACGGGGCGCCTTCGGGCGCCCCTTCTTCTTGCGCGCATGGCACGCCCCTACAAGATCCCGGAATCGGTGCTCGTCGTCATCCACACGCCCGAGCGCGAGGTGCTGCTGATCGAGCGTGCCGACGCCCCCGGCACCTGGCAGAGCGTGACCGGCTCGAAGGACCGCGAGGACGAACCCTTCGACGAGACGGCCATGCGCGAGGTGGCCGAGGAAACGGGCATCGTCGTCGGCTCGGCGCGTGTGCCGCGCGAGGCGCTGGTCGACTGGAATTTGCGCAATGTCTACGAGATCTACCCCGCCTGGCGGCATCGTTATGCACCGGGGGTGACGCGCAACACCGAGCATGTCTTCGGCCTGACGGTGGCACGCGACACGCCCATCGTGCTGGCGCCGCGCGAGCACCTCGCCTGGCGCTGGCTGCCGTGGCGGGAGGCGGCCGACGCCTGCTTCTCGTTCAGCAACGCCGAGGCCATCCTGCAACTGCCGCGCTTCGCCCGATGAGACCGCATCCGCATTCCACCTACGGCCACGGCGACACCCTGCGCGTGGCCACCTACAACATCCACAAGGGCGTGCGCGGCGTAGGCCCGCGCAAGCGCCTGGAGATCCACAACCTCGGCCTGGGCATCGAGGCGCTGGACGCCGACCTGGTGTTCCTGCAGGAGGTGCGCAGCTTCCACCACCGCGAGGCGCGCCGTTTCGAGCGCACCTGGTTCGGCTGGCCGAAGGAGGGCCAGGCCGATTTCCTCGCCCCCGAGGGCTACGAGGTGGCCTACCGCACCAACGCGGTCACCAAGCACGGCGAGCACGGCAATGCGCTGCTGTCGCGCTGGCCGATCGGCGACGTCGGCCACCACGACGTCAGCGACCACCGCTTCGAGCAGCGCGGGCTGCTGCACGTGCCGGTGAGCTGGAACGGCAGCCTGGTGCACGCCGTCGTCGCCCACCTCGGGCTGATGCACGCCAGCCGCGTGCGACAGGTGGAACGGCTGGCCGCCTTCATCGAGGCCCACGTGCCGGCCGGCGAGTTGCTGGTGGTGGCCGGCGACTTCAACGACTGGGGCGAGAAGCTCGATGCGCCGATGCGGGAGTGCGGCCTCGACCGCGCCGGTAACGGCGCGCGGCTGACCACCTTCCCCTCGCGCGTGCCGGTGTTCTCGCTGGACCGCATCTACACCCGCGGCCTGCGCTGCGTGTCCAGCACGGTGCCGCGCGGCACGGCCTGGGCGCGCATGTCCGACCACCTGCCGCTGGTGGCCGAGCTCGTGCTCGCATGAAGGGCGATGCGCCGCGCGCCGAACACGAGCTGACGCTGCTCAAGGGCGGCGTCGAGCTGTTCCCGGCGATGGTGCAGGCCATCGACGCGGCGCGCAGCCAGGTGATGCTCGAGACCTACATCTTCGACTTCGCCCATTCGGCGCTGTCGGTGGCCGAGGCGCTCGAGCGCGCTGCCGCGCGCGGCGTGACGGTGCGCGTGGTGATCGACGGCGTGGGCACCGGCGAGGTGCCCGAGGCATGGCACGCCCGCTGGGCGGCGGCGGGGGTGCGCTGGCGCGTCTTCAACCCGGCGCACGGCTGGCGGCTGCTGGTGCCGCGCGGCTGGCGCCGGCTGCACCGCAAGCTGTGCGTGGTCGACGGCGACGTGGCCTTCTGCGGTGGCATCAACCTGCTCGACGACCACCACGACCCCAATCACGGGCCGCTGGCGCAGCCGCGGCTGGATTTCGCGGTGCGCGTGCGCGGCCCGCTGGTCGGCGACGTGCACGACACGATGACGCGCCTGTGGTGGCGGCTGCAGACCGCGCGCAAGCTGCGCCAGGCCGATCCGGAAGGCACGCTCGCGGCGGTGCGTGCCGCAGCCAACGCCGGTGTCGAGGAGCCAACCCACAGCCGGCGCATGGGCACCGGCGTGCGAGCCTCGCTGGTGCTGCGCGACAACTTCCGCTTCCGGCGCCGCATCGAGAGCGTCTATCGCCTCGCCATCTCGCAGGCGCGGCGCGAGATCGTCATCGCCAACGCCTACTTCGTGCCCGGCGTCCAGCTGCAGCGGGCGCTGATCCGCGCAGCCCGCCGCGGCGTGAAGATCACGCTGCTGCTGCAGGGGCGCTACGAATACTTCATGCAGTACCACGCCAGCCGCGCGGTGTACGGCCCGATGCTGGAGGCCGGCATCGAGATCATCGAGTACGAGGCCAGCTTCCTGCACGCCAAGGTGGCGGTGATGGACACGCCGCACGGCGCGCTGTCGACGGTGGGCTCGTCCAACCTCGATCCGTTCAGCCTGCTGCTGGCGCGCGAGGCCAACGTCTTCGTGCGCGACGACGCCTTCGCCGCCGAGGTGATGGGCCACCTGCGCCATGCCATCGCCCAGCAGGGCCGGCGCGTGGCACCCGACGCACACCTGCGCCGCTCGCTGGCGACGCGCCTGGCGAACTGGCTGGCCTACGCCGGCATGCGCCTGATGATCATGATCGCCGGGAAGCGCTACTGATGGACCTGGTGGTGCAGCGCCCGCAGGGCCTGTACTGCCCGCCGGGCGACTTCTACATCGACCCCTGGCGGCCGGTCGACCGCGCAGTGATCACCCACGCCCATGCCGACCACGCCCGCCGTGGCCATGGCCACTACCTCGCCGCGACGCCGGCCGCGGGCGTGCTGCGCGCGCGGCTGGGCGAGATCACGCTGCAGCCGCTGGCCTACGGCGAGCCGGTCGAACACCGCGGCGTGCGCGTCAGCCTGCACCCGGCCGGCCACGTGCTTGGTTCGGCGCAGGTGCGGCTCGAGCACGGCGGGCAGGTGTGGGTGGCCTCGGGCGACTACTTCGTCAGCGGCGCGGGCGACGACAACCGCACCTGCGCGCCCTTCGAGCCGGTGCGCTGCGACTGCTTCATCACCGAATCGACCTTCGGCCTGCCGATCTACCGCTGGCGGCCGCAGCGCGAGGTGTTCGCCGACATCGACGCCTGGTGGCGAGCCAACGCCGCGGCCGGCCGCGCCAGCGTGCTGATGGGCTACAGCTTCGGCAAGGCGCAGCGCATCCTCGCCGGCGTCGACGCCTCGATCGGGCCGATCCTGGTGCACGGCGCGGTGGAGCCGCTCAACGAGGCCTACCGCACGGCCGGCGTCGCCTTGCCACCGACGCAGAACGCAACCGACGCGAAGGACAAGGCGGTGCTCTCCCGTGCATTGGTGGTCGCGCCGCCGGCGGTGGCGGGTTCGGCCTGGCTCAAGCGCTTCGGCGAATACGCCGATGCGTTCGCCAGCGGCTGGATGCAGCTGCGCGGCGCGCGCCGCCGCCAGGGCGTGGACCGCGGCTTCGTGCTGTCCGACCATGCCGACTGGCCGGGGTTGCAGCGCGCCATCGCCGCCACCGGCGCGAGCCGCGTGATCGTCACCCACGGCTACGAGGCGGTGATGGTGCGCTGGCTCGCCGAGCAGGGTCTGCAGGCGGGCTCCTTCGCCACCGAGTACGGCGACGAGGAACCGGCATGAAGCGCTTCGCGCGCCTCTTCGCCGAGCTCGATGCGAGCACGGCCACGAACGACAAGCTCGCCGCCCTGCAGCGCTACTACGCCGAGGCGCCGGCGGCTGACGCGGCCTGGGCCACCTATTTCCTTGCCGGCGGAAAGCCGCGGCAGACCGTGCCCACCGCGACGCTGCGCACGCTGGCGGCACAACGCGCCGGCATCGCCGAGTGGCTGTTCGAGGAGTGCTACCAGGCGGTGGGCGACCTGGCCGAGACCATCGCGCACGTGCTGCCGGCGCCCGCGCGGCGCAGCGAGCTGGGCCTGGCGCAGTGGGTGCAGCAGCGTCTGCTGCCGCTGCGCGGGTCCGAGCCTGCCGCGCAGTCGGCGCAGCTGCTTTCCTGGTGGGACGAGCTCGACGCGCCCGAGCGCTTCCTGCTCGTCAAGCTGATCGGCGGCGGCTTTCGCGTCGGGGTCAGCAAGCTGCTGGTGCAGCGTGCGCTGGCGGCGCATGCGGGGATCGACGCCAAGCTGGTCGCGCAGCGCATGATGGGCTACACCGATGCGCAGGCGCGGCCGGACGAAGCGGCCTTCGCGGCGCTCGTCGCGCCGGCCGGCGAGGGCCGCATGGCACCCGGCCAGCCGTATCCGTTCTTCCTCGCCCACGCGCTCGACGTGCCGCACCAAGACTTCGATGCCCGGCTCGGGTCGCCGGCCGACTGGCTGGTGGAATGGAAGTACGACGGCGTCCGCGCGCAGATCGTGCGGCGCGAGGGCACTTGCTGGATCTGGTCGCGCGGCGAGGAACTGGTGACCGAGCGCTTCCCCGAGGTCGTCGCGGCGGCCCAGGGCCTGCCGGACGGCAGCGTGCTCGACGGCGAGATCGTGGCCTGGAACGACGGTGCACTGGCGCCGTTCCAGCGGCTGCAGCAGCGCATCGGCCGCAAGTCGCTGACGAAGAAGATCCTCGCCGAGGCGCCGGTGACCTTCATTGCCTACGACCTGCTGGAGGCGCAGGGCGAAGACCTGCGCGAGCGGCCGCAGCACGAGCGCCGTGCGCGGCTCGAGGCGGTGCTGCGCGGCACGCCGCTGCAGCTCTCGCCACAGCTGGCCGGCGAGCGCTGGGACGAGCTGGCCGCCCTGCGCGAGCAGTCGCGAGAGCGCCGCGTCGAGGGCTTCATGCTCAAGCACCGCGAGGCGCGCTACGGCAGCGGCAGGACGAAGGCCGACGGCACCTGGTGGAAGTGGAAGATCGAGCCGCTGTCGGTGGATGCGGTGCTGGTCTACGCGCAGGCCGGCCACGGCCGCCGCGCCAGCGTCTACACCGACTACACCTTCGCGGTGTGGAGCCGTGCGCCGCGCGACGCCGCCGAAGCGCAGGCGGTGCTCGACGCCATCGAACGCCGCGAGCCTGCCCCGCCCGGCGCACTGCAGCTGGTGACCTTCGCCAAGGCCTACTCGGGCCTGAGCGACGCCGAGTTCCGCGAGGTCGACCGCGTGATCCGCCAGACCACCATCGAGAAGTTCGGCCCGGTGCGCAGCGTCAGGCCCTCGCTGGTGTTCGAGCTGGGCTTCGAGGGCATAGCCCGCAGTCCTCGGCACAAGAGCGGCATCGCGGTGCGCTTCCCGCGCATGCTGCGCCTCCGCGCCGACAAGCCGCTGCACGAGGCCGACACGCTGCAGACGCTCGAGGCGCTGCTCGGCGTAGCATGATCGCCTTCAGGGAGAACACACGATGAAGCGAATCGTGACGACCATGGCCGCCGCCGCCGTGCTCGCCGGCTGCGGCAGCATCGAGGAGAGCGATCCCAAGCCGCAGCTCACGGCGGTGAGCGCACCGGGCACGGATTACGTGCAGACGCTGATCGGCACGCGCAAGCGGCTCGACTTCCGGCTGCGCAACAGCGATGCCGGCCTGCCGCGGGTGAAGCCCCTGGAGAACATCGCGCCTTCGGTCAGCGGCGCCGGGCTGACGCTCAGCCACACTTGTCCCACGCGGCTGGAAGAGGGCGACGAGTGCTTCCTCTCCGTCTATTACCAGCCCGCGGCGGCGGCCGTGCTCGCCGGAGAACTGCGCGTGACGAGCAACGCCGCGACGGTGGCGTTGTCGCTGACCGGCACCGCGGTGGCCGCGCTCGACCCGGCCGCTGCGGCGCTGGGCTTCGTCGGCAGCACCGACGGCGACTTCGGCACCGTGGCGCGCGGCGGCAGCCGGACGGTGATCTACGTGGTGCGCAACATCGGCAACGCGGACGGGCTGCTGACCATCACCGCACCGACCGGCAGCGGCTGGAGCGCGACCGAGGACTGCCCCGACACGCTGGCCGTCGGCTCCAGCTGCAACGTCAGCGTGACCTTCGCCCCCACCGTCACCGGCCTGTCGGTGCCCACGCCGCTGGTGATCAGCGTGCCCTACAACGCCGCCTACGGCGGGCTCGAACTGCCGCTGACCGGCACCGGCGGATAGGGCGGCATCGCCTCGGCCTGGCGCACGAACGCGTCGACCATCGAATCGGCGATGCGGTCGAACACCGGCGCGGCGGCGCGGGTGACGAAGCCGTGGCGGAACTCGTAGTCGAGCGTGAAGGCCACGCGGCAGGCGTCGGCGCCCAGCGGCGCGAGCTGCCACTCGCCCTCGAAGCGGTGGAACGGCCCGCTCTCCAGGTGGATCGCCATCCACTCCGGCCGGCGCTTGGGATTGCGGGTGCGCATCTCGAACTGCGTGCCTGCCAGGCGCACGCGCAGCTCGGCGGACACGAGCGCATCGTCGCGCGCGAGGATGGTGGCGCCGGCGCACCAGGGCAGGAAGCGCGGGTAATGCTCGGCGGCCTCGATCAGGTCGAACAGCTGCTCGGCACTGCGCTCCACCAGGGCGCTGCGGCGAACCCGCATCGCGGTCGCGCCGCTAGGGCCGCGCCACGCGGCCTTCGGCCACCAGCGGCGCCACGGCGGCGCGGTCGGCCTCGATGCGCTCGCGCAGCGCCTGCGGCGTCGACGGCGTGATCTCGAAGCCCGCCAGCTCAGCGCGCGAGACCACGTCGGTCGCGCCGAGCGCGGCGACGATGTCGCGCTGCAGCTGATCGAGCACCCGCACCGGCGTGCCAGCACGCGCCACCAGCGCCGCCCAGGGATGCATCTCCACCGGCGGTCCGCCCGACTCGGCGAGCGTCGGCAGCTCGGGGTGGGTGACCAGGCGCTGCCGCGCTGCTACCGCCAGCGGCCTCAGCTTGCCGCCGCTGACCAGGCCGGCCACTGTGTTCAGCCCGAAGGCGGTGAAATCGACGTCGCCGGCCGCCACCGCGGTGAACAGCGCCCCGGCATCCTTGAACGGCACGTGCATCAGCCGCACCCCGGCGGCGCGGGCGAAGGTCTCGATCGCCACCTGGCTGGCGTGGCCATGGCCGAGGCTGGCGTAGCTGACCGACTCGGGGCGCGCTCGCGCCGCCTCCACCAACTCGCCGGCGCTGCGCCAGCGGCTGCGGCCGCCGACCAGCAGCGCGAACGTGGCGCGGAACAGCAACGTCAGCGGCGCCAGGTCGCGCTGCACGTCGTAGGGCAGGGTGTCGTGCAGCAGCGGGTTGACGGCCAGCGTGGCCGTGTCGGCGAGGAACAGCGTGTGGCCGTCCGGCGGCGTCTGCCGCACCTCGCCGAAGGCGACGATGCCGGAGGCCCCGGGCTTGTTGTCGACGATCACCGGCTGGCCCCACTGGCGCGTCAGCCGCTCGGCGAGGCTGCGCGCCACCACGTCGGGGCCGACACCCACCGAGTAGGGCACGACGATGCGCACGGTGCGCTCGGGGAATGCGGCGGCCCCTGCCGGCCGGGTGGCGTGCAGGGCCAGGCCGGCGGCGAGGCCGCCGAGCAGCGTGCGGCGCGAAACGAGCGTGCTCATCGCTGTGTGTACGGAATGAGCAATGCGCCGGCCGACAGCAGCGCGGCGAACCACAGCTCGAGGCGGAAGGTGGCAAACAGCACCTCGTTGAAGGCCAGGCCACGCGGGCTGGTGATGAAGTCGCGGCGCAGCTTCCAGGCCGCCGGCAGAAGCAGCAGCGGCAGCAGCAGGCCGAAGGCCTGCTCGAGGTGGCCGATCACCGGCACCAGCACGAAGGGCAGCGCGACCAGCGTGGTGAACAGACGCCGCGAGCCCATCTCGCCGAAGGTGACGGCAAAGGTACGCCGGCCGACCAGCCGATCGTGCGCGATGTCGCGGTGGTTGTTGACCGCCAGCGCCGCTGCCGCCAGCGAACCGATCGCCACCGAGGCGAGCGCGCTGGTCAGCCCGATGCCGCCGGTGAGCACCCAGTCGGTGCCCATCACCGCCACCAGGCCGAAGAACACGAACACCGTGAGTTCGCCGAAGGGCGTGTAGGCGATCGGCCGAGGCCCGCCCATGTAGGCCAGCGCCGCCAGCAGCGAGGCCACGCCGATGGCCAGCACCGGCCAGCCGCGCCAGGCCACCAGGGCGATGCCGATCGCGGTGGCCACGATCGCCGCGACGACGATGCCGGCGCGCACGTGCCGCACGCTCAGCCAGCCATTGGCGGTGGCGCGCGGCAGGCCGGTGCGCGTGCCGCTGCGCTCGCCGCCGCGCACGGTGTAGCCGACATCGTTCTGCATGTTGGTGATCACCTGCATCAGCAGCGCGGCGGCCAGCACCAGCGTGGCGGCAACCCAGTCGATGTCGCTCGTGCGGGCGAAGCCCAGCGTGCCGCCGACCAGCACCGGGCTCAGCGCCACCAGCAGGCTCTTCGGCCGCACCGCCACCGACCAGGCTTGCAGCGAACCGGTGCGCACCGAGGCGGCATCGCGGGTTCTCGCTTGTTCGACGCTCATGAACTGCTCACTCCCTGCGAGCCATTCTCGGCAGCGTGTGTCTCGGTCGGAATTGACATGGAGCAAGCCACGGGCCGGCGGCCGACGTGAATGCAGGCGATGCCGAAGCTGAGGTCGCGCCAGTGCACCTCGTCGAAGCCGGCCCGGCGAAGGTGGCCGGCGAACTCGTCCTGCGACGGAAAGCGCCGGATCGATTCCACCAGGTAGGTATAGGCCTGCGGCGTGCCCGCGATGAGTGCGCCCAGCCGCGGGATCACGTTGAAGGAGAAGGCGTCGTAGAAGGGCTTGAGCCAGCGCCGCGGCGTGGAGAACTCCAGGCACAGGAAGCGGCCGCCCGGCACGAGTACGCGGTGCGCCTCGGCCAGCGCTTCGTCGAGGTGCGTGACGTTGCGGATGCCGAAGGCGATCGTGATCGTGTCGACCGACGCGTCCGCCAGCGGCAGCCGCTCGGCGCTGCCGGTCTGCCAGCGCACGTGCGCCAGGCCGCGGCGCTGGCCCGCGGCCATCATGGCTTCGCTGGGGTCGATGACGGTGACCTCGCGGTCCGGCCCGGCCAGCAGCGCCGCCACGTCGCCGGTACCGCCGGCCAGGTCGACGACGCGCTGGCCGGCACGCGGCGCCGCCATGCGGGCAAACGTGCGCTTCCAGAGCCGGTGGATGCCCAGGCTCATCAGGTCGTTCATCAGGTCGTAGCGCGGCGCTACCGCCTCGAACACGTGGCGGATGCGCCGCTCGCGCTCGTGCGCGTCGACACGGGCGTAGCCGAAGCTCTTCGACAGCGGATCTCTTTCGGTCATGCGGCACCAAGTGTCATGCTAACCTGACGACACGAGTGCCTGACGCTATTGACGATGCTCAACGAAGTCAAGCCCGCCCGCGCCTATGGTGATCGATGAAGGCGGGCTTCCGTGCCCGGTCGGGGAGAAGAAGAATGCGACTGAGCCTCAGGCCATTCTGGCGACGGGGCGGACAGGCGAGCGACGGTGCCGACGCACCGGCATTCGTCGACACCGTGCCCATGCCCATCACCGGGCCGACGCCGGCCCGGCATGCAGCGGAACAGTACGAGCACGCACTGGCGCGCGTCGCGGCCGAGCCGTCGGCGCCGATCGCGCTGGCGGCGGCCATTCCGTTCTGCGCCGCCCATTGCCTCTACTGCGAACGCGAGGTCCACGTGGCACAGCCGGCCGACGTGATCGATGCCTACGTGGGTGCGCTGCTCGCCGAGGCGCGGCTGCTGGCCGGCCGCATCGGCACCCGACACGAGGTGCTGCAGCTTCACCTGGGAGGCGGCAGCGCCAACGAGCTCGGCGAGGTGCAGCTGGTGCGTCTGGTGGACGGTCTGCAGGAGGCCTGGCGCATGCCGGCCGACGCCGAGATGTCGGTGGAGTGCGACCCGCGCCGCATGTCGCAGGGTCACTTCGACCTGCTGCGCAGCCTCGGCTTCCGCCTGGCCAGCCTGGGCGTGGTGGACCTCGATCCGGCCGTCCAGCAGGCGATCGGCCGGCGCCACTCGCAGGCACTGATCGACGATGTCTGCCAGGTGGCGCGCGAGTCGGGCTTCGAACGCATCAACCTCGAGCTGATGATCGGCCTGCCGATGCAGACCTTGCCGCGCTGGCGTGCCACGCTGGAGCGCGTGATCGCGATGGCGCCCGACCGCGTGGCGCTGGCGCGTTACCACCACCGGCCGCAGTCCGTGCCGGTGCAGCGCGCGCTCGACGCCTCGGCGCTGCCCGAGGAGGCCACCTGCCGCGACCTGTGGGCGCTGTCCGCCGAGATGCTCTGCGAGGCGGGCTACGAGGCGATCGGTGCCGACCAGTTCGTGCTGCCCGACGACGAACTGGCGCTGGCGCTGCGGCGCGGCGAACTGCGCCGCAACCTCGTCTCCTACACCGCCACGCCGAACGCCGCGCTGCTCGGCCTGGGTGCCGGCGCGGTGGGCGAGATCGGCGGCAGCCTGTTCTGGAGCGAAGCGGCACTGCCGCTGTGGCAGCAGAGCATCGGCGAAGGAAGGCTGGCGGTAGTCCGTGCCCAGATGGCCCCGGCCGCGTCGAACGCGATGGCGCCGCTGGAGCGCGGCTTCGAGAGACTGGGGCCGCGCTGGCTGTCCTGAACGCTCAGGGTGTCTTGAGCACCCAGGCGACCACGGCCTTCAGGTCCGCATCGCTCAGCCGCGCCGCGGGCGTGGGCGGCATGGGCGCCGTGCCCCACACGCCCTTGCTGCCCTTGCGAATGCGCTCGGCCAGCAGCGCCGGCGCATCGGCGTTGCCCTTGTACTTCGCGGCGATGTCCTTGTAGCTCGGGCCAACCAGCTTCTTCGCGCTGGCATGGCAGGCCACGCAGCCCGAGGCCGCGGCGATCTTCTCGGAGGCCAGCGCGGGGCCTGCGGCGCACAGCAGCAACACGGCCATGGCGGTGGTGAACGACTTCATCGACGACTCCGTGGTGGGACCGGACGGTCCAATCTAGGCCAGCGCCGCGCGCAGCTCCTTGCTCGCGCGCAAGCGCCCGACCTCGGTGCCGCGCCAGTTGCGCAAGCCGAGGTCGGACAGGCCGCGCAGCAGCGCTGCCGCGTCAGTGTCCAGGCGTACCAGGGCCTCGATCACCGCCGCCATCACCACCTCGGCGGCGCGGGCGGTGTTGCCGTCGTCCATCTTGATCGCCACGCCCAGGCCTCGCTCGGGCAGGGCGGCGCAATACACGCCCTCGGCGCCGACCTTGCAGCACACGCGTTCGCCCAGGGCCTGCATCACGCGGGTGTCGAAGCGGCCGGTACCGGCGACCATGAACGGCGCGCGGGCGATCGCCTGGCGCAGCCGTTGGGCAGCGCGGGCGTGCTCGGTCGACAGTCCGTGGCCGGTGGCCACCCGCGCGAAGGCCAGGGCCAGGCGTTCGAGCGGGATCGCGTAAGTGGGGATGGAACAGCCGTCGATGCCCACCGGCGCCTGCGCGAGATTGGCCCCGGTAGCGGCCTGCAGCGCAGCCGTGACCTCGCGCATCAGCGCATGGCCGGGCTCGACGTAGCCGCGCGTGAAGCCGCGCAGGCCCTCGCGGCCATGGATGGCGCAGGCCAGGCAGAGGAAGCCGGCGTGCTTGCCGGAGCAGTTGTTGTGCAGCGCCTCGGGTGCCTGCCCGTGCGCGGCGAGTTCGCGTGCGGCCGTGTCGAGCCCCGGCCAGTGCGCGCCGCACTCGAGAGCGTCGCCATCGAGCCCGACCTTGGCGAGCATGCCGCGCGCCGTGGCCACGTGCGCCGGCTCGCCGTTGTGCGAGGCGCAGGCCAGCGCCAGCTCCTCGTCGGACAGCTTCAGCGCATCGGCCGCGCCGCTGGCCACCAGCGGCAGGGCCTGCAGCAGCTTCACCGCCGATCGCGGGAACACCGCGCGCGATACGTCGCCCAGCGCCAGCACGCTGCGGCCGTCGGCATCGACGATGGCCACCGAGCCGCGGTGCATCGACTCCACCGCGCCGCCGCGCAGCGCCTCCACCAGCACCGGATTCACACTCATCGCCCGAGAAGCCCCTTGATGACGCTGCCGACGCCTTCGACCACGCCGCCCAGGCTCACGCCCAGCGTCTCGGCCAGGCCGCCGGCCAGCTTGGTGGCGAGGTTGTCGTTGATCGAGAAGGCCGGGTCGTCGAGCCGGCCCTCCAGCGTGAAGCCGACCTCGATGCGGCCGTCGCGCTTCATCGCCGCCAGCACCGCCTGCCGCGGCACGCCGCCGAAGGTGGCCAGCACGCCGCCGCCGCTGGCCAGCTCCAGGCCGGTGAGGGTGACGCGGCCCGGCGCATGCAGGCGCTTGGCCTTCACGGTCGCGTCGAGCGAAAGGTCGAGCGTGCCGCGCTTCACGCCCGCTTCGTTCACCTTCAGCAGGTAGGGCTGCAGCGCGACCAGGTCCACGCCCTGCACCGCGGCCTTCAGCTGCGCATCCAGCGTGGCGATGGTGAACGTGCCCTCGATGCCGATGCGGCCGCTCTTCTGTGGCCCCTTCAGCGTGGCCTCGAGGTCGATGGCGGTGGGCTCGTCGAAGGCAGGGATGGCCAGCGGCCCGACGTCGGCGTGCAGCGACTCGAAGCGCAGCTTGTGCGTGCCACCGCGCACGCTGGCGTCGAAGAGGTCGATCGCCACCTCGCGCAGCGCGACTTCGGCCATGCGCACACGTGGCGCCTCGCCGGTGGCCTCGGCGCGCGGCCGCTCCAGCAAGGCCGGCAGCACGCGTAGGCGGCCCTGGCGGGTGCGCAGCAGTGAGAGGTAGCCGTCTTCCACCTCGATGCGTGCGATGTGCCAGCCGCGCGACCAGAGACTGGACAGTGCCGGTCGCAGATTGACGCGGCGGGCCACCAGTTCGTCGGTCGCAGGCCAGGCGCCCGGTGCCGCACGAATGCGCAGATCGGTAACCTGCACGCCCGTCAGGCCGATGCGCACCTGGCCGATGCTGGCGCGCGGCCCCAGCGCTTCGGCCAGGGCAGACTCGAGCCGGCCGGCGGCCAGGCGCAGGCCGCCGACTGCGGCAACGGCCAGCACGGCAACGACGGCCAGGGCGATCCACCACGACGAACGGTTCACGCCGGTGATTGTGGCCGGGCCAGCGCGCTCGCGCAGAATCGGCGGCCATGCCCCTGTCCGCCCTCGCGCTGGTGCTCGCCGCCGCGCTGCTGCATGCGCTGTGGAACATCGTCGCCAAGCGCGCCGGCGGCGACCATCGCTTCGCGCTGATTGCCGCCCTGCAGCTCAGCCTGCTCTGGGCGCCGCTGGGCCTGTGGGTGGCGTGGGGCGTGGTGCCGCTCTGGGGCTGGCGCGAATGGGCCGCGGTGATGGCCAGCGCCATCGTGCACGTGCTGTACTTCACCACGCTGCTGCGCGGCTACCGGCTCGCCGACCTGACCGTCGTCTACCCGATCGCGCGCGGCAGCGCGCCGCTGCTCAGCGCCGGCGGCGCGGTGCTGCTGCTCGGCGAGCAGCTGTCGGTGCTCGGCCTGGCCGGCGTCGCGCTGGTGGTGGGCGGCGTGTTCCTGATCGCCGGAGGGCCCGGGCTGTGGGCGCAGGCGCACGACACGGCGCACCGCCAGCGCGTGCGCACCGGCATCGCCTACGGCGCGCTCACTGGCGCGCTGATCGCCGGCTACACGCTGATCGACGGCTATGCGGTGACGGTGCTGGCGATCTCGCCGATCCTGGTGGACTGGCTGGGCAATGTGCTGCGCGTGCCGCTGTTGCTGCCGGGCGCGCTGCGTGATCCGGCGGCGCTGCGCGAGGCCTGGCGCAGCCAGTGGCAGGCGGCGCTGGTGGTGGCGGTCTTCGGCCCGGTGGCCTACGTGCTGGTGCTGTATGCGATGACACTGGCGCCGGTGTCGCACGTGGCGCCGGCACGCGAACTCTCGATGCTGTTCGCCGCGCTCCTCGGCGGGCGGCTGCTCGGCGAGCGCGACCGCGGATGGCGCATCGCCGGAGCGGGCTTCATCGCCGCCGGCGTGGCCTCGCTGGCGGCGTGATAGCGTCGCCGCCCATGTCGTTTCCCACCCTCGCCGGCATCGACTTCACCAGCCGGCCGACGAAGCGCAAGCCGATCACCGTGGCGCTCGGTTCCAGCGACGGCGCGAGCGTCAGGCTCGTGCGGCTCGACCGCCACGCCAGCTTCGACGGCTTTGCCGCATGGCTGCGCACGCCCGGCCCCTGGCTGGGCGCCTTCGACTTTCCCTTCGGCCTGCCGCGCGAGCTGGTCGAGACGCTTGGCTGGCCGTGCGAGTGGCTTCCGCTGATGCGCCACTACGCGGCGCTGACGCGCGAGGAGATCCGCGCCACGTTCGCCGCCTTCTGCGACGCGCGGCCGGTGGGTGGCAAGTTCGCGCACCGCGCCTGCGATGTGCCGGCCGGCTCGTCGCCCTCGATGAAGTGGGTGAACCCGCCCGTGGCGTACATGCTGCATGCCGGCATGCCGCTGCTCATCGACGCCGGCGTGCATCTGCCCGGGCTGCACGCGGGCGATGCCTCGCGCGTGGCGCTGGAGGCCTACCCGGGCCTGCTGGCGCGCGAACTGATCGGCAATCGTTCCTACAAGAGCGACGAGGTGGCCAAGCAGACGCCGGAGCGGCTGATCGCGCGCAAGGACCTGATCGAGGCGCTGGGGCAGGGCCGCACGCGGCTGGGCCTGCGCCTGCGCCTGACGCATGCACAGCGCGACGCGCTGGCGGCCGATGCCTCGGGCGACGAACTCGACGCCGTGCTGTGCCTCGTGCAGGCCGCCTGGGCAGCGCGCGAGCCAGGCTTCGGGGTGCCGGCGGATGTCGATCCGCTGGAAGGCTGGATCGTCAGCGCAGGAAGCCCTGCGCCCAGCTGAGTGCGGCCTGAAGGTTGGCGGTGGCCGACGCGCTCATCGGCTCGCCAAGCTCGAAGCGTTCACCGCGGATCGCCAGCAGCGTGGCCGGCGGCGGCGCGCTGCCGTGCACGTCGACGAAGGCCTGCAGCAGCGCGGCAGGCGACATTGCGTGGCTGCTGAAGCTCGCGTCGCGGCCGGGCTTCAGCGGCGATACCTCGTACGGTGCGGCGCAGGTCAGGCTCGCGTCGACGAACAGCACGCGCGTGCGTCCGTCGAGATCGAGCGCATGCTCGGGCTGCAGCTGGTAGTCGTCGAGGCACTCGACGCCGGGCAGCGCCAGTGCGCGCAGCCGCTCGACGAAGACCGGCCCGAGCGCATCGTCGCCCCGGCTGACATTGCCCCAGCCAAAGACGAGCGTCGGTGCGCTCATGCGCGCTGCAATGAACCGTCGGCCGACTTCAGCACCTGGTCGACCACCGCGCCGCCGGCGTCGAGCAGCGTCACGTCCAGCGGCATGCGACCGAGTGCGTGCGTCGCGCACGACAGGCAGGGGTCGTAGGCGCGGATCGCCACCTCGATGCGGTTCAGCAGCCCCTCGGTGATCTCGCGACCGTCGAGGTACTGGCGCGCCACGCTGCGCACGGCCTCGTTCATCGCCTGGTTGTTGTGCGTGGTCGAGACGATCAGGTTGCAGCGCGTGACGAGGTCGTCGTCGCCGACCTCGTAGTCGTGGATCAGCGTGCCGCGCGGTGCTTCGATGATGCCGACACCATGTCGAGATTCGTCGCCGCTGCGCGTGCCGCTGCCCGCCAGCTCGCCCGACAGGATGGCCGGGTCGTCGAGCAGCCGCTCGATCACCTCGGCGCAATGCAGCACCTCGATCATGCGCGCCCAGTGGTAGGCCAGCGTGGCGTGCTGAGTCGTGCCGCCGCCGAAGGCGACGAACTCGCGGCGCGCCGCTTCGGCGCGCGGCGTGTCGATGAAGTCGCAGTTCTGCACCCGCGCCAGCGGGCCGACGCGGTACCAGCCCGCCTCGCGGCCGAGCGCGCGCAGGTAGGGGAACTTCATGTAGGTCCAGGGCTTCACGTCTTCGTCGATCAGGCCGCGGTAGCCCTGGTCGCTCGCGCCGTCGATCAGGATTGCGCCGTCCTCGTCGCGCGCGCGCAGCACGCCGTCGTAGAGCTCCAGGGCGCCGTCGGGCCGCACCAGCGAGAGCATCTTCGAGCGGAAGGTTCCGAAGCCGTCGTACAGCGCGCGGTTGGCGGCGTGCAGCTGCTTCGCGATCGTCACCGCGTCTTCGCTCCAGGCGAGGATCTGCGCGATGTCGGCCTGCAGCAGGGCGCGGTCTTCGGCGCTCACGTGGCGGTTCATGCCGCCGGGGATCGAGCCGGTGCCGTGCACGCGCTTGCCGGCGGTGACGCGGATCACCTCCTGGCCGAACTTGCGCAGCAGCACGCCCTTCTTCGCGATGTCGGGGTGCGCCTCGATCACGCCGACGATGTTGCGCTTGTGGACGTCCGAATCAAAGCCGAACAGCAGGTCGGGCGAACTGAGGTGGAAGAAGTGCAGCGCATGCGACTGCAGCACCTGGCCGTAGTGCATCAGCCGGCGGATCGCGGTGGCCGAGGGCGGCACCGGATGCGCACCGATCACCCGGTCCATCGCCTTGCTGGCGGCGAGGTGGTGCGAGACGGGGCAGATGCCGCACAGCCTCTGCACCATCACCGGCACCTCCCAGTAGGGCCGGCCCTCGATGAACTTCTCGAAGCCGCGGAACTCGACGATGTGCAGCCGCACCTGCTGCACGCGGTTGGCATCGTCGAGCAGGATCGTCACCTTGCCGTGGCCCTCGACGCGCGACACCGGGTCGATGGCCACGCGGCGCAGGCCTTCCGGGTGCGCGGCGGTTTCCAGCGTGTCAGTCATAGTGCATGAGCCCGTGGCCCAGGTGCGGCGTGCGCCCGGCCATCAGGTCGGTGAGGAACTGCCAGAAGGCATCCGCCGAGGGCGGGCAGCCCGGCAGCGAATAGTCGATGTGAACGACCTCGTGGATCGGGCGCACCTGGTTGAGCAGCAGCGGCAGCTCGGGGTCGTTCGGCACGCCCTGCGGATAGACCGATTCGAGCAGCGGCCGCAGCGGCAGGCGGTTGCGCTGGGCCGGCAGGCCGCCATTGATGGCGCACGCGCCCACCGCCACCAGCGTCTTGCAGGCGGCGCGGAACTCGCGCAGCACCTCCACGTTCTCGGCATTGCACAGCCCACCTTCGATCAGCCCGAGGTCGCACGGCCCCACCGTCTTGATGTCGGTGAGCGGAGAGCGGTCGAACTCGACGTGCTCGATCAGCTCGAGGAGGCGCTCGTCGATGTCGAGGAAGGACATGTGGCAGCCGAAGCATCCGGCCAGCGAGACGGTGGCCACGCGAAGCTTGTTCGTCACGACGCCTCCTGCCGGTCGGCATCGGCCGCCGTGCCTTCGTCGTAGCGGCGCTGGCCGATCGGGATCACGAAGCCGCGGCGCTTGGGCAGGATCACGCCCACCGGGCAGATGCTGGCGGCGCGGTCGGTCAGCGCCATGTCGGTATCGGAGAGGAGGCCGCTCTCGCTGTTGACCACCAGGTGGGTGGCGATGCCGTGGCCGGCGATCGCGAACACGTTCTTGCCGTCGATCTCGCGAGTGGCGCGCACGCACAGCTCGCAGAGGATGCAGCGATTCAGGTCGAGCAGCAGATCCGGATGGCTCGCGTCCACCCGCCGCGCCGGATAGAACTCCTCGAAGTGCGGGCCTTCCATGCCCATCTGGTAGGCGGTGGCCTGCAGCAGGCAGTTGCCGCTCTTCTCGCACGAGGGGCAGAAGTGGTTGCCCTCCACGAACAGCATCTGCAGCAGTGTCTTGCGCTGGGCGTTCAGCTCCTCGGTGGCGCTCTCCACCTCCAGCCCCGGCGCGGCCTTCGTCGTGCAGGCGGCGACCATGCGGCCGCCGGCCTTGACGGTGCAGATGCGGCACGAGCCGTGCGGAGCGAACGCCGGATGCCAGCACAGATGCGGGATGTAGCGGCCGGCGCGGCGCGCCGCCTGCAGGAGGGTCTCACCGGGCTCGAAGGGGACGTCCTCGCCGTCGAGTGAAAACAGCGCGGTGTCACTCATGCGAGGACTCCAGGTGCGCCGCCGCATCGTCGCGGCCGCTGGCGGCGCGCGCCTCGGACAGTTCGGCGTCGAGATCGAAGCCGGGCTCGAAGTGCAGCGACTTCAGGTGACGTTCGTAGGCCGGGCGGAACTTGGAGATGGTGTCGCGCAGCGGGTTGCAGGCCGCGCCGCCAAGGCCGCAGTGCGTGGAGCCGTGCATCAGCTTGTCGAGTTCGTAGAGCACGTCGACGTCGTGGCGCGAGCCGCGCCCGGCGGCGAGCTTGTCCATGCGACGCACCACCAGCTCGGTGCCGACGCGGCAGGGCGTGCAGAAGCCGCAGCTCTCGTGGGCGAAGAACTGCGCGAAGTTGCGCGCCACCTCGAACATGTCGCGCGAGCGGTCGAACACCATCAGCGCACCGGCGGTGGGCACGTCCTCGAAGCAGATGCGCCGGCCGAACTCGCTGGCCGACAGGCAGGTACCCGACGGCCCGCCCACCTGCACCGCCTGGGTGTCGCGTGCGCCGCAGTCGACCAGCATGGTCTCCACGTGCGTGCCGAACGGGTATTCGTACAGCCCCGGCCGCTCGCAGTCTCCGGAGATCGAGTGGATCTTGGTGCCGGTGGACTTCGGCGTGCCGATGCCCGCCCACCAGGCGCTGCCGCGCAGCGCGATATGTGCCGCGGCGCAGAAGGTCTCGACGTTGTTGACGCTGGTCGGCCGGCCGAGGTAGCCATGCTCGACGGGGAAGGGCGGGCGGATGCGCGGCGTGCCGCGTTGGCCTTCGAGCGACTCGATCAGCGCCGACTCCTCGCCGCAAACGTAGGCACCGGCGCCGAGGTGGATGCTGATGTCGAAGTCGAAGCCGCTGCGGCCGAGGATGTTCTTACCCAGCAGGTTCGCATCGCGCCGGCGCTGCAACACGGTCTCGAGGTGATCGAGCAGATAGCGGTACTCGCCGCGCAGGTAGACGAAGCCCTGGGTCGCGCCGATCGCCAGGGCGGCGACCGTCATGCCCTCGAACACCAGGTCGGCATGGCGCGTGAGCAGCACGCGATCCTTGAAGGTGCCGGGCTCGCCTTCGTCGGCGTTGCACACCACCACACGCTTGTCGCCAGGCGCCTTGCGGCACAGATCCCACTTGGTGCCGGTGGCGAAGCCCGCGCCGCCGCGGCCGCGCAGGTTGGAACGCTTCACTTCCTCCAGCGTGCCTTCCGGGCCGCGGGCCAGGGCGGCGGCCAGGGCCTCGCCGGGCTTGAGTGCGCTGCCCAGCAGCACGTCGGCACGGCGGATGTTGTCGTCGACCACCGACCATTCGGCGGGCCACTGGGCCGGCGGCACCTCCGCCTCGACCAGCTCGGCGATGCGCGCCACACGCTGCGCATCGAGCCGAGTCACCACCTGGTGGTGATTGACGAGCAGGGCCGGGCCCTGGTCGCCCAGCCCGGTGCACGAAGCGGTGGCCACGCTGACCCGGCCGTCGGCGCGCATCACGCCGGGCTGCACGCCCAGCCGGGCGCACAGCTCCGCCATCAGCGCCTGGTTGCCGAGCATGCGGTCGGTGACGTTGTCGCTGAACAGAATGCGGTAGCGGCCGACCGGCTGCAGGTGGAAGAAGCGGTAGAAGCTCGCCACACCTTCGACATGCGCCAGGCTCAGGCCCAGTTCGCCGGCGAGACGGGCCAGCAGCGGCCGCGGCAGCCAGCCGTGTTCGGCCTGGGCTTCGCGCCGCAGCTGGACGAGCGAGTTCTGGTGGTGGGGGTACGGCGACATCGGCGCGCGCATGGTGTGGCGGCTGCGGCTGATCAGACTTGATCCCGGGCAAAAACACAAGGCCGAGGGGGAACAAGGGGGTTACGGCACACTCGTGGCGATGCCCGAGGCGGACTGTCAACACGCTGTCACCGAAACGATGGAAGGCTGGTTCGCCGCGCGCGGCTGGCAGCCCTTCGAGTTCCAGCGCGAGGTCTGGGCCGCCATGGCGGCGGGCCGCAGCGGGCTGCTGCACGCTACCACCGGGGCCGGCAAGACCTATGCGGTGTGGATGGGTGCGCTGCTGCGCGGCCTGGCCCTGCCGCAGCCCGCACGTGGCGCGCCGCCGCTGCAGGTGCTGTGGGTCACCCCGATGCGCGCGCTGGCCGCCGACACCGTTCGAGCACTGGCCGCGCCGCTGCCGGAGCTGGCGCCCGAGTGGACGCTCGGCCAGCGTAGCGGCGACACGCCCGCGGCCGAGCGTGCGCGGCAGGACCGGCGATTTCCTACTGTGCTGGTGACCACGCCCGAGTCGCTCAGCCTGATGCTCACGCGTGAGAACGCGGCGGCCGAACTCGGCGCGGTGCACACCGTCGTCGTCGACGAATGGCACGAGCTGATGGGCAACAAGCGTGGCGTGCAGGTTCAGCTGGCCCTCGCGCGGGTGGCCCGCTGGAACCCGTCGCTGGCGGTGTGGGGCCTGTCGGCCACGCTGGGCAACCTCGACGAAGCGATGCGGGTGCTGGTTGGCGTGCGCGAGGCCACGCTGGTGCGCGGCCGCATCGACAAGACCCTGGTGATCGACACCCTGCTGCCCGAGAACCCCGGCCGCTTCTCCTGGGCGGGCCACCTCGGCGCCCAGATGCAGCGGCCGGTGGTCGAGGAGATCGAGCGCAGCAGCACCACGCTGGTCTTCACCAACACCCGCTCGCAGGTGGAGATCTGGTACCAGCTGCTGCTGCAGGAGCGGCCCGAGTGGGCCGGGCTGGTGGCGTTGCACCACGGCTCGCTCGACAAGGAGGTGCGCGAGTGGGTGGAGCTGGGCTTGAAGGAGGGGCGGCTGAAGGCGGTGGTGGCCACCTCTTCGCTGGACCTCGGCGTCGATTTCCTGCCGGTCGAGCGCGTGCTGCAGATCGGTTCGCCCAAGGGTGTCGCGCGGCTGCTGCAGCGCGCTGGCCGCAGCGGCCATGCGCCGGGCCGGCCCAGTCGCGTGACCATCGTGCCGACCAACACGCTGGAGCTGGTCGAAGCGGCCGCGGCGCGGCACGCCGCCCGCGCCGGCCGCATCGAGCGCCGCGCCACGCCCGACAAGCCGCTCGACGTGCTGGTGCAGCACCTCGTCACCGTGGCGCTGGGAGGTGGTTTCGAGCCGGCGTCGCTATACGAGGAGGTACGCGGTACGCATGCCTTCCGTGCGCTCACGCGCGAGGAGTTCCAGTGGGCGCTGGACTTCG
>NZ_JBFXIO010000012.1:0-28108 GCF_050175855.1 Piscinibacter sp.
CCCGTCGGTGGCGAAGAACCCGTTCCTGCAGTTCACGATCAAGGGCGCCAAGGCCGGCGACAAGGTCGCGATCAGCTGGAAGGACAACAAGGGCGACAGCCGCACCGACGAAGCCACCGTCAGCTGAGCGCCGCTTCGCCGCGCTACCGCGCCACCCAGCCGCCGCACACGGGGAAGACCTGGCCCACGAAGCAGTCGGCCGCCCGGCTGCACAGGTAGGCGGCGAACATCGCGTCTTCGCGTGCCGACACGAGGCGGCCCAGCGGCACCTCGCGCGCCAGGCGTTCCTGGAAGCGCGGGTTGGCCTGCACCTGCGGCGGGAAGTAGGTCGGGTTGTCGACGAAGTTCTGCGCGATGGCGTTGACCTGCACGTTGTGCGGCGCCAGTTCCACGCCCACCGCCTGCACGTAGGCCAGTTGCGCGCCGCGCGCCGCGCTGTAGGTCGAGGCACGCTTGATGCCGCGCAGCGCCGAGGCGCTGCCGATCACGAGCACCTTGCCCGAGCGTCGCGCGACCATGGCCGGCGCCGCGGCGCCGACCAGCCGCGGCAGCGGGTCGACCAGGGCGGCGAATACCTCGCGCCATTCCGGCTCGCCCACGTCGAGCGCCGGCGTGGACGGCGCCTCGAAGGCGAGGTTGGCGACCAGCACGTCGATGCGGCCGGCGCCGTCCACCACGCGCCGGGCTGCGTCGGGTTCGGCCAGGGCGTCGGTGCTGGCGATCACCTCGGCACCCTGCTCGGCGAAGACCTCGCACAGCACCGGGCCCATGAAATCGCCGGCCTGCGTGACCAGCACCCGCTGGCCGATGAGCGCGTTCTGCATGGGTCTTCCAGGTGGTCGCAGGCTTGATTCACCGCTTGCGGGCGACGAGCCCGACCAGCGCCGACATGCCGGTGTGCTGCGTGCCTTCGCGCAGTTCGGCCTCGTAGCTCACCAGCTCGAGGATGTCGAGCGCGGCGAAATGCTCGCGCAGCATCGCCTCGGTGTAGAGGTGATCGACCCGCTGCGGTCCTCCGCTGCGGTACTGCAGCTGCTTCGGCGTGTAGCCCTGCAGCACCAGCAGGCCGCCCGGCGCGAGGGTGTGCACCATGTTCGCGAACAGCCGCTCGCGCATCGGCGGGTCGGCGAACTGCACGAAGATCGCCGCGACCACGTCGTACAGCGCCTGCGGCCAGGCGAGCGCGTCGCAGTCGGCCACCGCGAAGTTCACCGCCACGCCGTGTCGCTGCGCCAGCCGGCGCGCCTTGGCCACGCCGGCTTCTGCGATGTCGAAGGCGTCGACGCTCAGGCCGCGCTGCGCCAGCCAGACGCTGTTGCGGCCTTCGCCGTCGGCCACGCACAGGGCGCGCCCGGCGCGCGGCAGCCGCGGGCGCTGGGCGCGCAGGTAGTCGTTCGGCGCCTCGCCGAAGAGCAGCGCCTCGCCGGCGTAGCGCTGATTCCACATCGAGGCGGCATCGGGGAAGCTGGTGTTGGTCATCAGGCAGTGAGCATAGCCGTCACGGCATGGCGCCAGAACATTTGCGCTCGCTCAAGCAGCGCGCCGTGCGATGGTCGCATCGTCGTCGCTCTTCCATGGACTCGACACCGGAGGTGATCGTGAAGACTTCGACGAAGGCGTTGTGGGTGGCATTGATCGCGTTGTGCACGGGCGCGGCGGCGGCGCAAGGCGGCCCCGGGCCGCAGGCCGCCGGTCCAGCCGCCAGCGCACCGCGCATGGGACCGGGTGGCGGCATGGGCCCGGGCGGCGGCATGATGCGCGGCGGGCCGCGCTGGGGCGCCGACTACACCCCCGGCTGGGCCATGATGACCGCGCAGGAGCGCGACCAGCACCGCGAGCAGATGCGCTCGGCCAAGACCTACGAGGAGTGCACCACACTGCGCGACCAGCACCGCGAGCAGATGGCGGCGCGTGCCAAGGAGCGCGGCATCAACATGCCGGCGCAGCCGCGGCGCGACGCCTGCCAGGGCTACAAGCGCTGAGCCGCGGGGGGCGTGCAGCGGCGTCAGCCAGGCGCCAAGCTCGGGCCTTATGCTCGGCGCTTTCGCGCCGAATCCTGGAAGACCCGACCATGTCCACCCGCATCCCTGCCACCCTGATCGCCGGCGACGGCATCGGCCCCGAGATCGTCGATGCCACGCTGGCCGCACTCGACGCGCTGGGCGCCCCGTTCGAGTGGGACGCCCAGGCCGCCGGGCTGGCCGGCATCCAGGCCGCCGGCGACCCGCTGCCGCAGGCCACGCTCGACAGCATCCGCCGCACCCGCCTGGCCCTGAAGGGGCCGCTGGAGACGCCCTCCGGCGGTGGCTACCGCTCGAGCAATGTGCGCCTGCGCGAGGAGTTCAAGCTCTATGCCAACCTGCGCCCGGCACGCACCATCGTGCCCGGCGGCCGCTTCGACAACATCGACCTGGTGGTGGTGCGCGAGAACCTCGAGGGCCTGTACATCGGCCACGAGCACTACGTGCAGATCGACGACGACCCGCACGCCGTGGCCATGGCCACCGGCATCAACACCCGTGCCGGCTGCCGCCACATCCTCGAGTACGCCTTCGAGCACGCCATTGCCACCGGCCGCAAGAAGGTGACCATCGTGCACAAGGCCAACATCATGAAGGCGCTGACCGGCATCTTCAAGGAGACGGCCGAGCAGATGTACGAGGAGAAGTACAAGGGCCAGATCGCGATGGACACGGTCATCGTCGACGCCTGCGCGATGAAGCTGGTGCTCAACCCCTGGCAGTTCGACGTGCTGGTCACCACCAACCTGTTCGGCGACATCCTCTCCGACCTGGTGGCCGGCCTCGTCGGCGGCCTCGGGATGGCGCCCGGCGCCAACATCGGCCGCGACGCGGCGATCTTCGAGGCCGTGCACGGCTCGGCGCCCGACATCGCCGGCCAGGGCAAGGCCAACCCGACGGCGCTGATGCTGGCCGCGGGGCTGATGCTCGACCACGTCAAGCGCAAGGATCTCGGCGACCGCCTGCGCACGGCGATCGACGCCACGCTGAACGTCGACAAGGTGCGCACCGGCGACCTGGGCGGCTCGGCCAGCACGGGCGCCTTCGCGAAGGCGCTGGTCAGCCGCATCGCCAACGGCTGACGACGCGGGGACGGCAGTCGCCCGGCCTCAGTTGATCGCCGCCACCAGCATCGCCTGCAGCGTGGCCTGGCGGTAGTCGCTGCGGTCGTGGCCGACCGGCCCGGCGCCGCGGCGGGACAACGGCCAGGGCGGATCGTTGGCCGCATCGACGGTCAGGTCGATGTCGTCGCCGGCCTGATCGGCGCTCTCGAACAGGTGCAACCGCTGGCCGCGCGCCACGGCGCCGGCCTTGAGCGCCTCCCACAGTTCCGGCGGCGGCCAGCGGTCGCGCGGCGAAGCCACGCGCAGCTCGATGCCGGTCGCGGCGGCGGCGCGCAGCATCGCCTCGCCACAGGGGCTGGTCGGGTCGCCGACGAAGCGCACGCTGAGGCAGTCGAGCGCCTTGCCGCTGTGGTCCTGCATGGCCAGCAGTTCGGCCAGCACGCGCGTCGGGTGGCGCACGTGGCCGAGGCCGTTGAAGACCGGCACGCCGGTCCCGCGGGCGACATCGGCCACCAGCGCCGGAGGCAGTGACTCGCAATCGATCGCGTCGTACAGCCGCCCCAGCATGCGCAGCGTGGCCGAATCGGCGGCCGATCCCGAGATGCGTGCATCGGCCGGGCGCAGGTGCGACACCTGCGCGCCCAGACCCACCGCAGCGCTGTGCAGCCCATCGGCCGCCGGGTCGGGCGCGGTCTCGTGCAGCAGCGCCAGGTTGCGCCCACGCAGCGGCGCTCCCGAGTGGCCGGTTCGCGACACCAGCCGCAGCCGCCGGGCAGTGTCCAGGACATCCCGGATCTCGGCGGGCGACAGGCTTTCCACCGACCACAGGTTTCGATGGTGGATGTTCGGGCGGGCGTACATGATCAGGCTGACACCCTACTCAGGTCGTGTCAGCAAACCTTGATTCCGGTCAAAAATGAGAAAATCCCTCGTCGCTGACACGGCCCTGCGACAGACGGTTTACGCAGCGTTACCTAACGCGAAGCGCCGTTCTCAGTTTGTTTTCGGTCAAGCGGGAGACTCCTCTCCATTGATGAGGAGCAAGCCATGACCGCCAGCATCGAACGCACCGCCCAGACCCGCAGCCAGCACATTGCCGCCTGCCTCGACCTCCTGCGTGACTCGTTGCCGATCCAGCGCCGCGTGGTTCACGCCGGCGACGTTCTCTACCAGGCCGGCGAGCGCTTCACCACGCTGCACGTGCTGAACTCGGGCATGGTCAAGATCGTCAACCTGTCGCCCGATGGCCGCGAGCAGGTGGTGGGCCTTCACTTCCGCGGTGACTGGCTCGGTTTCGACGGCATCGCCACCGAACACTACGGTTGCGACGCGGTCGCGATGGACACCGGCGAGGTCTGGTCGTTCCGCTACGACGCCCTGCTCGAGGCCTGCTCGACCAAGCCGGTTCTCCTGCAGGTGCTGCACGAGGCGATGAGCCGCGAGATCGGTCGCGACCGCGACTCGATGATGTCGCTGTGCACGCTGCCGGCCGACGCCCGCGTGGCCGACTTCCTGCGCAACTGGGCCGAGGCCCTGGCCGAGCGCGGCCTGCGTACCGACCAGATCACCCTGCGCATGACGCGCGCCGAGATCGGCAACTACCTGGGCATGACGCTGGAGACGGTCAGCCGCGCGCTGTCGCGCCTGGCGCGCACCGACGTGATCCGCTTCGCCGAGAAGGGCCGCCGCGAGATCCAGATCCCCAAGGTCGAGGCGCTCGAGCGCTTCATCCAGTCGTGCGTGGCGCCGGCCGCGGCCGCGCAGGGCGGCGCCACAGCCGCCGCCGCGATGATGCACTGACCTTCAGCCGGGCCGGATGCTCGCCAGCGCGCGGGCCATGGCACGGCCCAGTTCGGCACGCGTGTAGGGCTTGCGCAGCAGGTGCCATCCCGACGGTGCCTCCAGCAGCGCACTGGCGTAGCCGCTCATCAGCAGCACCGGCAGTTGCGGCAAGCGCGCGCGCGAGCGCTCTGCCAGCTCGGTGCCGCGCATGCCGGAGCCCAGCGCGATGTCGGTCAGCAGCATGTCGATGCCGCCGCCCGGCCGCAGTTCGTGCAGGGCCTGCTCGGCGCTGGCGCAGGCCGTGACCGAGCAACCGAGCGCGATCAGGAAGCGCTGCGCCACGCTGCGTACTTCCGCGTCGTCTTCCACCAGCAGCACGTGCAGGCCCGGCGGCAGCGCGGCCGGCGCTTCCGCCTCGACGTCGATGCTGGCCGCTTCCGGCTCGCTGGGCAGGAACAGCGTGATCGTCGTGCCCTTGCCCGGCGCGCTGTCCAGCCCCACCGCGCCCTTGGACTGCTTGGCGAAGCCGTAGACGGTGGCCAGGCCGAGCCCGGTGCCGCGCCCGGCGTCCTTGGTGGTGAAGAAAGGCTCGAAGGCGCGCTCGCGCACTTCCTCCGGCATGCCGCAACCGGTGTCGCCGACGGCGATGGCGACATACGAGGTGCCCTCGGCCTCGGCGAGCTCGGCCGGCAGGTCGGGCGAGCGTGCCGGCACCTCGCGGCAGGCGAACCACAGCAGGCCGCCCTCCGGCATGGCGTCGCGCGCGTTGATGGCGATGTTCAGCAGCGCCGATTCCAGCTGCCCGGCGTCGGCCAGCACCGGCGGGCATTCGGCCGGCGCGTCGACCTCGATGCGGATGCGCTGGTCGAGGGTGCGGCGCAGCATGTCGGCCAGTGAGCGCAGCAGCATGCCCGTGTCCAGCGCGGTGGGCTTGAGCACCTGGCGCCGCGAGAAGGCCAGCAGCTTGCTCGTCAGCTCGGCGCCGCGGCGGCTCGCGCGCGAGGCGGCACCGACCAGCTGCTGCGCGAACGGATCGGCGGAGACCGAGGGCAGTTCCTCCAGCACCTGCAGGTTGCCGGAGATCACGGTGAGCAGGTTGTTGAAGTCGTGGGCGATGCCGCCGGTGAGCTGGCCGACGCTTTCCAGCCGCTGCGAATGGTTGAGCTGCTCTTCGGTCTGCGCACGCTGCAGGCTGGTGGCCAGCAGGCTGGCCAGCGAGTCGAGGAAGCGCAGCTCGTCGTCGCCGAATCGTGCCGGCGTGCGGGCGCGCACGGCGATGGCGCCGACGATGCGGCCGCGGTCGTGCAGCGGCACGGCCAGCGCACTGGCCGCGCCGGAGTGCAGCCAGGACGGCGGTACGGTGAAGCGGGTCTCGCGCGCGAGGTCGTCGCAGCGCACCGGCATGGCCTGGGCGAGCACGTAGCCGGGCAGGGTGTCGGGCCGATTGGGCACGTTGTCGCCGGCGCCTTCGCCGGGCGCCGGCGCGGCGCAGGCTGCGACACGAAAGTCCAGCCGGTTGGCCTGCAGCAGGAAGACCGTGGCCGAGGCGGCTTCCAGGCCTTCGATCGCGAACCTCGGCACCTGCTCGATCAGCGACAGCGGGTCGCGCGCGTCGACCGCGAGGCGGCCGAACTGCGCCACCTGCTCGGCGTAGTGCGCACGCTGCAGCGCCTGGCGCACGCGCGGGTAGGCCCCGATGCCGCGGATGGCCGCGACCACGTAGGGCAGGCCGTGCTCCTGCAGCGGGCTCAGCGCGATCTCGACCATCACCTCGCTGCCGTCACGGCGGCGGGCCACGAGGTCCATCTGCGTGCCCATCGGCCGCGGCCGCGGCGATTTGGCATAGGCATCGCGGAAGCCGGCATGGCGCGGGCGGATCGCGTCCGGCACCAGGGCCTCGACGCTCAGGCCGACCAGCGCATCGACGCGATAGTCGAGCAGCTGTGCCGCGACCTCGTTGGCCAGCACGATCCGGCCGTCGGCGTCGGCCACGATCAATCCGTCGGGATAGGCGGCGAACAGCGAGCGGAAGATGCCGTGCTCGTCCAGGCCGGCAGGCAGCGCCCGGCCGATCGGCGGCGGCGCCGGCGTCATTCGGCCACCACCTGCGGGACGAGGATGTAGCCGGCGCCGCGCACCGACTTGATGATCTGCGGATCCTCCGGGTCGACCTCGAGCTTGCGGCGCAGGCGGCCGACCTGCACGTCGATCGTGCGGTCGAACGGGCCGGCGCTGCGGCCACGCGTCTGCTCGAGCAGGTAGTCGCGCGAGAGCACGCGGCCGGGCGCCCGCGCGAATGCGCTGAGCAGGTCGAACTCCCCGCTGGTCAGCGGCATCTCGCGCCCTTGCGAATCGCACAGGCGGCGCGCCGCGGTGTCGAGCAGCCACTGGGCGAAGCGCAGCCGCGAGCGCTCGCCGCCGGACACCGGCGCGGCCGCCGCGACCAGCGGCGCCGGCCGGCTCGGCGCCGGTTCCAGCCGGCGCAGCACGGCCTTGATGCGCGCCACCAGTTCGCGCAGGTCGAAGGGCTTGGTGACGTAGTCGTCGGCACCGACCTCCAGCCCCACCACCTTGTCGATCGCATCGCCGCGGCCGGTCACGATCACCAGGCCGCAGTGCCAGTGCTCGCGCAGCTGCCGCGCGATGGCGAAGCCATCCTCGCCGGGCAGGCCGAGGTCGAGCAGCACCAGGGCAGGCGGATCACGGCCCATCAGCTCCATCAGCGCGCTGCCGGAGTGCAGTGTACTGACGCGGAATCCCTGGCTTTGCAGGTAGTGGCCCAGCAGGCTCGTGATGTCGACTTCGTCGTCGAGCACCGCAAGATGGGTCGGAGTGGTCACGGATGACGGGCGTGGCAAACGGCGATGGGCGACATTAGACACCGCCTTGGCTTACGTCAATCGAAGGCCTGCTTCCGGTGAGACACGGGTTGACGAACGACCCGGTTGCGACTGCGCAATCGAGGCAGTCGTCCTTGCGCGAGCATGGCGGCATGGCGAGCGACCACGATCCCTGGCGCACCGCGTTCGTCGCGGCGGATGTGCTGGCCGTCTCGCACGGCACCGACGCCATGGTGGCGGCGCGCCGCGACGAGAGGCTGCAGGCACTGCTGCACGCCGCGACGGCCTCGCCGTTATGGCGCGAGCGGCTGCAGCACCATCGCGTCGAGCAGGGTCTTCGGGGGCTGCCGCCGGTCGGCAAGCGCGAACTGATGGCGAACTTCGATCGCGGGGCAAGCGATCCGCGGCTCGTGCTGCCGGCGCTGAAGGCCTTCATGGCCGATCCGGCGAACATCGGCACGCCGTTCGAAGGGCGATGGATCGTCTGGGAGAGTTCGGGCAGTTCCGGCGAGCCCGGCCTGTTCGTGCAGGACGCCGCCGCGATGGCGGTGTACGACGCTCTCGAAGGCCTGCGCCGGCCGATGCTGCAGCCGCTGCGGCGCTGGTTCGACCCCTGGCTCCTGCGCGAGCGCATCGCCTTCGTCGGCGCCATCCATGGGCATTTCGCCAGCACGGTCTCGATGCGCCGGCTGGCGCGCCTGCAGCCGGGTTTCGCGGCGCGCACGCTCGCCGTGGACTTCCTGCAGCCGCTGCCGGTCGTGGTGGCGCAGCTGAATGCGTTCGCGCCGAGCGTGCTGGCCACCTACCCCAGCGCGGCCCTGCTGCTCGCCCAGGAAGCACGCGCCGGCCGCCTGCGCGTGGCGCTGGCCGAGGTGTGGACCGGCGGCGAGACGCTCGGCCCGGCGGTGCGTGCCGAAGTCGAGTCGGCCTTCGGCTGCCCGCTGGCCGACAGCTACGGCGCCTCGGAGTTCCTCGCACTGGCCGCTTCCTGCGCGCAGGGCCGGCTTCATCTCAACGCCGACTGGGTCATCCTCGAGCCGGTCGACGCGCGGGGCCGTCCCGTGCCGGCGGGCGTCTGCGGCGACAAGGTCTGGCTGACGAACCTGGCCAACCACGTGCAGCCGCTGCTCCGCTACGAACTCGGCGACCGCGTGACGCTGCACGACACGCCCTGCGCCTGCGGCTCGCCGCTGCCGGTGATCGAGGTGCAGGGACGCAGCGACGACGTGCTCGAGCTGCGCGCCACCGGCGGCCGGCGCGTGCGCCTGCTGCCGCTGGCACTGACCACGGTGATCGAGGAACGCGGCGGCGTCTTCGACTTCCAGCTGGTGCAGGCCGGCGCGCGGGCCTTGCGGCTCGACGTCGCCGCGCCGCACCGCCGCGAGGACGCGCAACGCGCCTGCGATGCCTTGCGCGACTATCTGTCGGAGCAGGGCCTGGGCGGCGTGCGCGTCACCCCGCGATGCGTGGCGGCCGTGCCGGCCGGGCGCAGCGGCAAGCGGCGCCGTGTGATCGCCGGCGCGCCGGCCTGACGCCGGCATACTGCGGGTGATGCGACTTCACCGCCCGCTGCTTGCCCTCGCGATCGCCTTGCTGGCCGGCTGCGCCCAGCCGACGGGTGGATTCCAGCGCGACGGCTTTGCCGTGGCGATGGGGCGGGCGCTGCCCTTTGCCGTCGGCGTCTACGGGGTGGCCGCCGCCGAGCCCGTGGCCGAGGGCGCGGCCCAGGGCGAAGCCGAGCGCGGCGAGCCGCCGATGCCCTACGCGCGTGTCGGCGCCGGCTTCATGATCGACAACGAAGGGCATGTGGTCACCGCCGCGCACGTGGTGACCGACACCGACGAGGTGCTCGTCAAGCTGGCCGACCAGCGCGTGCTGCCGGCCACCCTCGTGGGTGCCGACACCGACCTCGACATCGCGCTGCTGCGCATCGCCAGCCCCGGGCCGGTGGCGCCGCCGCTCGGCCGCGCCACGCAGCTGCGGCCGGGGCACTGGGTGCTCTCGGTGGGTGAGCCGTACGGCCTGAACCGCTCGGTGGCGGCTGGCATCGTCGGCGGCACCGACCGCCACTTCAGCGACGACCCCGAACTGCTCTACCTGCAGACCGACATCGCGCTGAACCCGGGGAACTCCGGCGGGCCGCTGATCAACGCGCAAGGGGAGATCGTCGGCATGAACATCCGCACGGTGGTGGGCGCCTACGGCACGCCGGGCGTGAGCCTGTCGATCCCGATCGAGATCGTGCTGTCCATCGCGGCCGAGATGCGCAGCGGCGGCAGCATCGCGCGCCCGCGCCTCGGCGCGGAGTTCGACGACGTCACCCCGCAGCAGGCCATCGCCAGTGGCCGAGGCACGACGCAGGGCTCGGTGGTTCGCACGGTTCGCCGCGGCAGCCAGGCCGAGCGCATGGGGCTGAAGCCCGACGACGTGATCGTGGCGATGAACGACAAGCCCATCGGCAGCAGCGCCGACCTCGCGCGCATCCTGCTCGGCTGGCGGCAGACCGCCGGCACGAAGCTGGTGGTGCTGCGCGGCGGCGTGGTGCTGACGTTGAAGCTCGACTGAGTCAGAGCCGCCGGCTGTTCGCCAGCTCGAAGCGGCCCTGGCAGGCCGTGCAGCGGATGGCGAAGGGCTCGGCGGCCAGGCGGCGCGTGTCGATGGGTTCGTCGCAGTCCTTGCACAGGCCGTAGCGGCCGGCGTCCAGCCGCGCCAGCGCCTCGCCGATCTCGCGCAGCTCGGCCACGTCGCGCGCCACTTCGGCGTCGTTGATGCCGCTCTCCACCTGCGACTCGGCGTCCTCGCCGCGGTCGGTCGACTCGCGCGCCACGCGGGCCGGGTCGCCGGCGCCGCGCGCACGGGTGGCCTCGACCTCGGCACGCAGACGGCTCTCGCGCTCCTGCAGCGTGGCACGCACCTGGGCGGCGGCGGCGCTGCGCGGGTCGAGCGGGTAGCTGTTCGACATCGTCTTCTCCTCGTTTCGTCAGGGCCATTGTTGGCCGCGGCGGGGCGGGGTCGCTTGACGAAGAGCAATTCGGGCGGCCGGCAGCCACGGCTCCTGCGATGATTCGCGCCATGAGCGACCCGACCCTGCCCTGGCACGCCGACACCCGCGTGCTGCACGACGACGCCGCGCTGGCCGACGAGGCCAGCGTGGTCGCCCCCATCCACTACAGCGCCACCTTCCGCGCGCGCGACGCTGCCGAGTTTGCCGAGATGGCCAATCGCCCACGCCACGCGGCCTACTACACGCGCTACGGCAACCCAGTGCACGAGCGCGTGGCGGCCATCCTCGCCGGCCTCGAAGGCACCGAGACGGCGATGCTCACCGGCTCGGGCATGGGCGCGATCAGCACCACGGTGCTGGCGCTGGTCTCGGCCGGCGATCACGTGGTGGCGCAGACCCGCCACTACATGAGCACCGCCAAGCTGTTCGACGAGGTGCTGCCGCGATTCGGTGTCAGCGCCACGCTGGTGGAGCAGAGCGACGTCGAGGCGATCCGCGCCGCCGTTCGCCCGGAGACGAAGCTGATCATGCTGGAGACGCCGGCCAACCCGACGCTGGTGCTGACCGACCTGGGGGCGGTGGCCACGCTCGCCCGCGAGCGTGGCATCACCACGGTCTGCGACAACACCTTCGCCTCGCCGCTGAACCAGCAGCCGCACGCGCTGGGCATCGACATCGTGGTGCACAGCGCCACCAAGATCCTCGGCGGGCATCACGACCTCACCGCCGGCGCGATCTGCTGCTCGAACGATCTGGCCGAGAAGATCTGGCGCATGCACATCACGCTCGGCTCGGTGCTCAGCCCGATGGACGCCTGGCTGCTGCTGCGCGGCCTGCGCACGCTGGCCCTGCGGGTGGAGCGCATCAATGCCAACGCGCTGCAGCTGGCGCGCTGGCTGGAGGCGCAGCCGCAGGTGGAGCGTGTGCACTATCCGGGGCTGGAGAGCCACCCGCAGCACGCGCTGGCGAAGCGGCAGATGAAGGGCGGCGGCCCGGTGATTGCCTTCGCGGTGAAGGGCGGCTACGAGGCCACGAGCCGCTTCGTCGCCGCGCTGCAGTTGCCGACGCACGCGGTGAGCCTGGGCGGCGTCGAGTCGCTGATCGTGCACACCGCGGCGATGTGGGCCGGCACGATGAACGAGGCGCAGATGCGCGCTGCCGGCATCCCGCCCAACTTCGTGCGCTTCTCGGTCGGCCTGGAGCATCCGGACGACCTGCAGCGCGACCTGGCCCAGGCCCTGTCCCGTTCGGAGAACAACCGATGAGCAGTTCGACCCCCGTCATCCTGATCACCGGCGCGGCCGGCGCGCTCGGCCGCGCGGTCGCGCAGCGCCTCGGCGGCGAAGGCGCACGCCTGATGCTGCTCGACCGCAATGCGGCGGTGCTGAAGCAGATCTTCCCGCAGGCGGCCTTCGCCGAGGCGGTGGACATCACCGACGAAGCGGCGGTCGAGGCCACCGTGCAGCGCGCACTGGCCGCGCTCGGCCGGCTCGACGCGGTGGTGCACGTGGCCGGCGGCTTCGAGATGGGCGAGACAGTCGATGCGCTCAGCCGTGCATCCTGGGAGCGCATGATGGCGCTCAACGCTTGGTCGTTCGTCGCGCTCGCCCGCGCTTGCGTGCCGGCGATGAAGCGCCAGGGCGGCGGCTGCCTGGTGGCCGTGAGCGCGGCGGCGGCCGGCGGCGGGCAGGCGCTCAAGGGCGCCTACATCGCTTCCAAGAGCGCGCTGCAGCGGCTGGTGGAGACGCTGGCGGCGGAACTGGCCGGCAGCGGCATCCGCGTCAACAGCGTCGCGCCGACCACGCTGGACACGCCGGCCAACCGCACCGCCATGCCCGATGCCGACCGCTCGGCCTGGGTGAGCCTCGACTCGGCAGCGGACGCCATCGCCTTCCTCGCCACGCCGGCCGGCGCGGCGGTGAATGGCCAGCACCTGAAGCTCGGCTGATCAGGCGTCGGGATAGAGCCCGTGCACGCGGCCGAACAGCCGCGTGAGGCCGAACAGCGCGTCGACGTTCGGCGCCGGCTGGCCGATCCGCCGGGCGATCTCGTGCACCGCGCCGACGATCGCGTCGAGCTCGATGGCCCGGCCGGCCTGCACGTCCTGCAGCATCGAGCTGCGGAAGGCGCCAAGCTTGCGGGTGATCTGGTGGCGGTCTTCCGGGCTCTGCGCGATCGCGCAGCCGATGCGAGCGCCGATGGCGGCCACCTCGCCCATCGCTGCCGAGCAGAAGGCACGCACCAGCGGGTCGTCGAGGATGCGGTCGGCGGTGGCGCCGGTGATCGCGCTGACCGGGTTGATGGTCAGGTTGCCCCACAGCTTGTACCAGACGTCCTGGCGGATGTTCGCCGACGCCGTGGCCTCGAAGCCGGCATGGGCGAGCAGGGCGGTGACGCGCTGTGCACGATCGCTGACGCCGCTGGCCGGCTCACCGACGATCAGGCCCTGGCCCATGCGGTGCTCGACGAGCCCCGGCTCGGCGGTCGACGTGCTGGCATGCACCACGCCGCCGAGCACGCTGTCGAAGGGAAGGGCGGCACCGATGACGCCGCCGGGATCGACCGATTCCAGCGGCGCGTCGCCCACGCCGGGCACGCCGCGCAGGAACCACCACGGCACGCCGTTCATCGCCGGCAGCACCACGGTGCGCGGCCCGAGCAGCGGCGCGAGCGCCGGGGCGAGCGCGGGCAGCGCCTGGCCCTTGAGGGCGATGATCACCAGGTCCTGCGGCCCGAGCTCGGCCGCGCTGTCGCTCGCGGTGGCCGGTGCCTGCTGCAAGTCGCCGCCGATGCGAAGCCGCCAGCCCTGCGTGCGCAGCGCGGCCAGCGTGGCGCCGCGTGCCAGCGCGCTCACCTGCGCCTGGCCGGCGCGTGCCAGCCGCGTGCCGATGAAACCGCCGATCGCGCCGGCGCCGACGATGCAGACCTTCATGCGCGCCTCAGGCCAGCAGCGCTGCGATCGCCCGGCCGACGTCGGCCGTGCCGGCCGTGCCGCCGATGTCGCGCGTCTTCGGCGCGTGCGGATCGGCCAGCAGCTTCTCGATGGCCGCCAGCACCTCGGCTGCCGCCTCGGCGTGGCCGAGGTGCTCGAGCATCATGCCGCCCGACCAGATCATGCCGATCGGGTTGGCGATGAACTTGCCGGCGATGTCCGGCGCCGAGCCGTGCACCGGCTCGAACAGCGAGGGGAACCTGCGGTCCGGGTTGATGTTGGCGCTCGGCGCGATGCCGATCGTGCCGGTGCAGGCCGGCCCGAGGTCGGAGAGGATGTCGCCGAACAGGTTGCTCGCCACCACCACGTCGAACCAGTCCGGGTGCAGCACGAAGTTCGCGGTGAGGATGTCGATGTGGTACTTGTCGACCTTCACCTCCGGGTAGCCCTTGGCCATCGCCGCCACGCGCTCGTCCCAGTAGGGCATGGTGATGGCGATGCCGTTGCTCTTGGTGGCCGAGGTCAGGTGCTTCTTCGGCCGCTTGTTGGCCAGCTCGAAGGCGTAGCGCAGCACGCGGTCGACGCCGGTGCGTGTCATCACCGTCTCCTGGATGACCACCTCGCGGTCGGTGCCCTCGAACATGCGGCCGCCGACGCTGGAGTATTCGCCCTCGGTGTTCTCGCGCACCACGTAGAAGTCGATCTCGCCCGGCTGGCGCGCGCGGCCCGTGCGGTCGACCAGCGGCGAGGGGATGCCCGGCATCAACCGGCAGGGGCGCAGGTTGACGTACTGGTCGAAGTCGCGGCGGAACTTCAGCAGCGAGCCCCACAGCGAGATGTGGTCGGGCACGGTGGCCGGCCAGCCGATCGCGCCGAAGTAGATCGCGTCCATGGGTGCGAGCTGATCGAACCAGTCGTCCGGCATCATCTGCCCGTGCTTCGCGTACCAGTCGCAGCTGGCCCAGTCGATGTGCTTCCACTCGAAGCGGATGCCGTGACGGCTGCCGACGGCCTCGAGCACTCGCAGGCCCTCGGGCATCACTTCCTTGCCGATGCCGTCGCCGGGGATCACGGCGATGCGGTAGGTCTTGCTCATGGCGGGTTCTCCGTTCAGGCTGGCGATTGTCGGCGCAGCCGGGCCACGTGCAGGTACGCAGCATCCACACCCTGAGCGGCGATGCGCGCCGGTGTCGGCTCGCCGCGGACCCAGGCGGCACAGAGTTCGCCCATGGCCGGTGCGGTCTGGATGCCGTAGCCGCCCTGCGCGGCGCACCAGAAGAAGCCTTCGGCGAGCGGGTCGAAGCCGGCGACGAGGTCGCCGTCGGCCACGAAGCTGCGCAGCCCTGCCCAGGTGTGGCTGGGCCGGCGGATGGTCAACGTGGTCATCTCTTCGATGCGCGCGATGCCCAGGGCGATGTCGAGCTCCTCGGGGCGCACGTCGTGCGGCTCGACCGGGTCGGCATTGGCCGGCGATCCGAGCAGCACGCCAGCGTCGGGCTTGAAGTACCAGCCTTCGGCTTCGTCGACGCCGCAGACGCAGGGCCAGCGGGTGATGTCCTGATCGGCAGGCGGCGCGAACAGGAAGGCCGCGCGGCGCTTCGGCTGCAGGCCGATGGCCGGCAGGCCGGCCAGCACCGCCAGCCGATCGGCCCAGGCGCCGGCGGCGTTGACGACGACCGGAGCGCGCCACTCGCCGGCCTCGGTACGCAGCCGCCACGCGCCGCCATGGTGCTCGATGGCGACGACGCGCTCGTCGGTGACGAGGCGTGCGCCGTGGCCCCTGGCGCGACGCAGAAAGCCCTGGTGAAGCGCGTTCACGTCGAGGTCGGTGGCGTCGGGGTCGAGCACCGCGCCGTCGACCTGTGCGGGCCGCAGCACCGGCACCCGCTCGATCGCCTCGGTGGCGGCAAGCCGGCGCAGGTTCGGCGCGTCCGGCGCGAGTTCGGCGGCCAGCGCGTCGAGCGCGTCGCGCTGCGCAGGCGTGCCGACGTACATCGCGCCGCGCGGCGCCAGCAGCGGCGCCGCCGCGAAGCCCTCGGGCGGCGCCTCGAAGAACGCGCGGCTGGCGCGCGTGAGTGCGCGGATCGTCGGCGTGCCGTAGCTTTCCATGAACATCGCCGCCGAGCGGCCGGTGCTGTGGTAGCCCGGCTGCGATTCGGCTTCGAGCAGCACCACCTTGTGCGTCGGAGCGAGAAAGGCAGCGACCGAGGCCCCGGCGATGCCGGCGCCGACGATCAGCACGTCGGTGTCGTGGGTCATGCCGCCATGCTAGCCGCGGCTGGCAGAATTCCGGCCCGATGAGCAAGGCCTTCACCAAGGAAACCGACGGCAGCGACGACGAGGAAGACGTCGCCCTGCCGGCGCTGCCGCAGGGCACCAAGAACTACGTGACCCCACAGGGCTACGCGCGGCTGCGCGCCGAGCTGATGACCCTGCTCGACGAGGAGCGGCCGAAGGTGGTGGAGGTGGTGTCGTGGGCCGCCAAGAACGGTGACCGTTCGGAGAACGGCGACTACCTCTACGGCAAGAAGCGCCTGCGCGAGATCGACCGCCGCATCCGCTTCCTCACCAAGCGACTGGACATTGCCGAGGTGGTCGATCCGTCGGCGCACCACGGCCACGACCAGGTGTTCTTCGGCGCCACCGTCACCTACGCGAACCAGAAGGGCGACGAGCGCACCATCACCATCAAGGGCATCGACGAGGCCGACAACCAGAAGGGCGAGGTGAGCTGGATCGCGCCGATCGCGCGGGCACTGCTCAAGGCGCGGGTCGGCGACGAGGTGACGCTGCAGGCGCCGGGCGGCGTCGAGCGCATCGAGGTGGTGGAAGTGAATTATCCGAAGCCCGGCGCGGCCTAGGGCTTCACGCGCGAGACGCGCAGCACCGACGCCTGGCGCTTGAGCGTGCGCATCACCTCGGCCAGGTGCAGTCGGTCACGCACCGACAGCAGCAGGCGCAGCTCGCTGGTCTGCGCGGCGCGCTCGTCGCCCATGTCGATGTGGGTGATGTCGGCCTCGGCCGAGGCCACCGCCGAGGCCACCTCGGCGAGCACGCCCTTGCCGTTCTTCAGCAGCACGTTGATCGCTGTCTCGAAGGCGCGCACCGGCTGCTCGGCCCATTCCACCGTCATCCAGCGCTCGCTGTCGCGCTCGAACAGCCGCTTGCCGACGCTGCAGTCGGCGGTGTGCACGGTCAGACCCTCGCCGCGGCCGAGGTAGCCGACGATCGCGTCGCCCGGGATCGGGCGGCAGCAGGGCGCAAGCTGCACCGAGGCGCCCTCGCTGCCGTCGATCTGCACCATGCCCTGCATCGGCGCGTTCTCGTCGCTGGCGTAGCGGCCGAGCGTCAGCGTGAGCGCATCGGGGCGCTGGCCTTCCTCGGCGAGCAGCCGGGCGATGCGCTTGGCCACGATGCTGGCGATCTTGCGGCCCAGGCCCAGGTCGGTGAGCAGCTCGGCGCGGTTGCGGTTGCCGCTCCAGCGGGTGATCTGCTGCCACAGCGCGGCATGTGCCTCGCTCTCGTCGGGCAGTTGCAGGCCTTCGGCACGCAGCGCCTGCGCGAGCATCTTCTCGCCCAGGTCCTGCGACTCCTCCTGCTCCATCGTCTTCAGGTAGTGGCGGATCTTCGAGCGCGCCCGGCCGGTGCGCACGAAGTTCAGCCAGGCCGGGTTGGGCCGCGCGTTGGGCGCGCTGACGATCTCCACCACGTCGCCGCTGCGCAGCTCGGTGCGCAGCGCCACCGGCTCGCCGTTGACCCTGGCGGCCACGCAGTGGTCGCCGACATCGGAGTGGATCGCGTAGGCGAAGTCCACCGGCGTGGCGCCGCGCGGCAGGGCGAGGATCTTCGACTTGGGCGTGAAGACGTAGACCGAGTCGGGGAACAGGTCGATCTTGACGTGCTCGAGGAACTCGCTGGCGTCGCGCGTCTCGTCCTGGATGTCGATCAGCGACTGCAGCCACATCGCGCCCAGGCGCTGCGCATCCTGCGGGTTGGCGCCGGCGCCCTTGGCCTTGTACATCCAGTGCGCCGCGATGCCCTTCTCGGCCACCGCGTGCATCTGCTCGGTGCGGATCTGGAACTCCACCGCCGTACCCAGCGGGCTGACCAGCGTGGTGTGCAGCGACTGGTAGCCGTTGGCCTTGGGGATCGCGATGTAGTCCTTGAAGCGGCCGGGCATCGGCTTGTAGAGCTGGTGCAGCACGCCCATCGCCTGGTAGCACTCCAGCAGCGTGCCAACGACGATGCGGAAGCCGAAGATGTCGCTCACCTGGGCGAAGCTCAGACGCTTGTCGTTCATCTTCCTGTAGATCGAGAACAGCGTCTTCTCGCGGCCGTACACCTGCACCGCGAGCTTGTGCTGGGCGAACGACTTCTCCACCTCCTTCTGGATGCGCTCGACCACGTCGCGCCGGTAGCCGCGCGCCTTCTGCACGGCCTTGGACAGCGCGGCGTGCCGCCACGGCCGCAGGTGCTGGAACGAGAGCTCCTGCAGTTCGCGGTAGGTCTGGTTCAGGCCGAGGCGGTGAGCGATGGGGGCGTAGATCTCCAGCGTCTCGCCGGCGATGCGCACGCGCTTGTTGGCCGCCATGGCCTCCATCGTGCGCATGTTGTGCAGCCGGTCGGCCAGCTTGATGAGGATGACGCGCACGTCGCGTGCCATCGCCAGCAGCATCTTGCGGAAGGATTCGGCCTGCGACTCCTCGCGGGTGGAGAAGCGCAGCTTGTCGAGCTTGGTCAGGCCGTCGACGAGGTCGGCGGTGGGCGCGCCGAAGCGCTCGATCAGCTCGGACTTCGGGATGCCGCAGTCCTCCATCGCGTCGTGCATCAGCGCAGCCATGATGGCCTGCACGTCGAGCTTCCACTCGGCGCACAGCCCGGCCACCGCGATGGGATGGGTGATGTAGGGCTCGCCGCTGGCGCGGAACTGGCCGAGGTGGGCCTCGTCGGCGAATCGGTAGGCCTCGCGCACGCGCTTGATGTCGGCGGCGTCGAGGTAATCGAGCTTGGAGGTCAGCGCAGCGAAGGAGGCCGCGGCGGCGTCGGCCGTGAGCTGCTTGGGCGCAGTGGCACCGCGACGGGCCGGCGAGGCCGTCGTGTCGTGCAGTGCATCGGGGGAGCGGGCGCCCATGTCCGGAATTTAACAGGCCGCTGCGCGGCCCGTCGGGGCAGCGACGGCCCGGGGAGGGCCGCCTGGGGTCAATTCGAGGTCAGACCGGGACCTTGCGCAGCATCTCGACGCCGACTTCGCCGGCGGCGATCTCGCGCAGCGCGGTGACGCCGGGCTTGTTCTTCGTCTCGATCTTCGGGGCGTGGCCCTGGCTCAGCATGCGCGCGCGGTAGGTGGCGGCCAGCACGAGCTGGAAGCGGTTCGGAACCTTCTGCAGGCAATCTTCGACGGTGATGCGGGCCATGGGCTCTCCGGGAAATCAGATCAGGTCGAGCGCGGCGAACACCTGGGACTTGTTGCGGCGCTGCGCAGCGTACTTGAGTCGCTGCGAGTGGACGACGGTCTTCAGGTCGAAAAGCGCCGTCTCGAACAGGGCATTGATTATAACGAAGTCGAAGTGCCGGGCCTGCGCCACCTCTTCGCGGGCATTGGCCATACGCTGCTCGATCACCTCCGCGCCGTCCTCGCCGCGGCGCATGAGGCGCTGGCGAAGCTCCTCCCAGCTCGGCGGCAGGATGAAGATCAGCACCGCGTGCGGAAACAGCCTCTTGATCTGCACCGCGCCCTGCCAGTCGATCTCCAGCACCACGTCCTGCCCGCCGGCAATGCGCGACTCGATCGCCGCGCGCGAGGTCCCGTACAGGTTGCCGTGCACCTCGGCCCACTCGAAGAAGTCGCCGGCGGCGATCTTGGCGCGGAACTCCGCCTCGTCGATGAAGTGGTACTCGCGGCCGGGCTGCTCCTGCCCGCGCGGCTTGCGCGTGGTGTGCGAGATCGACACCGCCAGGTGCGAATCGAGCTCGAGCAGGGCCTTGACGAGGCTGGACTTGCCTGCGCCGCTCGGGGCGGCGACGACGAACAGGTTGCCGGGATAGTCGTCGGAGTTCATTCGATGTTCTGCACCTGCTCGCGCAGCTGTTCGATCGCGACCTTCATCTCGACCGAGATGTTCGTGAGCTCCAGCGACGCCGCCTTGGAAGCCAGCGTGTTGGCCTCGCGCAGCAGTTCCTGGATGAGGAAGTCGAGCCGCTTGCCGACTTCGCCGCCGGCCTTCAGCAATCGCTCGATCTCGTCGAGGTGGGCGCGCAGGCGGGCGAGTTCCTCGGCCACGTCGATGCGGATGGCGTAGGCTGCGGCCTCGTTGATCGCGCGCTCCTGCAGCGCCTCGCGCGGCACGGTGTTGGCGGCGTCGGCCACGGCCAGCGCTTCCTGCCAGCGCTCGAGAAAGCGCTGCTGCTGGCGTTGCACCACCGCCGGCACCAGCGGCTCGGCCTGTGCGGCGAGTTCGCGCAGCCGGCGCACCCGCTCCATCAGGATGGCTGCCAGGCGCGCGCCTTCGCGCGAGCGGGCCTCGCGCAGCCCGGCGATGCAGCGCTTCGCGGCTTCCAGCGCGGCATCGTCCAGGCGCGGCGCGCCGCTGCCGCCCTTGCACCACTGCAGGATCTCGTGCACCGACAGGCCTTGCGCCTTGGGCATCCAGCCCTGCACCGTGCTCTCCAGCCGGGCGAGCCGGTTGAGCTGCTCGGGCTGAGGCTGCGGCCAGGCGGTGTCGGTCTCGACGTGCGCGTTCAGGCGCAGTTCGACCTTGCCGCGGCGGAAGGCGGCACCCACCAGGTCGCGCATCGCGGGTTCGAGGGCGCGGAATTCGTCAGGCAGGCGCAGGACGAGGTCGAGGAAACGACTGTTGACACTTCGCAGCTCCACGGTCACGGAGCCGGCGGAAGAAGGCGCGCGCGGCGTGCCAGTTTCCGCACTTCCGGCTTCGTCGCCCGGGGCGGCGGGCCCCGCAGTGGCACTGGCGTAGCCGGTCATGCTGTAGACTGCCATTCGCCCTTTTCCCCTCGAAAAACGCGATTATGTCAAAGCCCAAACCAGCACCATTGCCTTCCGGCACGGTGGTGGGCGGCTATCAGGTCATCAAGAAGCTGGCGGCCGGTGGTTTCGGCGTCGTCTACCTGGCCGAAGACAGTGATCGACACCTGGTGGCGCTCAAGGAGTACCTGCCGTCGTCGCTGGCGGAGCGCTCGCCCGGGGAGCTGACGCCGCGCGTCAAGCCCGAGAAGCAGCCGCTGTACCGCCTGGGCCTGAAGAGCTTCTTCGAGGAAGGCCGCTCGCTCGCGCAGATCAGCCACCCGAGCGTGGTCTCGGTGCTGAACTTCTTCCGCGAGAACGAGACCGTCTACATGGTGATGAACTACCTGCAGGGCGACACCCTGCAGGATTTCATCGTCACCGCGCGCGACCTCAAGCGCGACAAGGTGTTCCGCGAGAGCACCATCCGCTCGCTGTTCGACGAGATCCTGCGCGGCCTGCGCATCGTGCACCAGCACAAGATGCTGCACCTGGACATCAAGCCGGCGAACATCTTCATCACCAACGACAACAAGGCGGTGCTGCTCGACTTCGGCGCGGCGCGCGAGGTGCTGAGCAAGGAAGGCAACTTCATCCGCCCGATGTACACGCCCGGCTTTGCCGCACCCGAGATGTACCGGCGCGACGGCACGCTCGGCCCCTGGACCGACATCTACGCCATCGGCGCCTGCATCTATGCCTGCATGCAGGGCTATCCGCCGAACGACGCGCCGCAGCGCATCGAGAAGGATCGGCTGGCGCTCTCCCTCTCGCGCCTGCGCAATGTCTACTCCGACAACCTCATCGAGGTCACGGAGTGGTGCATGTCGCTCGACCCGTTGTCGCGCCCGCAAAGCGTGTTCGCGCTGCAGAAGGAGCTCGCCCGCGAGACCGAGCGTCGCTACACGAAGCTCAGCTTCAGCGAGCGACTGAAGCTGCAGATCGAAAACCTCACCACGGGCGCAAAGGCCTGAAGCCGAGGATCGCATGCGTTTCTCGGTCTACCAGGTCAGCCGCAAGGGCGGCCGCGAGAAGAACGAAGACCGCATGGGCTACTGCTACACGCGGGATGCCGGCCTCTTCGCGCTGGCCGACGGCATGGGCGGCCATCCGGAAGGCGAGGTCGCCTCGCAGCTGGCACTGCAGACGCTGGCGGCGATGTTCCAGCGTGACTCCAAGCCCACGCTGCCCGACCCGATGCGCTTCCTCAACGAAGCCATCATCGCCGGCCACCACCAGCTGCTGCGCTACGCCACCCAGAAGGCGCTGATCGACACGCCGCGCACCACCGTGGTCGCCTGCTTGCTGCAGGGCAACATGGCCTACTGGGCGCACTGCGGCGACTCGCGGCTGTACATGGTGCGCGGCGACAAGCTGATCGCCCGCACACGCGACCACTCCTACTCCGAGCTTCAGGAGACCATGAGCCAGGTCGTGCCCATGGGCGAGCGCTTCAACCGCAACGTGCTGTTCACCTGCCTGGGCAGCCCGGGCAAGCCGGTGGTCGACACCGTCGGCCCGCTGCTGCTGCAGGCCGGCGACCGCCTGCTGCTGTGCAGCGACGGCCTGTGGGGCACGGTGTCGGACGCCGAGATCACCGACCAGCTCTCGCGCAATGCCATCTCCGATGCGGTGCCCGAGCTCGTCGAGCAGGCGCTGCGCAACGGCGGCCCGAAGTGCGACAACGTGTCGGTGCTGGCCGTCGAGTGGGAAGCCGCCGAGGACAGCGACAGCGGCCTGGGCATCTCCACCCAGTCGCTCGGCGAGGAAGTCTTCGCCTCGACGATCCAGGCCAGCGTGCTCGGCACCGACTCGCCCGACGAGCTCGACGACGCCGAGATCGAACGCTCGATCCGCGAGATCAACGAGGCGATCCGCCGCTCCAGCCAGAAGAAAAGCTGAGCCGGGCCCGCGCTGCGACAATCGCAGCATGACTTCCTTCCATCGATCGAACGGCCGCGCCGCGGACGCCCTGCGTCCGGTGAGCATCACCCGCCACTACACCCGCCACGCCGAGGGCTCGGTGCTCGTCGCCTTCGGCGACACCAAGGTGCTGTGCACCGCCTCGGTCGAGGAAAAGGTGCCGCCGCACAAGCGCGGCTCGGGTGAAGGCTGGGTCACCGCCGAATACGGCATGCTGCCGCGCGCCACCCACACGCGCAGCGACCGCGAAGCCGCCAAGGGCAAGCAGAGCGGCCGCACGCAGGAGATCCAGCGCCTGATCGGCCGATCGATGCGCAGCGTGTTCGACCTGAAGGCGCTCGGCGAGCGCACCATCTCGCTCGATTGCGACGTGCTGCAGGCCGACGGCGGCACGCGCACCGCGGCGATCACCGGCGCCTTCGTTGCGGCGCACGACGCGGTGAGCTGGCTGCTCGGCCAGGGGAAGCTCTCTGCCTCGCCGATCCGCAGCTTCGTCGCCGCGGTGTCGGTGGGCATCGTCGAGGGCACGCCGCTGCTCGACCTCGAGTACGTCGAGGATTCCGCTTGCGACACCGACATGAACGTGGTGATGACTTCCGAAGGCGGCTACGTGGAAGTGCAGGGCACCGCCGAAGGCGTGCCGTTCACGCATGCCGAGATGGCGCAGCTGCTTGCGCTGGCCGACAAGGGCATCCGCGAGCTGGTGGCGGCGCAGAAGGCATCGCTCGGGGTCTGAGCCGATGCGCCTCGTCCTGGCTTCCAACAACGCCAAGAAGCTCGCCGAGCTGAAGACGCTGTTCGCGGCGCTGCCGCTGGAGATCGTCGCGCAAGGCGCGCTGGGCGTGGCCGAGGCCGACGAGCCGCACCACACGTTCATCGAGAACGCGCTGGCCAAGGCGCGGCACGCGGCGCGCGCCACCGGCGGCGCGGCGATCGCCGACGACTCCGGCCTGTGCGTGGATGCGCTGGGCGGCGCGCCCGGCGTGGCCTCGGCGCACTTCGCCGCCATCGCGGCTCCGGCCGGCGATCGCGAAGCGCAACGCCGCGTGCAGGACGCGGCCAACAACGCCTTGCTGCTGCAGCGGATGCAGGGCCAGGCCGACCGTCGCGCGAAGTTCGTCTCGACGTTGGTGGCGATCCGCTCGGCCGACGATCCGGAGCCGCTGGTCGCCGTGGGCCGCTGGCAGGGCGAGATTCTGGACGCGCCGCGCGGCGCGGGCGGCTTCGGCTACGACCCGCTGATGTTCATCCCGTCGCTCGGCACCAGCGTGGCCGAGCTCGATGCGGCCAGCAAGAATGCCCACAGCCACCGCGCGCTTGCGGCGGCGCAGCTGCTCGCGCTGATGCGCGAGAGCTGGCACCTTGGCTGAATCCGCCGCCGAACGCCTGGCGCGCTACACGCGGCTGGGCACGCTGTCACTGGCCGCGCTGCCGCCGCTGTCGCTGTACGTGCACCTGCCCTGGTGCCTGAAGAAGTGCCCCTACTGCGACTTCAATTCGCACGAGTGGCGTGATGGCGGCACTCCGCCGGAGCAACGCTACCTCGAGGCACTGCGCGCCGACCTCGAAGCCGCGCTGCCTTTCGTGTGGGGCCGGCGCGTGATCAGCGTGTTCATCGGCGGCGGCACGCCCAGCCTGTTCTCGCCCGATGCCATCGCCACGCTGATCGGCGACGTCCGCGCGCGGCTGCCGCTGGAGCCCGGCGCCGAGATCACGCTGGAGGCCAACCCGGGCACCTTCGAGCGCGACCGTTTCCGCGCCTTCCGCGAGGCCGGTGTCACGCGGCTGTCGGTCGGCGTGCAGAGCTTCGACGACGCGAAGCTTCGCGTGCTCGGCCGCGTGCACGATGCGGCGCAGGCGAAGGCGGCGCTCGAGGAAGCCGCGCGCCACTTCGAGACCTTCAACCTCGACCTGATGTATGCGCTGCCTGGCCAGGGCGTCGACGAGCTCGCGCACGAGCTGGAGACGGCGCTGGCCTTCGCGCCGCCGCACCTCTCGATCTACCACCTGACCATCGAGCCGAACACCCGCTTCGCCAACGCGCCGCCGGCCGGCCTTCCCGACGATGACACCGCCGCGCAGATGCTCGACCTGATCAGCGAGCGCACCGCGCGCCACGGCCTGGAACGCTACGAGGTCTCGGCCTTCGCGAAGCCGGGCCACCGCTGCGTGCACAACCTCAACTACTGGCAGTTCGGCGACTACCTCGGCATCGGCGCCGGGGCGCACGGCAAGTTGAGCTTTCCGCACCGTATCGTGCGGCAGGTGCGCTGGCGCGAACCGATGACCTACATCGAGCGCGCGCTGGCCGGCGAGGCGATCTCCAACGACGAAGAAGTCGCGCGCAGCGCGCTGCCCTTCGAGTTCATGCTCAATGCGCTGCGGCTGCGCGAGGGCTTCGAACTGGCGCGCTTCACCGAGCGCACGGGCCTGCCGCTGTCGGCCATCGCGCCGGCGCTGGACGAGGCCGGGCGCCGTGGCCTCATCGAGCGCGACGCTTCGGGCCTGCGCCCGACACCGCGCGGCTTCGACTTCCTGTCCGACCTGCAGTCGCTGTTCCTGCCGGCCGGCTGAGTTCCTCGGCCAGCCACTCGCGGAAGGCGCGCAGTGGCGGCCACTCGGCCAGCGCCGGCGGGTAGACGAGCCAGTAGGGATAGGCGTCGGGGTCTTCCAGCGCGATCGGCGAGAGGCGCACCAGCCGGCCATCGGCCAGCGCGTCGGCGGCCAGCACCTCGCGCGCCAGCGCCAGGCCCAGGCCCTGCTCGGCGGCCTGCAGCATCAGGCCGGCGTCGTTGAACTCGGCCACCGGCTTGACCTTGACCCTGTGGCCAGCCAGCGCGAACCAGCGCTGCCACATCGGCCCGTCGCCGAGCAGCGGCTCATGCGCCAGCGCGTCGGGCTCGGCATCGCGCAGCCGCTGCGCCGCGACTCGCGGTGCCACCACGATCCACGGCGAATCGATCAGCCGCTGCGCGGCCAGTCCGCGCCAGGGCCCGATGCCGGTGCGCAGCGCGGCATGGAAGCCTTCGCGCGCGAGGTCGACCACCTGCTGCGAGGCATGCAGTTCGAGGGCGATCTGCGGATGGCGCGCTCGCCAGTCCGCCATGCGCGGCAGCAGCCAGCGCTGCGCGAACGAGGGCAGCACCGACACGCGCAGGTTCTCGTCGCCCGCGCCGCTGCTGGCCGCGTGAGCGGCGCGCACGCCCTCGTCGAGCTGCGCCAGCGCGGGCTCCACGGCACGCAGCAGCGCCGCGCCGGCGGCGTTGAGGGCGACGCGGCGGCCGTGGCGGTCGAACAGCGCGATGCCGAGCTGCTCCTCGAGCAGGCGGATCTGCTGGCTCACCGCGCTGTGGGTGAGGTGCAGTTCCTCGGCCGCCGCCCGCAGGTTGGCGCGCCGCGCCACGGCGCGGAAGGTGGGCAGGACGTGCAAGGGCAGGCGGGCCATTCTGGTAAGCATAGCTGACCAAGCTGGCCGGAACTCATCGATTCCGGGACGCAGTCTGGGCGCTTACGCTTACCAGCACACCGAACGAGGAGCCGACATGGACACCTGCTGCACGATCCCGCTGCACCGCCGCTGGCACGAGCGGCTGTTCGACCGCCTGGGCGAGGCCTGGGCACGCTTCAGGGCGCGCCGCGATGTCGACGATGTGCTGGAACTCGACGAGGCGACGCTGCGCGACATGGGCATGCCGCTGTGGATGCAGGAAGAGGCCCGCGCGCGCCGCGAACGCATCGGCGACGCCGGGCCCGGGCGCTTCTACTGAGCGAAGACGGCAGCCCGGCTCAGACGCGGTTCAGCGACATCCCCGCCGTGCTGCGCAGCCGCTCGATCAGCTTGGGTGCGATCTGCGCCAGTGGCAGCACCTCGTTGGCGGCGCCATGGGAGATGGCCTCGCGCGGCATGCCGAAGACCACGCAGCTGGCCTCGTCCTGGGCGAAGTTGTAGCTGCCGGCGTCGCGCATCTCGCGCATGGCCCTGGCGCCGTCGGCACCCATGCCGGTGAGCATGATGCCCAGCGCGTTGGGGCCGACCACGCGCGCGGCCGACTTGAACAGCACCTCGACCGAGGGCATGTGGCGGTTGACCGGCTCGCCGGCCTGCACGCGGGCGATGTAGTTGGCGCCGCTGCGCTCCACGCTCAGGTGCATGCCACCGGGCGCGATGTAGGCATGGCCGGGCAGCACGCGCTCGCCGTCGCGCGCCTCGGCCACGCGGATGCGGCACAGGCCGTCCAGGCGTGCCGCATAGCTCTTGGTGAAGCCGGGTGGCATGTGCTGCGTGATCATCACCGCCGGGCTGTCCGGTGGCAGCTGCATCAGCACTTCCTTGGTCGCTTCGGTGCCGCCGGTGGAGGCGCCGATGAAGACGATCTTCTCGGTCGACAGCCGTCCGATGGCCGAGGGCGCCGCGGGACGCGCTGGGGCTGCGTCGCCATGGCCCGCCGCCGGGCCGGCCACCGGTACCGCCAGGCGCTTGAGGTGTGCCTTCGAGGCGATGCGCACCTTGTCGGTGATCTCCTCGGCGAGCTGGCGCAGGCCGTCGGCCACGCCGATCTTCGGCTTGGCGACGAAGTCCACCGCACCGAGTTCCAGTGCGCGCAGCGTCACCTCGGCGCCGCGTTCGGTCAGCGTCGAGACCATCACCACCGGCGTGGGCCGCAGCCGCATCAGCTTGCCGAGGAAGTCGATGCCGTCCATGCGCGGCATCTCCACGTCGAGGGTGATCACGTCGGGGTTGGTGTTGCGGATCAGCTCGCGGGCCACGTACGGATCCGCCGCCGCGCCCACGCACTCCATGTCGGGCTGGCGGTTGATGATCTCGGACAGCAGGCTGCGAACCAGGGCGGAGTCGTCGACCACCACCACGCGCGTCTTGGCCATGAATGCGCCTCCTCGCTTCGTTTCTCGTCAGAACAGGTCGACCGAGCCGGCGCCGCTGGCCGGCGGCACGACCTTCTGCGCCGCGGCGCGATCCTGCGCGGCCAGCGCCTCCGGATTGGTCGGCGACAGCCGCTTGACCATCGCCTTGCCACAATGCGGCAGGAAGCACACCTTGCGCGGGTAGACGTCCATCACGTCCTTCGAGACGACGGGAATGCGCTCGGTCTTCAGGTAGTCGAGCACGAACTGCGTGTTGCGCTCGCCGACGTTCATCGTGCTCATGCCGCTGATCACCTGGCCGCCGCCGAACACCTTGGCCTCCAGCGTGGCGCGCGTGGCGCCGCGCTTGAGCAGCTCGTTGATCAGCAGCTCCATCGCGTAGGAGCCGTAGCGGCCGCTGTCCAGGCCGTTGCCGGCGCCGTCGGGCAGCATGAAGTGGTTCATCCCGCCGATGTGGGCGTTGCGGTCCCACAGGCAGGCGGCGATGCACGAGCCCAGCGTGGTCATGATCAGGATGTCCTCGCTGTCGACGAAATACTCGCCGGGCAGGAACTTCACGGCGTCGTTCTTGAAGTGCGCGTCGTAGAAGAAGAACGAGGCTTCGCCCGGCTTGCGCGGCTGCGCCTTCAGGCGCGCC
>NZ_JBFXIO010000013.1:0-27592 GCF_050175855.1 Piscinibacter sp.
CCGTTGTCGGGCTCGGTGAAGCGGTTGAGCTCGGTCTCCAGCGCGAATTCGAAGCCGCCGAAGCGCTGCAGGCCGCGCACGCCGACCTGCGGTGCGCGGTCGTAGGGCGACTCGATGCGGCTGGCGTCGTCCTGCAGCACCTGCCAGCGGTGCACGCGGGCGTAGCTGATCCAGCCGTTGAAGTCGCGGCGCGCTGCGAGGTCGGCCAGCAGCAACCGCGGGGTGATGCTGGGCACGGCGCGCGGGAAGTCCTTCCAGTAGGCGTCGTCGGAAACGCGCAGCCCGTTGAAGCTGAAACTCGCACCCAGCGGCAGCGTGCCCTCGTGCGAGAGGTTCAGCGCATGCCTCGCCTGGCCGGTCAGGCGATCGTTGGGCAGCAGGTGCACGTTGGCCTTGCCCTGGAAACCCGGCTCCAGGTAGCGGAACTCGGCTTCGCCGCCGAAGCCGCGCTTGGCCGACACCGTCGGCGTGAGCGTGGCGTCGCGGTTGGGGGCGATGTTCCAGTACCAGGGGATCGAGAACTGCAGGCCGCTCTTGCTGTCGAGGTTGATCGACGGCGGCAGCCAGCCCGACTTGCGCTCGTCGGTGAGCGGAAAGCTCAGCACCGGTGCGCCGAGGATGGGCACGCCGTAGAAGCGCAGCACCGCGTTCTCGGCGATGCCCTCGTTGGCCTCGAAGTCCATCTTCACCCGGTCGGTGGCGAGCAGCCAGGCCGGCCCGCCGCTGCCGTCGCTCGGGCAGCTGGTGTAGGTGGCGCCGCTGGCGATGGCGCGCTGCTCGTCGAGGAAGTCGATGCGACGGGCCGTCCCGCCCGCGCCGGTGCGCCCGAAGCGGTAGCTCGGCTCGAGGAAGAAGCCCTCGAAGCGCTGCACGTGCAGCTGCAGCTCGGGCCCGCTGTAGACGTTGCCGTCGCGGCTGATGCGCACGTTGCCGCGCGCCAGCGCGAGGTCTTCCGCATGGTCGTAGCGCAGGCTGTCGGCGCTGAGCACCAGGCCGCCGCGGCGGAATTCGGCCTCGCCTTCGGCCACCGTCTCCAGGTCGGGCCGGCCGCGCAGCTCGCGGGCGCGCAGGATGATCGGCAGCACCTTGGCGCCCTCGCCGCGCGGCAGCGGCTTCAGCTCGGTGGCCGGCTTCAGCGCCAGCGTCGGCTCGGGGAGTTCCTGCGCGCGCGCTGCGCCGGCCGCCGCCATGGCCAGGGCCAGCGGCGCGAGCCGCCAGTGGCGAGGCAGGGTCGGGCGAGGCGGAGAAGGCACGTGCAGCAAGGAGAGCGAGGCACCGTGCAACTTCGCCGGCACGAACGGCTGGAGGCCGCACGGCCGCGGGACGGCGGGGGTGGTTTGTAGAATGAATTATCCACGAGGCCCCTCGGCCGCCACCGCCTTGACCACCCCCCCGACTCCCGCATCGATCACCTGGCATGACGCCACGCGCCGCGACGCCTTCGAGCGCTGGCTCGCCGGCGCGGCGGCGCGCCGCAGCCTGGACAGCCGCACCCTGCGCAGCGCCTCCAGCGACGCCAGCTTCCGCCGCTACTTCCGCATCGAGGGCCAGGGCGCCAGCTTCATCGTCATGGACGCCCCGCCGCCGCAGGAAGACGTGCGCGCCTTCGTGGCGGTGGCTGCCCTGCTGCAGTCCGCCGGGCTGCATGCACCGCAGGTGCTCGAGCAGGACGTCGCGCAGGGCTTCCTGCTGCTGACCGACCTCGGCTCGCGCCTGTACCTCGACGAACTGAACGCCGCGGTGGCCCGCGGCGACGGCCGGCACGTCGATGCGCTGATGCGCGCCGCCATCGCCGCGCTGGTGCAGTGGCAGTCGCGCGCCGATGCCAGCGGCCTGCCGCCCTACGACGACGCACTGCTGCGCCGCGAACTGTCGCTCTTCCCCGACTGGTGCGTGGCGCGCCAGTACGGCGTCACCTGGAGCGACACGCAGCAGCAGCACTGGCAGGCCGCGTGCGACCTGCTGGTGCGCAGCGCACTGGCCCAGCCCGCGGTGGCCGTGCACCGCGACTACATGCCGCGCAACCTGATGGTGGCCGAGCCCAACCCGGGCATCCTCGACTTCCAGGATGCGGTGCGCGGACCGATCAGCTACGACGTGGCCTCGCTGCTGCGCGACGCCTTCATCTCGTGGGACGAGGAGCAGGAGATCGACTGGGCGGTGCGCTACTGGGAGGCGGCGCGCAAGGCCGGGTTGCCGGTGGACGGCGACTTCGGCGAGTTCTGGCGCCAGCTCGAGTGGATGGGCCTGCAGCGCCACCTCAAGGTGCTGGGCATCTTCTGCCGCCTGAAGCACCGCGACGGCAAGCCGAAATACAGCGAGGACCTGCCGCGTTTCTTCACCTACGCGCACAAGGTGGCCACGCGCTACAACGGCCTCGGCCCGCTGGCGCGGCTGCTCGAGCCCTTGATGGGCACCGAGCGGGTGGACGCCTTCTACTGAGCCGTCGGTTGCGTCTCGCAGCCCGCCGCGATCAGCCACGGATCGCGGTCTTCCCCGCCGAAGACCTGCACCAGGAAGTCGACGAAGGCGCGCGTGCGCGCCGGCACGTGCTTGCGCGTCGGCATGGCGGCATACAGGCGTGCCTCGAACAGCCGCCATTGCGGCAGCACCCGCTCCAGCGCGCCCTCGCGCAGCGCGTCCTCGGCCACGAACGACGGCAGCCCGGCAATGCCCAGTCCGTGCAGCGCGGCGGCGTAGAGCATGTCGATGTGGGTGGTGCCCAGCACCGGCCGAGGTGGCGTGAGGGTGACGATGTCGCCGGCCGGCTCGTCGTCGCCGACGACGCCGCGGCTGAAGCTCAGCTCGCGCAGCACGGCCGGCATCATCGCGTCGTGCCCGGTGAGTTCGGATGGATGTTCGGGCCTGCCGCGGCGGTCGAGATAGGCCGGTGAGGCGCAGGCGATCACCTCGCTCCTGGCCAGCCGCCGGGCGACGAAATCGCCGTCCAGCGGACGCCGCGCCACCGACAGGATGGTGACATCGAAAGTCTCGTCGAGGCTCTCCACCGGGCCCGGCGCGGCGAGCTCGATCGTCACCTTCGGGTACTGCGCGTGGAAGGCCGGCAGGTGCTTGGCGAGCTGGTGCACCGCGAAGGCCGGTGGCGCCAGCACGCGCAGGTGCCCGCGCGGCTCGCTGGCCGCCGCGCTGGCCAGCGCCTCGGCTTCTTCCACCTCGGTGAGGATGGCGCGCACGCGCTCCAGGTAGGCCTCGCCGATGTCGGTGAGCGCCAGGCGCCGTGTGGTGCGGTTGATCAGCCGCGCGCCGAGGTGCTCCTCGAGGTCGGCCACCAGGCGTGTGACCACGGCCGGCGAGAGGTTCATCTCTCGCGCCGCGCCGGCGAAGCTGCCCGCGTCGATCACGCGGGCGAAAGCCCGCATCGAGTGGAGTCGGTCCATGCGATTGTTTCCGTTTCGGCAATGCCGTGTTGGATCGTATGCGGTTTATTGATCAACATGCAATGCCTACAGTTCACCTCACCGAAACGCTGATCCCGAAAGGAACACACCATGAACCGCAAGCAAGTCATCGCCGCCGCCCTCTTCGCCGCCATCGGCACCTCCGCCTTCGCCGTCGAGGCCGAGCAGGTCGTCGCTCCCAAGGGCCAGCTGACCCGCGCCGAAGTGCAGGCCGAATTCACCCGTGCCCGCGCTGCCGGGGAGCTGGCCTACGCCAACGAGAGCTACGGCGGCGTGAAGCAGCAGGCCTTTGCCGCCCGCGCCGGTGCGATCGAGCTCAGCGCCTCGCGTGACCGCGACGAGGTGCGCGCCGAAGGTCGCGCCGCCGCCCGTGCCGGCAAGATCAATACGGACTACGTTGGCGGTTGAGTTCCGAACGCTCCTTCCGCACTGACCGACCAGGCCGCCTCCGGGCGGCCTTTGTCATGCGCGGTCCGGGCTGCGAACGACAATACGAGCCCATGCTGCGAATCACCGAACTGCGCCTGCCGCTGAACCACCCCGAGCCCGCGCTGCGCGAAGCGGTGCTCGCGCGGCTGGGCATCGCCGACGCGGCGCTGAAACGCATGGAGATGTTCCGCCGCGGCTACGACGCCCGCCGCAAGAGCGACATCGTGCTCGTCTACACGCTGGACTGCGAGGTCGACGACGAAGCCGCGGTGCTGGCGAGCCATGCCGGTGACCCGCACATCCGCCCGGCGCCGGACACGCGCTACCGCTTCGTGGCCGAGCTGCCGGCCGACTACGCCGCCGCGCAGCCGCTGCGGCCGCTGGTGATCGGATTCGGCCCCTGCGGCCTGTTCGCCGCGCTGATCCTGGCGCAGATGGGCCTGCGGCCGATCGTGCTGGAACGCGGCAAGGCGGTGCGCGAGCGCACCCAGGACACCTGGGGCCTGTGGCGGCGCCGCGAGCTCAACCCGGAGTCGAACGTGCAGTTCGGCGAGGGTGGCGCCGGCACCTTCTCCGACGGCAAGCTGTGGAGCCAGATCAGCGACCCGCGCCACCTCACGCGCAAGGTGCTCACCGAGTTCGTCAAGGCCGGCGCGCCGGAGGAGATCCTCTACGTCAGCAAGCCGCACATCGGCACCTTCCGGCTCGTCTCGATGATCGAGAAGATGCGCGCGGAGATCGAGGCGCTCGGCGGCGAGATCCGCTTCAGGAGCCACGTCACCGACATCCGCATCGAGGCCGGCCGCGTCCGCGGCGTGCAGCTCGACGACGGCACGCAGATCGACGCCGACCACGTGATCCTCGCGCTCGGCCACAGCGCGCGCGACACCTTCGCCATGCTGCACGAGCGCGGCGTGTTCATGGAGCCCAAGCCGTTCTCGGTGGGCTTTCGCATCGAGCATCCGCAGTCGGTGATCGACCGCGCCCGCTTCGGCCCGAACGCCGGCCACCCGCTGCTCGGCGCGGCCGACTACAAGCTGGTGCACCACGCGAAGAACGGCCGCTCGGTCTACAGCTTCTGCATGTGCCCCGGCGGCACGGTGGTGGCGGCCACCTCCGAGCCGGGGCGCGTGGTCACCAACGGCATGAGCCAGTACTCGCGTAACGAGCGCAACGCCAATGCGGGCATCGTGGTCGGCATCGCGCCGGCCGACTACCGGCAGGACGGCCGCAAGGGCGACGACAGCGGCCCGGTGAGCCCGCTGGACGGCATCGCCTTCCAGCGCGCGCTGGAGTCGCGTGCCTTCGTGCTCGGCGGCGAGAACTACGACGCGCCGGGACAGCGCCTGGCCGACTTTCTGGCCGACCGGCCGTCGCGCGGCTTCGAGTCGGTGGTGCCCTCGTACAAGCCCGGCGTGCGGCCGACGAACCTCGGCGAGCGTGGCAACGAGAGCCTGCCGCCCTACGCGATCGAGGCGATCCGCGAGGCGCTGCCCGCCTTCGAGCGGCAGATCCGCGGATTCGCGATGCCCGATGCAGTGCTCACCGGCGTGGAGACGCGCACTTCGTCGCCGCTGCGCATCACGCGCGGTCGCGATGGGCAGAGCGTGAACGTGAAGGGCCTGTACCCGGCGGGCGAGGGCGCAGGCTATGCGGGCGGGATCATGTCCGCCGGCGTCGACGGCATCGAGGTGGCCGAGGCAGTGGCGCGCTCGCTGCTCGGCCTGGTCGTTGCGGATTGACTACTGCGGCTTGACCAGCAGATCCTGGATCGCCACCGATTTGACCGCCGGCTCGTCTCCGTCGCTGTAGAGATAGGCATTGAGCCGGTCGCGCATGTCCTCGGCCAGCCGCGGAATGCCCTGGGCCGAGCCGATCTGAGCGCGCGTCTGCTGCGCGATGCTGACTTCGAGCAGCAGGCCTACTTGCTGCACGTTGCGCTGGATGGTGGACTTCGCGCCGCTATCGGGCACGTCGAGCGCGACGCGCGCCTTGACCACCGTGCCGTCGGAAGTACTGGCGCGCACCGTCGGCAGCGTCACCCAGTCGGGCGCCGCGCGGCTGGGCGATGGGTCCGACCAGGGCATGTCGATCCACGACATGCCCACCGACACACCCACCGGCACGGAGATCAGCGCCGTGACCACGGCGACGACGAGCAGGGTGCGGCGCGTGTCGGCGCCGGAGGCGGCAGCGGCGGCGTGGGCAGGAGCGGGCGAGAGCTTGGCCATCGGGCAGGTTCGGCGGAACGGAACCCCGATTAGAGGGGCGACCGGCCCGTCGCGAACGCCCGATCAGCGCGCCGTCTTCCCCGCTGTTGTGGCGCGTTTCACGGAAGCGCCGCTCAGGGGCAGGCGGCCATCACTTGTGCCACCGCCGCCGTCAACTTCTTGCCGTAGGGCACATGCAGGAACTCGTTCGGGCCGTGGGCATTGCTCTTCGGCCCGAGCACGCCGCAGACCATCATCTGGGCCTGCGGGAAGCCCTGCTGCAGCATGCCCATCAGCGGGATCGTGCCGCCCTGCCCGATGAAGCCGCAGGGCGCGCCGAAGTGAAGGCGCGAGGCGGCGTGAAGCGCGTCTTCCATCCACGACGCCAGGCTCGGCGCATTCCAGCCCGATGCGCCCATCGCGCCGACGCGGCCATCGGCGTTGAAGGTGACGCGCGCGTTGTACGGTGCGTTGTCCTCCAGCAGCGTCTTGAGCTCGGCCGCGGCGCGGTTGCCGTCGACCAGCGGCGGCAGCCGCAGCGACAGCTTGAAGGCGGTGTAGGGCCGCAGCACGTTGCCGGCGTTGCGCAGCTCGGGAAAGCCGTCGGCGCCGGTGACCGACAGCGTCGGTTTCCAGGTGCGGTTGAGCAGCGCCTGCGTCGGGTCGGTGGTGGTCGGCAGCGTCGGGCCACCGTCGGCGCCGCAGGCCCAGGGGAAGCGCTTCCACACCTCGTCGCCGAGGATGGCCGCGGTGGCGCGCGCCTGCTCGAGGCGATCGGACGGAATCTCGCAGTGGAAGCTGCCCGGCAGCAGCTCGCCGGTCTTCGAATCCTCCAGCCGGTCGAGCACCTGGCGCAGGATGCGGAAGCTCGACGGCACCAGTCCGCTGGAGTCGCCCGAGTGCACGCCCTCGGTGAGGATCTCCACCTTCAGCGTGCCGGTGACGTTGCCGCGCAGGCTGGTGGTGAGCCAGAGCTGGTCGTAGTTGCCGGCCCCGCTGTCCAGGCAGACCACCAGCGCCACGTTGCCCAGCCGCGGCTTGAGCACGTCGATGTAGGCCGGAAGGTCGAAGGAGCCGCTTTCCTCGCAGGTCTCGATCAGGCCGACGCAGCGCGGCCGCGGGATGCCCTGCCGGTCGAGCGCCTCGATGGCGGTGATGCTGGCGTAGATGGCGTAGCCGTCGTCGGCGCCGCCGCGGCCGTAGAGCAGGCCGTTCTCGTACTTGGGCGTCCAGGGGCCGAGGTCGTTGCGCCAGCCGTTGAACTCCGGCTGCTTGTCGAGGTGGCCGTACAGGCAGATGGTGTCGGTGCTGCCGGCCCGGGTGGCAGGCACCTCGAAGAAGATCACCGGCGTGCGGCCTTCGAGGCGGATCACTTCCAGCTTCAGGCCGGTGATCTTGCGCCCCTCGACCCAGGTCGCCGCGTCGCGCACCACGCGCTCGATGTGGCCGTGCTGCGCCCACTCGGCGTCGAACATCGGGCTCTTGGCGGGAATGGCGATGTAGTCGGTCAGTGCCGGGACGATCTGCTCGTCCCAGACCTGCTCCGCAAAGGCGGCAATCGCGGACGATTCGTCGGGCTGCAGCGGCAGCAGCGGGTCACGGGCGTTCATGGGGCGGCTCCGGTTCCGGATGGGAGCGGCAAGTGTAGGACCGGCTCAGCCGCGCTGCGCGATCCACGCGCCGAGGCGCTCGATCACCTGCGCGCGCTCGGGCTCGTTGAAGATCTCGTGGGCCAGGCCCTCGAATGCCTGCGCCTGCAACACCGCGGCCGGCGCGGCCGCCGCGAACGCGGCGCTGCCGCGCGGCGCCACGCAACGGTCGGCACCCGCCCACATCAGCAGCGTGGGCACGCGCCAGCGCGGCGCCAGCGAGCGCACGAGCTCGCCGCCCTCGAGGATGAAGCGCGCCAGCCGCGGCGTGATGCGATCGTGCACCAGCGGATCGGCCACATAGGCCTTCACGACGGCGGCATCGCGGGAGACCCACTCCGGCTTCAGGCCGTTGCCGACTGCGAGGTCGGGCGCCAGCCGGCCGAGCGTGGCCAGCAGCAGCTTCTGCACAGCGTTCATGTCGGCCGCGAGCGCGGGCGACGACAACACCAGCGCATCGACCTCGCGCGACCATGCTGCCGGCTGCGGCCGCAGCGCCTCGGCCACGAAGCGCGCGGCGATCAGCCCGCCCATGCTGTGGCCGAGCAGCAGCAGCCGGCCCGGATGCTGCGCACGCACCGCATCGATGACGAGTGCGAGGTCTTCGAGCAGCACCTCGTCGCGGGCTATGCGGCCGCGCGCCCCGCCGCTGCGGCCGTGGCCGCGGTGATCGTGGGCGATCACGTTCCAGCCCCAGCCGTTGAGCGCCGCGGCCACGTGGCCGTAGCGGCCGGCGTGCTCGCCCAGGCCGTGCACGACCAGCACGGTGCCACGCGGCGCGGCGCAGGGCCACCGGTGCAGGTGAAGCGCGAGGCCGTCGGCGGAGGTCAGGGTCGGTGGCATGGCCGCGAGTGTAGGCAGCGGCCGTCGCGGCCGGTATTGACAAGGACCCTTGTCGCGTTAGCCTGACGGGCTGTTGCTGGAGACCCCATGAACGACTTCTTCACGCTGCGCACCGAAGGCCACGTTGCCCACCTGCAGCTGAGCCGCCCCGAGCGCATGAACACCATGTCGCCGGCCTTCTTCCCGGCGCTGCGCGACGCGGTACGCGGCCTGCAGGACGACGCGGCCACGCGTGTGCTGGTGGTCTCGTCGACCGGCAAGCACTTCAGCGCTGGCATGGCGCTCGACGTCTTCGCGGGCAACGCGTCGCCGGACAGCGCGCCCTCGAAGGAACGCCGCGACCCGCACGCCGACGCGCAGCGCCAGGCCGTCGGCGCGCTGATGCAGATGCTCGACACGCGCAGCCCGCGAGCGCGACTGAGCTTCCAGGAATCGCTGCGCCGGCTGATCGACTGCTTCAGCGCGCTCGACGAGGCGCGCTTCCCGGTGATCTGCGCCGTGCAGGGCGGCTGCATCGGCGGCGCGCTCGACCTCGCCACCGCCTGCGACATCCGCGTGTGCAGCGCCGATGCCTTCTTCACCGTGCAGGAGATCCACATCGGCATGATGGCCGACCTCGGCGTCCTGCAGCGGCTGGCCAAGATCGTGCCGCCCGGCGTGGCGCGGCAGATGGCCTACACCGGCGAGCGCGTCGACGCGAAGCGCGCGCTGGAGACCGGCCTGGTCAATGCCGTGCTGGCCGACGCCGACGCGACGCTGGCGCACGCAATGGAGCTGGCGCGCCAGATCGCCGCCAAGTCGCCGCTGGCGGTGGCTGGCAGCAAGCTCGCGCTCAACCACGCGCGCGACCACGGCACAGCTGCATCGCTGCAGCAGATGACGCTGCTGCAGAGCGCCATCTTCGACACCAGCGAGATGGCCGAGGCGATCGCCGCCTGGAAGGAAAAGCGTGACGGCGACTTCGCGCCCTTGACGCAGATCGCGCGTTTCTGATGCGCACTGCCGCGGTGCGCGGGCGTCGCCTGCAAGCGCACGCATTCTTGGTTAGCATGGATCAAGCAGTCTCCCGCACGCCGAGCCCACCGGCCAGCCCCCGCGTGCACTCCCACTGACCCTGCCGCTGGCCCAAGAGGCTGGCGGTCTGCCTTTCGAGGACAGGCCATGACCCCTGGCGTCCGCGCGCTCGCGCTCTCCCTGGCCGTTGCCGGCTCCCTTTCGCTCCATGGCTGCAGCCGCAGCGAGGCCCAGGGCGGCCCGCCGATGGCCCCGCCGGTCTCCGCCGCGCCCGCTGTCGCGCGAGACGTGACCCTCTACGACGAGTTCAGCGGCCGCCTCGAGGCGGTCGAGACCGTCGAGTTGCGCTCGCAGGTGGCCGGCACGCTGCAACGCGTGCACTTCCGCGATGGCCAGGAGGTCCGGCGCGGCGAGCTGATGTTCAGCATCGACCCCCGCCCCTTCAGCGCCGAGCTGGCGCGTCTGGAGGCCCAGCTCGCCGCCGCGCGCAACGCTGCGGCGCTGGCCGACACCGAGCTCGTGCGCACCCGCAAGCTGCTCGAGCAGAAAGCAGTGTCGCAGCAGGAGGCCGACCAGGCCGAGGCCACCGCGCGCAACGCCGCCTCGGCCGTGCGTGCCGCCGAAGCGGGCGTGGCCGCAGCGAAGCTCAACGTCGAGTACACCCAGATCCGCGCGCCGATCGCCGGCCGCGCGTCACGCGCCAACGCGACCGCCGGCAACCTCGTCGGCGCCGGTGATCCGGTGCTGACGAGCATCGTCGCGCAGAACAAGGTGCACGCCTGGTTCGACGTCAGCGAGCAGGCCTGGCTGCGCGTGCGCGGCCAGTTCAAGGGCAATGCCATGCCGAAGGTCGAGCTGGCGCTGGCCGACGAGCGCGGCTTTCCGCATGCCGGCTCGGTGGACTTCGTCGACAACCGCCTGAACCCGGCCACCGGCGCGATCCGCGTGCGCGCGGTGTTCGACAACGCCGACCGCCGCTTCGTGCCCGGCCTGTACGCGAAGCTGCGCCTGGCTGGCGGCACGGCGGCGCAGGCGGTGCTGACGCCCGAGCGCGCCATCGGCACCGACCAGACCAAGCGCTACGTGTTCGTCGTCGGCGCCGACAAGACCGCGCAGTTCCGCGTGGTTCAGCTCGGGCCGCTGCTGGACGGCGGCATGCGCGTCATCACCGGCGGGCTGAAGGCCGGCGAGCTGGTGGTGGTCAACGGACTTCAGCGCGTGCGCCCCGGCGCACCGCTGAATGCGCAGGTGCTGGCAGTGGACGCGCAGGGGCAGCCGGTGGAGCCGCCGCCGCCCGGCGCACCGGCGGCGTCCTCTCCGACGAAGTCATGAGGCGCGCGCCATGAACATCTCGCGCTTCTTCATCGACCGGCCGCGCTTCGCGGCCGTGCTGTCGATCCTCATCTTCCTCGTCGGTCTGATCGCGCTGCAGCGGCTGCCGATCTCCGAGTATCCCGAGGTCACGCCGCCGCAGGTGGTGGTGCGCGCGCAGTTCCCCGGCGCCAACCCGCGGGTGATCGCCGAGACGGTGGCCACGCCGCTGGAAGAGCAGATCAACGGCGTCGAGAACATGCTCTACATGAGCAGCCAGGCCTCGGCCGACGGTGCGATGACGCTGTCGATCAGCTTCAAGATCGGCACCGACCCCGAAGTGGCCGCCACCGAGGTGCAGAACCGCGTCAACCGTGCGCTGCCGCGCCTGCCCGACATCGTGCGGCAGATCGGCGTGACCACCGAGAAGAGCTCGCCGAACTTCATCATGGTGGTGCACATGGTGTCGCCGGACGAGCGCTACGACGCGCTGTACCTGCGCAACTACGCGGCGCTGAACGTGCGCGACCGGCTGATGCGCATCCCCGGCATCGGCACGGTGATCGCCTTCGGCTCGGGCGACTATGCGATGCGCATCTGGCTCGACCCGACCAAGCTCGCCGCGCGCAACCTCACCTCGGCCGACGTGGTCAAGGCGCTGCGCGAGCAGAACGCGCAGGTGGCCGCCGGCGTGGTGGGCGCGCCGCCGGCGCCCAACCGCACCGAGTTCCAGCTCGCCGTCAACACGCAGGGGCGGCTCAGCACCGAGGCCGAGTTCGCCGACGTGATCGTCAGCGCCGACACCGCCGACGGCTCGCTGGTGCGCATCAAGGACGTCGGCCGCGTCGAGATGGGGCCGAACACCTACGCGCTCGGCTCGCTGCTGAACAACAAGGAAGCCGCGGCGATCGGCATCTTCCAGGCGCCCAACTCCAACGCGCTGGCGCTCTCGGCTGCGGTGCGCGAGACGATGGACGAGCTTCAGCGCGACTTCCCGCCCGGCGTCGACTACGACATCGTCTACGACCCGACGCGCTTCGTGCGCACCTCCATCGAGAAGGTGGTCACCACGCTGTTCGAGGCGATCGCGCTGGTGGTGATCGTCGTCGTGCTGTTCCTGCAGACCTGGCGCGCGTCGATCATCCCGCTGCTGGCGGTGCCGGTGTCCATCGTCGGCACCTTCGCGGTGCTGCTGGCGCTGGGCTTCTCGATCAACACGCTGACCTTGTTCGGCCTGGTGCTGTCCATCGGCATCGTGGTCGACGACGCCATCGTGGTGGTGGAGAACGTCGAGCGCAACATCGAGGCCGGCCTGAACCCGCGCGATGCGGCCGTGCACGCGATGCACGAAGTGTCCGGGCCGATCATCGCCATCGGCCTGGTGCTGTGCGCAGTGTTCGTGCCGCTGGCTTTCGTCAGCGGCCTGGAAGGCCAGTTCTACCGCCAGTTCGCGGTGACCATCGCGATCTCCACCGTGATCTCGGCGTTCAACTCGCTGACGCTGTCGCCGGCGATGGCGGCCTTGCTGCTCAAGCCCAAGGACGTGCCAGCCGACGCACTGACGCGTGCGATGAACGCGGTGTTCGGCCGCTTCTTCGGCGGGTTCAATCGCCTGTTCCGGCGCAATTCCGAGCGCTATGCGCACGGCGTGACGGCGGTGGTGACGAAGCGCAAGGTGGTGGCACTGGTCGTCTACGCCGTGCTGCTCGGCGCCACGGTGCTGCTGTTCCAGCGCGTGCCGCCGGGCTTCGTGCCGCAGCAGGACAAGCAGTACCTGATCGGCATCGCGCAGCTGCCCGAGGGCGCCAGCCTTCAGCGCACGACCGACGTGCTGCAGCGCATGTCGGCCATCGCCAAGGACGTGCCGGGCATCCGCGACTCGGTGGCCTTCCCGGGCCTGTCGATCAACGGATTCACCGCCGCCCCGAACGCCGGCATCGTGTTCTTCGGCCTCGACGAGTTCGAGAAGCGCACCACGCCCGATCTCTCGGCCGACGCCATCGTCGGCCAGGTGAACATGCGGCTCGGCGCGATCCAGGACGCCTTCCTGTTCGTGCTCTCTCCGCCGCCCGTGAACGGCCTGGGAGCGGCCGACGGCTTCAAGCTGCAGATCCAGGACCGCGGCTCGCTCGGCGAAGGCGCGCTGCAGGAGGCGGTGCAGACGCTGATGGGCCGCGTCTATGGCGACCCGAACAGCCCGATCACGCAGTTCTTCAGCAACTACCAGATCAACGTGCCGCAGCTGTTCGCCGACATCGACCGCACCAAGGCCAAGCAGATGGGCGTGAGCCTGACCGACGTGTACGAGACGATGCAGACCTACCTCGGCTCGCTGTACGTGAACGACTTCAACCGCTTCGGCCGCACCTTCCAGGTGATCGTGCAGGCCGACGCCGGCCACCGTGCCACCGCGGAAGACATCGGCCGCCTGAAGGTGCGCAACAGCAAGGGCCAGATGGTGCCGCTGTCGGCCATCATGACCGTCAAGCCGACCTTCGGCCCCGGCGCGGTCGGCCGCTACAACGGCTACTTCACCGCCGACATCAACGGCGCGCCCAAGCCCGGCGTGAGCTCGGGCCAGGCGCAGGCGCACATGGAGAAGCTGCTTGCCGAGACGCTGCCGCGCGGCCTGGGCTACGAGTGGACCGACCTCGTCTACCAGGAGAAGACCGCCGGCAACACCATGGCCTACATCTTCCCGCTGTGCGTGCTGCTGGTGTTCCTCGTGCTCGCCGCCACCTACGAGAGCTGGACGCTGCCGCTGGCGATCATCCTGATCGTGCCGATGTGCATCCTCTCGGCGATGACGGGGGTGTGGATCAGCCAGTTCCTCGGTGCTCCGGGTGACAACAACATCTTCACCAAGGTGGCACTCGTCGTGCTGGTCGGCTTGGCGTGCAAGAACGCGATCCTGATCGTCGAGTTCGCGAAAGACCTCGAAGAACGCGGCGAGAAGCTGGTCGACGCCGTGGTACACGCCTGCCGGCTGCGCCTGCGGCCGATCCTGATGACCTCGATCGCCTTCATCGCCGGCGTGGTGCCGCTGGTCCTGTCCAGCGGCGCCGGCGCCGAGATGCGCCAGGCGATGGGCATCGCGGTGTTCGCCGGCATGCTCGGCGTGACCTTCTTCGGTCTGTTCCTGACGCCGGTGTTCTACGTGGTGCTGCGCCGCTTCACCGAGAAGCGGCGCGAAGCAGCTGCGCATGCCAAGGCCGTGGCCCTGCAGCACGGAGGCGACCATGCGTGAGACCTTGATCGCCGCCGCTGCTGCCGCGCTGCTGGCCGGTTGCGCGGCCGGCCCCGACTACCGCGCGCCGCAGGCCGCGGCCGAGCCGGCCTTCGTGATGCCGGCGGCTGCCGGCGAACCCGCCGCGGCGTTCTGGCGCGGCTTCGCCGACCCGGTGCTCGATGCGCTGATCGCCGATGCGGTGATGGCCAACACCGATGTGCGTCTGGCGCAGGCGCGGCTGCAGGAGGTGCGTTCGCTGGCCGGCGAGGCCGACGCGAACCGGCTGCCGAGTCTCTCGCTCGGCGCCGGCGCCGGGCGGGGCAATCAGATCGGCTTTCCGATCGACGACGTCCTCAGTGTCTCTGCCGCATTCAACTGGGAGCTCGACTTCTTCGGGCGCTCGCGCCGCGCCAGCGAGTCGGCCGCCGCCCAGGTGCAGGCCGGCGAGGCCGGCGTGCTCGCCGCGCAGCGGCTGGTGGGGGCCGAGGTGGCCACGCAGTACCTCGCATTGCGCGCGCTTCAGCAGCGCCTGGCCGTGGCGCAGGAGTCGCTCGTCAACCAGCGCGAGACGCAGCGCATCGTGAAGGCGCGTGCCGACCTCGGCCGCGGCACGCCGCTGGACGTGGCACGCGCCAATGCGCTGGTCGAGACCACCGAGGCTTCGCTGCCGGCGCTGCAAGGCGCGATCGAGCGCACCGCGCTGCGTATCGCCACGCTCAGCGGGCGCACGCCGCGCGCCACGCTGGGGCTGCTGGCCGAGGCCAGGCCGCTGCCCAGCCTGCCGGCCACGGGCGCGCAGGCGCTGGCCGCCGGCACGCCGCAGGGCCTGCTGGAGCGCCGGCCCGACATCCGCGTCGCCGAACGGCAGCTGGCTGCCGCCACCGCGGCGATCGGCGTGGCGCGCGCCGACCTGTACCCGCGCATCAGCTTGGTCGGCCTGCTCGGCTTCACCAGCACGCGTGCGGCCGACCTGTTCGACAGTGCCGGCCGCAACACCAACCTCGGCGCCAGCCTGAGCTGGAGCGCGCTCGACTTCGGCCGCGTGCGCAACCGCATCGGGGCCAGCGAGGCGCGCGCTCAAGTCGCGCTGGTGCAGTGGGAACAGACGGTGCAGCTCGCGCTGGAGGAGACCGAAGGCGCGCTGTTGGCCTATACGCGCAGCGTGCAGCAATCGGCGCGGCTGGAGAACGCCGCACGCGAATCGGCGGAAGCCGCGCGCCTGGCCCGCGTGCGCTACGAGGCGGGTGCGTCCGACCTGCTCACCGTGCTCGACGCCGAGCGCACGGCGTTGGCCGCGCGCGATGCGCTGGTGCAATCGCAGCAGGGCACGCTGGGCGCGATCGTGGCGGTGTACCGCGCGCTCGGCGGCGGATGGACGGTGCCAGGCTGAGGCGGGACGGGGCGGCGTGAACGATGCCGCAACCGGCTGCCGGTGTGCCTCACATGCCGGCCTCGGGTGCCGGTATGCTGGATTGCGATGGCCTCGCCGCACGCCGCGACGGAAGGTCGTCCGGGGCAGCCGAGCCCGCCAGCATGACTTCCCATCCCGACGCTCCCCCGTTGCTGCCCACGCGTTCGATCGACGCGGAGCTCGCGCTGGCCCGCGTCAGCGCGATCTACCGGCTGGCGCCGCAGCCTCAGGCCGGCGCGGTGGTGTTCTCGCTCATCGTAGCCTATGCGATGTGGCCGCACATCGATCCGCGCTGGGTGGTCGGCTGGCTGCTGGCCCGGCTGGCCATCAGCGCCGTGCGTGCCACCGAGACAGGCCGTTTCGAGCGCGATCCGTCACGCGCCGAGCGCCTGGGCTACTGGCAGGCACGGTTCGACGTGCTGATCACGCTCGACAACCTGTGCTGGGGGGTCATCGCGCTGGTGTTCGTTCCGGCCGTGCGCGAATCCATGCTCGGCGTTCTGCTGTTCGCCAGCGTGATGTGCATCACCGCCATCGGCGTGTTCCTCCTGGTCAGCAGCATGCGAACGGCCGTGCTGAATTTCCTGACGATGCTGCTGCCGGTGATCGCACACGCGATCGGGTCGGGATACGAGGATGCGTGGATCGTGGTGGCCAGCCTGATCGTCTACGGCGTGGTGCTCACCCAGGAGAGCTGGCGCAGCTGCCGTGACTGGACGGAGATGACCCGCCTGCGCCTCGAGGCTGCGTCGGTGGCCGCGGCGCGCGAGCAGGCGCGCCAGGTGGCGGTCGAGGCGAGCCAGGCCAAGAGCCGCTTCCTGGCCAACATGAGCCACGAGATCCGCACGCCGATGAACGGCATCCTGGGCATGTCGGAACTGCTGCAGGCCACGCGGCTGGATGCGGAGCAGGCGCGCTACGTTCAGGCCATCTCGACAGCGGCCCAGGCCTTGCACGGCCTGCTGGGCGACGTCCTCGACCTGTCCAAGATCGAGGAAGGCAAGGTCAGGCTGGAGCGTGTGAACTTCGACCCGGCGCAGCTGCTCGCGGGCCTGGCGGCGATCTACCGCGAGCTCGGCCTCGCGCGCGGCGTGACTGTCCGGACGGCGATCGCGCTCGAGGAATGGCCTCGGGTCAGCGGCGACCCCACCCGGCTGCGGCAGGTGGTGACGAACCTGCTGGGCAATGCGCTCAAGTTCACGAGCGCCGGCGCCGTGACCTTGCGCGCCGAGCCCGCGGAGCGGCCCGACGGCGACGGCCGCCCCTGGATCCGGGTCTCGGTGGAGGACACCGGGATCGGCATGACGCCCGACCAGATGGGCCAGCTCTTCCAGCGCTTCTCGCAGGCCGACAGCTCCACCACCCGGCGGTTCGGCGGCAGCGGACTCGGCCTGGTGATCTGCAAGAACCTGGTGGAGCTGATGGGCGGCAGCATCCACGCGGACAGTGCGCCGGGGCGTGGCAGCACCTTCTGGTTCGAGGTGCCCCTGGAGGCGGCACTCGACGCCGCGCCTGTTGCAGCGGAAGCCACCCCGGCCGCGCTCCATCCCGCGCGCGTTCTCGTCGTGGAGGACAACAGCGTCAACTGCCTCGTGGTGCAGGCCATGCTCGAGATGCTGGGCATGACGGTGGCGCTGGCCCACGACGGCGCTCAGGCGGTGGCGGCCGTGCAGGCCCACGACTTCGACCTGGTGCTGATGGACTGCCAGATGCCGGTGATGGACGGCTACGAGGCAACGCGGCGCATCCGATCTTCCGGTCATCCGCGCGCGCAGGTGCCCATCATCGCGCTGACGGCGCACGCGCTCGCGGAGGATCGCCAGCGCTGCGAGGCGGCAGGGATGAACGACTACCTGGCCAAGCCCGTTACCAGCGAAGCTTTGGCCAGCGTACTGCAGCGGCATCTGGGTTCGCGCGGTTCCTGAGCGCTGCGGCCAGAGGCTCTCTTGGCGTTGTCGTCCGGTGGCCCGACGAGCCGCCCAAGGGTCAGGCACCAGTCTGTGCCAGCGGCGGAGATCGTTGAACACGACTCCTGACGAAGCGCTGCTTCCGGTACTCGTCGAATGGCACTTGCGGCCCTGAGCCGAAGTTGCTCCTCACAGGTACCGAACGCTCGCCATGAAACTCGATGCAGGCGACATGCTGGCGCTTCAAGCACATTTCGCCTTCGACTGTCTCGAGTCTGCTGGGGAAACCGATGAGTTGGAATCGCGCGAAATCGCGACTGCATCACCTTGCAGCATCGAGAGGGCTCTCACTACCATCCCGATGTACGGCGCGAAGTAGACAAAGCAAAGCGCGCTGGCATCTACGAGGCGCGGATCCAGTGGCCCTTTCTCGAGCGAAAGGACGCGGCGGTCGATAAGCGTGCAGGGAGGAATGACGTGCGAGATGACGAGCGAGGTGGCGAGCGGGTGGTCACGGCGGTGATCGGGCGGCGCGCAGTGCTGCTGGGGACGGCGTTCGCCATGGTGGCCTGTGGTGGAGGCGGCGGCGGATCCGGTGGCGATGCATCCGCTCCTCCGCCCCCGTCGCCACCTCCTCCGCCCCCGCCACCTCCGCCGCCTCCGCCTCCCCCAGTGGCTCCGATGACGATTGCCGGCACGGACGGCGCGGTTCTCGCAAGCGCACTCTCCTTGGACGGCAGCGTCCTCTACATCGGTGGCGAATTCAACCAGGTCGGCCGCCCCACGGGATGCTTTGTCCCCGTGCAGCGCGGCGATGGCGCCATACCGGAGTTCGCCACGCTCAACGGGGCCGTCGACGGCGCGTTGCCGGACGGGAGCGGCGGCTGGTACATCGTCGGCTCGTTCAATGCGATCGGTGCCACGAGCCAGACGCTGGGGCACGTGCTGGCAGACGGATCCTTGCACCCGACCTTCGGGCGAGCCGTGTCCATGCGCGCGTCGGCGATCGCGATCAGTGGCTCGTCGATCATCCTGGCCGGCGTCGAGGTCAGCGGACCGCAGGTATCGCAGGGCGTGGTCGCGGCCTACGATCTCGCCACCGGCACGACGCGGAAGTGGGCAGTCCATGCCAACTCGGGCGTGAGGCAGTTGGTCGCGCTGGGCAACACGGTCTATGCCGGCGGTTTCTTCAGCCGCATGGGCTCCGAGTCGAGACAGTTGCTGGCCGCCCTGGATGCGGGCACCGGCGCTGTGCTGCCGTGGAATCCTTCGCCCGACTTCAACGGCAGCACGGCAACCATCAACTGCCTCGCGGCGACGGCATCCGCCGTGCTGGTCGGGGGGCTGTTCGTGACCATCGGCGGAGCGACGCGCACCAGCGTGGCGGCCCTCGATCCGTCGACGGGCGTCGCCACGAGCTGGGACGTCGCTCTGGATCCCACCCGAGCACCTCCGGTCTACACCATCGTGCCGGATGGCCCGGTCATCTACGTCGGCGGTGCGTTCGCGACGGCGTCGGGTCGGCACCACGAGGGGGTGGTCGCCGTGGATGCCGTCTCCGGGAACGACCTCGCCTGGGAACCGGGCCTCAGCGGCGAGTTCGGCCTTCCGGCGCGCACCGTCTGCGTGGCCGTCGATGCCGACACCGTCTACGTGTCCGGCGCGTTCAAGCTTCCAGGCAGCAGCGAGTTCTCCGCCACGGCAGCGATCAGGAAGATCGATGCCACGGCCCGGCCCTGGCTATCGGCCAGCCTGACAGCGACGATACGAACGATGCAGGCTGACGGTTCGATGGTCTTCGTCGGAGGCGACTTCTCCCTGCTGGCCGGCGCGGTACGCCATCACATCGCCGCCATCGACACGGCGACGGGCCAGGTCCTGGCGTGGAATCCCGACGCGCCAGCCACTGACTTCAACGTTCAGTCGGGCGTCGTTCGGCAGTTGTGCGTGACCGCATCGGCCGTGTACGCGGCTGGATCGTTCACTCGAATCGGTGGGTTCGATCGAGGCGGCATTGCGGCGCTCGACCCGGTGACCGGAGCAGCGACGGCCTGGAATCCGCAGATCACAGGGGCTGTCTCCACACTCGCCGCGTCAGGCTCTCGTCTGTTCGTCGCTGGTCTGACGAGCGTCGACGGGCAGAGCAGAGGAGGTCTTGCCGCGTTCGACCTTCAGACCGGAGCGCTGTTGCCATGGGGGCCGAGCGTCCTGGGCGGCGCCCAGCTTATCGCCACGGAATCCACGGTCTACCTTGACTCCATCGCATTCGACGCGATCACCGGCGCTCAACTTCCCTGGAGACCCGACGTGCAGTCGACGGCGGGGTTCGGTGGCGTCAGCGACATCGCGCTGCACGATGGAGTGGTCTACATGATCGGGGGCTTCGATCGCGTCAACGGAGCGACAAGAGCTGGGCTGGCCGCGGTCGACGCCACCACGGGAGCACTTCTTCCCTGGGCTCCGGGTGGCTTGCTCTACCCCCGGGGCGTTGCCGCCGCAGGTGACTTCGTCTACGTGGCCATGAACCTCGGCGGCGGGAATCCGCCGGCCCTGGCGGTGGCGAAGTTCAGCATCTCCCGTGCCACCTTGGTCCCGTCGAACTATGTGGTCGAAGGGTACGTCACCACGATGGCCATCGGTGGTGGGAAGTGTTACTTCGCCGGTTCGTTCAACAGCTCCAACGGAATGCCGACGCCCAATGTGGTCGTGCTTCCTGCCTAGTTCGCTTCCGATCTCGAACACCCTGGCTCGAGGCAGAGGAGTGTTGGCGCGGTGCTGCGAGAGTGCACAGTCGCAAATCGAAGCGCACTTGCACACGATACGCGCGCCCCAGTTCATTCTCGCGCGCCACGTTCACCAACAGGCCAACTGAATACCACCGCCCCCCAGGAACCAGTTCTCTGCGCAGCGGGGGGATCATGTGGGTGGGTTGAGCCTCTGCGGCCGCGTCAGATCGAGTCCTGTCGATAGCGCTTGAACCGTCGTTCGACCGCTACCGACCCAGACCCGAAGTTCACCGCAGTGATCGGAGTGCCGCAAAGCCGACTTCTGAGCCATCTCCGGTAGGCCGCAGGGAACGAGCATCCCTCGGCAAACTCAGCTGCCCGCACATCAGAATCCGCCGTCGGAAAACAGAGGAACGTCTGGCCTAGATGAGCGAGCGAACCCTGGCCTGAACCGCGGGCATTACCTCGTCTGCGAACCACGGATTCGCCTTGAGCCAGATGTTGTTGCGCGGGCTCGGATGCGGTAGCGGCAGCACCGCCGGCCAGTACTCTCGCCAAGCACGCACGGTGTCCGTCAGGCTGTTCGCAGCCGCATCTGGCAGGTGCCAGGGCAGCGCGTGCAGTCCGATGACCAGCGTCAGCTCGATGTTGGGCAGGGCTTGTAGAAGTCGAGCACGCCACTGCGGCGCGCACTCACGCCGCGGCGGAAGGTCGCCGGAGCTTCCGGTAGCCGGGTAGCAAAATCCCATAGGCAAGATGGCGATCAGCGTCGGGTCATAGAACTGTTCGCGGCTGACCCCCAGCCACCGTCGCAGCCGCTCGCCGCTCGCGTCATCGAAGGGCACGCCGCTGGCGTGAGCCTTCCTGCCTGGCGCCTGGCCGGCGATGAGGATTCGCGCGCGGACATCGGCTTGCAGCACCGGGCGAGGCCCGTGCGGCAAGTGCGCCGCGCAGATCGTGCAGGCACGCACCTCCTTCAGGAGGGAAGGCAGACGCGGGCCCGCGATCATGGCGGGGATACCGCCTTCAAGTAGGCGATCAGGTCCGCGCGGTCGTTGGCGTCCTTCACTTGGACGCCCATCTTCTGGCCGGGGATCAGGCGCTGCGGGTCGGCAAGCCAGGCGTCCAGCGTCCTTTCGGACCAGACCAACCTGGAGGCCTTCAGTGCGGGCGAGTAGTCGTACCCTGGAACGCTACCCGCCCTGCGGCCGAGTACCCCCTGGTGGGACGGCCCGACGCGGCTCTGTTCAACTGAGTGGCAGGCGATGCATCGGCTCTCGTACAGCTGTTGGCCGCGCACGGCATCGCCGGCCCCGAACGCCGTGGGCGCAGTCGCCAACAGCGCGGCGGCCAGCGCGGTCGAGAGATCTCTGTTCATGGGGTGCTCCCGTGGTCTGCTTGCCGGGGCCGCCACGGCATCACGCCATGGCGACCCCGCTCGGGTTCAGGCACCGAAGGCCAGCGCCTTCGAGAACGGCCGCTTCAGATCGAAGTTCAGCAGCGCGAAGTGGGCCGCTTCATCGGCGGCCAACCGCGCCGCGATCTTCCCCAGCGCCGGATCCTTGAACGCGGTGATGACGCCCAAGTAGGCGTTGGCTGCACCGAGTTCCAGCCGCGCCGCCAGATCGAGCACGTCGTCCTCGTTCTTCAGTTGGTCGACCTTCAGGGCCCTGGCGTACTCCTCCAGGGTCTTGGACTCGACCGGCGTGCCACCGAGCTTGCGGATGGTGGCGATCAACGCGTCGTTGTGCTGCTTGTGATCGTCCTGGAACTTGGTCGCTGCAGTGACGTGCTGAGCGTTCAGCAGGCCGCTCTTCAGCGCAATGGCGTAGGCACCGATGCCTTCGTGCTCGAGGCCAACGGCGACGTTGAGGATCGCCAGGTCGTTCTTGATGTCCATGGGCTGGCGGGCGGCCAGAGCGTCGTTGCCGCCGAGCAGCGCCAGGGCGCCCGCCGACAGCGCGAGGGCATTGGTGCCGACGAAAAGGCGACGGGTGGGGGTCAGAATGTTGGAGGTCGCGTTCATGATGGATGTTTCCTACAAGTTGAGATGGATGGGTTCGATCAGGCCGGCACCGGCTCGGTCGCCTTCACCACGGGAAAGTCGATCACGGTTCCTGCGACGTGGTTGAAGTAGTTGGTGAAGATGTTGGACACCACGGTGGCGACGATCTCCACCAGCTCGGCATCGGCATAGCCGGCTGAACGAACGGCCTGCAGTTGTGCGTCGCTGACCCGACCGCGCGTGGCCACGACGGCAGCGGCGAAGTCCAACGCGGCCTGCGTCTTGGCGTTGCCGGAGCGACCACGCAGGTTGTCCGCCATCTCCGAGGCAGTCAGTCCGGCACCCTTGCCCATCAGAGTGTGCGCCGAGGCGCAGTAGTCGCATCCGTTCGCACCGGCGGTGACGAGCGCAATCTGTTCGCGCAGCGCTGCCGGCAACGTGCCGGCGCCGAGGGCTTCGCTGCCGGCCAGGTAGTACTTGAGAACGGCGGGTGAATGGGCGAAGGTCTTGATCAGGTTCGGGACCATGCCGAGCTTCTTGTGCACGGCTTCCAGCATCGGCTGAGAAGCGGCGGGTGCAGCGGCGGTGGTCAGTGCAGGAATGCGTTGCATCGTAGGTCTCCGGTAAGTGGCAGTGCGGGCTTGCACAGGGGAGACTTTGCGCAGCGGGGCGATACTTGCGGGCACTGATCGTCCCAACCAACGAATCGATCGTCTCGTGACTGCCTCTGCAACCCCGACGGACCCGCTCTCACCGCTCTTCAAGCGCTTCACGCTGAGCGCACGGCTTTTCTATTCCGGTGCGTTGTGCGGCATTGCGGACTTCGCCAACAACCAGGGCATCGGCATGGTGCATGTGCTCCGGCGCGGTCGCCTGCGTGTGGCGCAACCGTCGGCGCGGAGCTTTGAACTGACCCAGCCGACATTGCTGTTCTATCGGCGTCCCGTGGTACACCGCTTCGAAGTCGACGCCGCCGACGGTGCAGACCTCGTCTGCGCGTTCATCGACTTTGGCGCCACGCTGGGCAACCCCTTGCTTCGTGGCCTGCCGGAGTTTCTGGCCGTGCCCTTGGCCGACATGCCCGGCGTGGAATCGACACTGGCGTTGCTGTTCGACGAGGCCTTTTCCCGCAGGCCCGGGCGCGAGGCAGGCATCGACCGTCTGGTGGAGTTCCTGGTCGTGCTGCTGCTGCGCCATTCGATCGACGCGCAGTTGATCAAGCTCGGTGTGCTGGCCGGCCTGTCCGACGCACGATTGGCGAAGGCGTTGACCGCGATGCACGAGCAGCCGGCGCAGCCCTGGTCGCTGGCTTCGCTGGCGCAGGCCGCCGGCATGTCACGCGCGAGGTTTGCTGCGGCCTTCCATGACGTGGTCGGCGCGCCACCGCTCGACTACCTGACCGACTGGCGCGTCAGCGTCGCACAGACCCTGCTCAGGCGCGACAAGTCCCTGAAAGCCGTGGCGCCGGAGGTCGGCTATTCGAGCCCCGCCGCCTTCTCGCGCGTCTTCGCCAAACGCGTCGGTGCGTCACCCGTGGACTGGATGGCCGCGCAACGCGCCGCCGCGGACAAGTCATAGCCTCAAGGCCTGCGCCAGGTGCGTGTAGGTCGCCGAGACCCGCCGCAGGTGCCGTGACTCTGGGTGGGTGAGCAGCCAGAGTTCGGTTTCGGCATCCTCCAGCGTATCCGTCAAGGCCACCACGTCGCTGCGACGGGCGGCGAGGAACAGCGGCAGGATTCCCACGCCCAATCCGAGCGCCGTCAGCTCGAGCACCGACATGATGCTGCTGACCCGGTAGCGGGGCACGACCTTGGGCAAGTGGCGCCTGCGCCAGATCACCGAGGGGTGTTCGGGCAACGCGTCGTCCACGGCGATCCAGTCGGCCCGGCCGGCTTGCACGTCGGACCACTTGGGCGCACCGCGCTGCCTGGCCGCATACAGCGCCACGCGGATCGGACCGACATTGCGGCCCACCAGGTGCTGCGGCGGCCGCTTGGTGGCGCGCACCGCCACGTCGGCATCGCGCCGCGTGAGGCTGGCCAGCTCGTTGCCGGTGTGCAGCTCGAAGTTCAGCAGCGGGTGCGTCTTCTTCAGCGCCAGCAGCGCTGGTGCCACCAGGCCATGGAGGACGGTGTCGGTGGTCGTGATGCGCACCGAGCCGGAGACCTGTGTCGGCGCCTGCTCGATCGACGAGCGCGCCGACTCCAGCGCCACCTCCATCTCCTCGGCGTGCACGGCGAGCTGCGTGGCGAGTTCGTTGGGCAGATAGCCCGAACGCGTTCGCTCGAAGAGCGGCTGCCCCAGGGTGCGCTCGAGCCGCTGCAGGCCGCGAAAGACGGTCGACGCATCGACCCCGAGTCGCTCGCCGGCCCCGGCCAGCGTCGTGCCGCGGGTCAGCGCGAGCACGACCGCGAGATCGGCGGCGGCCAGCTGATATTGCGTTCGCGCAATGGATGATTGCTGCATTGTCAATTCACAAGGCGAGAACGCAATCCTACAGTGCATGCATCCACTCGCCCACCCGAAAGGATGACTGATGAAGCTCTACTACTCTCCCGGCGCCTGCTCGCTGGCCGTGCACATCGCGCTGCGCGAACTGGGGTTGCCGTTCGAGGCCGTCGCTGTCGACCTGGTCAAGCACCACCTCGAGAACGGCGCCAGCTACTACGACATCTCGCCGCGCGGCTATGTGCCGGTGCTCGAGTTCGACAACGGCGCGCGGCACAGCGAAGTCGCGGCGCTGCTGCAGTACGTGGCCGATCAAGAGCCCGAACAAGCGCTGATCGGCCGGGTCGGCAGCGAACGCCGCCTGACGGTGACCGAGGCGCTGGCCTTCGTCGCCACCGAGCTGCACAAGGTGTTCAGCCCGTGGCTGTGGCACAAGGAGACCGCCGATTCCACCCGCGCCACGGTGCGCGAGAAGCTGACGGCCCGCTTCGCGGAGCTCGACAGGCGGTTTGCGCAGCGGGACTTCATTGCCGGCGCCTACAGCGTGGCCGATGCCTACGCGTTCGCCATCCTCAACTGGGTGAACTTCCTGTCGATCCCGATCGCCGCGTACCCGAATCTGAAGGCCTATCTGACCCGCATGTCGAGCCGGCCTGCGGTGCAGGCGGCGCTTCGCGCAGAAGGGCTCGTCAGATGAGCACCCCGATCATCCTTGTCTCGCACGCACTGTGCCCTTACGTGCAACGCGCGGCCATCGTCCTGTCCGAGAAGGGCGTGCCCTTCGAACGCCGGGATGTCGACTTGGCCAACAAACCGGACTGGTTCCTGCGCTTGTCACCCACCGGCAAGACACCGATGTTGCTGGTGGACGGCCACGCACTCTTCGAGTCCGCAGCGATCTGCGAGTACCTCGACGAGACCGCGCTGCCCAGGCTGCACCCGGCCAACGCGGTGCAGCGTGCGAAGCACCGCGCGTGGATGGAGTTCGGCTCGGGCATGCTGAACCTCATCGCGTCCTTCTACAACGCGGCCGACGACACTGGCATGCAACACTGCGCGCGGGAGATTCACGCGCGACTGAGTCAACTCGAGGCCGTGCTCGGCAACGGACCGTACTTCGACGGCGACTTCGGCATCGTCGACGCTGTCTTCGGCCCCGTGTTCCGCTACTTCGATGTCTTCGAGACCCTTGCGGACTTCGGGTTCTTCGACGGTCTGCCAAAGGTCAGCGCATGGCGCGCCGCACTGGCGGCGCGCCCGTCGGTGCGTCAGGCGGTGAGTCCTCGGTACAACGAGCTGCTGCTGGCGTTCATTTTGAAGCGTGAGGCTGCGGCACTGGCGCGCCTGGCGACCGGGGCCGTGTCCAGATTCGATAACCCCGACGGCGATGCCTTGGCCATCGGGCCGGTCAATGTCGCTGGGCTGTAGTCGAACATGACGACTGAATTCAAACGCCTGACAGAGATCGACAAGTCGGAAATCATCGAACTGATGAACCACCCTTTGGTGCTGCGGCATCTCCCCTTGGCATCCGGTCGTTTCGGAGAGGGCGACTGCGAGGAGTTCGTTGCTGCAAAGGAGGAAATGTGGAAGAGGTTTGGTTACGGCCCGTGGGCATTCGTCGTCGATGGTCGGTTTGTCGGCTGGGGCGGACTTCAACCGGAAGCTGGGGAAGCTGATCTGGGTTTGGTGTTGCACCCCGATCACTGGGGGCTCGGGCGACCGCTGTATCGCGAGATCGTGCGTCTGGCCTTTGGAGAGATGGGTATCGAGGCGATCACTGTGCTGCTTCCGCGCACGAGGACGAGGATCAAGGGCTTGCTGCGCCTGGGCTTTCGCCAGGATGGGTCGTTGAACGTTGCAGGCGTGCAGTTTGTCCGGTATCGGTTGGCGAGAACGGCAACTGACTGTGATTGGTGAGTCGAGCACGCCGTGTCGGTTGGCTTGCCGTCGAGCAGACCGTTGCAGATGACCGTTCATGGCCGGCCTCGGCCATCCGCCAACGGCGCCTGGTTCATCGCGGTCGCAGGGCGAGCTCGAGAGTCCGAGGCTCTGCTTCAGCCCCGCTCGAACTTGAACACGGCGACGCTGGCCAGCAGGTTCGGCCAGGCGCGAACCACCTCGCCGTCCTGGATGCCGAACGAGTCGAGGATGCGCAGGCCGTCCTTGCGCGCCAGCACCTCGAAGTCGGCATAGGTGCCGACGCGGATGTTCGGCGTGTCGTACCACTCGTAGGGCAGCGCCTTGGTCACCGGCATGCGCCCGCCGGCCACGCGCAGCCGGTTCGGCCAGTGCGCGAAGTTGGGGAAGCTGACGATGCCGATGCGGCCCACGCGCGCCGTCTCGCGCAGCATCTTCTCGGTGTTGCGCAGGTGCTGCAGCGTCTCGAGCTGCAGCACGACATCGAAGCTGCGGTCCCCGAAGATCGCCAGGCCGTCCTCCAGGTTGAGCTGGATGACGTCGACGCCGCGGCGCGTGCACTCGAGCACGTTCTCGTCGTCGATCTCGATGCCGTAGCCGGTGCAGCCGCGTTGCGACTGCAGGTAGGCCAGCAGCTCGCCATTGCCGCAGCCGAGATCGAGCACGCGCGAGCCCTTCGGCACCAGGTCGCCGATGATCTCCAGGTCTCTGCGCGGGCTCATGCGCCAACCTCCTTGGCCAGGTTGTCGAAGCCCGCACGCAGCACGCCGTGGTAGCGCGGGTCCTCGAGCAGGAAGGCGTCGTGGCCGTGCGGCGCGTCGATCTCGGCGTAGCTGACGCGGTGCCGGTTGTCCAGCAACGCCTTGACGATCTCGCGCGAGCGGGCCGGCGAGAAGCGCCAGTCGGTGGTGAAGCTGACGATCTGGAAGCGGCACTTCGCCGCCGCGAAGGCGCGCGTGAGGTCACCGCCGTGCTCGCGCGCCGGGTCGAAATAGTCGAGCGCGCGCGTGATCAGCAGGTAGGTGTTGGCGTCGAAGTACTCGCTGAACTTGTCGCCCTGGTGGCGAAGGT
>NZ_JBFXIO010000014.1:0-27506 GCF_050175855.1 Piscinibacter sp.
CCCTTGTAGCCGCCGTAGAAGTCCATCTCGGTGCCGTTGGCAAAGCCGATCGACGAGTTCCTGTTGCCGTTGTACAGGCCGCCCATCGTGTAGTCGAAGCCGCCCTGGATGGCCGGCACCGATTCCTTGGTGGTGTCGCTCTGGTCCTGGCCGCGGTACTTGTACTTGCTGACCACGCTGACGTTGGCCGAAAGGCCGTCGGCCGACGCGGCCCCCGCGAAGACGGCGAGGGCGGCGAATGCGAGGATCGATTTCTTCATGCTGAGGGCTCCGGGTTGGTGAGGGTTTCGAGACTCCGCTCCCGTGTCTGCAGCTTCCATGCCACGACCGCGCGCCCTCCCGGGGCCCCAGGAAGGCGCCATTGAGTCGCGGTCATGCCGGGCGCACGCACGGATTCCGTGCGCGGCCGCTCCAATCCCGGTTTTGGTGCGCGCCGGGCGCCTCCCGGCGCGGCGCGCGTGCTCAGCCGAGCGGCTGGTTGTCGAGCAGCAGCAGCCCGGCCGCCGTGTTCGAGATGGGGATGTGGTAGTTCGAGTGCAGCTTCGTCACCCTTCCGGTGAGCGATGCACGAGTGACGAGCCACATCAGAAGTTCGATGCCCTGCGTACCCGCCTTCTCCACCAGTTCGGTGTTGGTGTAGCGGGTGGCCCAGCGCGGGTCGGCCACCAGGCTGTCCATGAAGCGCTGGTCGAAGACCTTGTTGATGAAGCCGGCGCGCTCGCCGTCGAGCTGGTGCGACAACCCGCCGGTGCCGATCACCACCACGCGGGCGTCGGCGGGCCAGGCCTCGACCGCGCGGCCGATCGCCTCGCCGAGCTTCCAGCAGCGCGCGGCGCTCGGCAGCGGAAACTGCACCGTGTTCACGCACACCGGCACGGTGCGCACCGGCCAGGCGCCCTGGCCCGGCCAGAGCATGGCCATCGGCAGCGTAAAGGCGTGGTCGACCAGCATCTCCTGGCAGGTGGTGATGTCGAACTCGTCGCGCACCAGCGATTCGATCAGGTGCCACGACAGGTCGAGGTCGCCCTGGAACGGCGGCACGACCGGGATGCCCCAGCCCTCGTCGGCGTTGCGGTACTCGGGGGCCGCACCCACGGCGAAGGTGGGCATCTTGTCGAGGAAGAAGTTCAGGCCGTGGTCGTTGTAGACCACCACGGCCACGTCGGGCTTCACCTCGGCCAGCCAGCGCTGCACGGGCGGGAAGCCGTCGAACCAGGGCTTGAAGTAGGCGTCGCCCTGCAGGTTGCGCGCGATGGCCCGGCCGAGCGCGGGCACGTGCGAGGTCATGATGCCGCCGACGATGCGTGCCATGCTCAGGCCCTCCCTGCTTCGACCAGCTTCGCCTTGAAGGCGTCCTTGGTCATGCCGGTCTGCTGCGCGCCGAGATCCTGCACGTCCAGGCCGAAGATGCCGGCCAGCTTGGCCAGGTAGTAGACGTTGCCGCCGGCGGCGATCATCGCCAGCACGTTGCGCGAGCGCACCGCCTCGCGCTGCTCGGGCGTGAGCCGGTAGCGCGCGCAGTAGCCCTCCTCGTCGCGCAGGAAGGCGTCGCGGTTGGCCGCATCGTTGAACGAGAAGCACATCTTGTTCAAGGCGTAGCCCTTTCGGGCTTGCGCACCGTCGAACAGCGTGGTGCCGGGAATGGGTTGGCTCATGCTCGTCTCCTTGCCGCAGGGGCGCAGAGCGATTGAGCCGCGCGGCGGGCCCGCACGTCTTGACCTGACTCAACCCCGCGAGGGGCGTGCGAGCCATTCGCGCAGCGCGGCGGTCACGGCCTCGGGCGACTCCATCGTGCTCATGTGGCCGCAGCGCTCGATCACCGCCAGCGTCGAGCCGGCGATGTGCTCGTGCATGAATTCGTGGCGCGACGGCGGGCTCCAGGCGTCGTCCTGCCCGCACAGCACCAGCGTGGGCACGCTGATCGTGGCCAGCAGCGCGGTGGCATCGCGCCGCGTCAGCAGCGCCTCGATCTGCGCTGCGAAGGCGGCCACGCTGCTGCGCTCGAACATGTCGAGCACCGCCTCGAACAGCGGCGTGCCGAGGTGGTCGGCATGCACCATGCCGCGCGCCCATTCGCGGGCCATCGGGCGGAGGCCCTGGGTGCGCGCGATCTCCAGCAACGCGTAGCGACCGGCGCGCTCGCGCTCGCCGTCCTCGCCCTCGGGCAGCGGGTGGTACGAGGTGTCGAGCAGTGCGAGCCGCTCGATGCGCTGCGGCGCCAGGGCCCACATCTCGAAGGCGATGCGCCCGCCCATCGAGTGCCCGGCCACGGCCAGCGGCCCCGGCGGCGCCTCGCGCAGCACCTGCGCGGCCATTTCGGCCAGCGAGTCCAGCGTACCGTAGTGGGGCACGATGCATTCGTGCGTGGCCGACAGCGCCTCGACCTGCGCCGCCCAGACAGCGCGGTCGCACATCAGCCCCGGCAGCAGGACCAGGGTCGGCCTGCCTGCCACGGGCTCAGAACTCCTCGGTGTCGACGCCGGCCTGCGCCGCGGCGTCGTAGCGGCCGCCGACCACCGTGCGCTGGTTGATCAGCGCATCCAGCCGCGCCAACGTCGACGCCGCCAGGCCGATGTCGGCCGCCGCGGCGTTGTCGCGCAGGTGCGCACGCTGGGTCGTGCCCGGGATCGCCAGCACGTGCTCGCCGCGCGACAACACCCAGGCCAGCGCCAGCTGCGCGGGCGTGCACTGCAGCTCGGCCGCGATCTCGACGAAGCCGTCGAGCAGCTTGAGGTTGGCAGCGTAGTTCGCGGGCTCGAAGCGCGGCATGCTGCGGCGCAGGTCCTTGGCTTCGAGTGTCGCGACGTCGCGCAGCTCGCCGCCGAGGAAGCCGCGCGCCACCGGGCTGAAGGCCACGAAGGCGGCGCCGATCTCGCGGCAGGCCTCGAGCACCGCGATCTCCGGGTTGCGCGTCCACAACGAGTATTCGGTCTGCAGCGCGGCGATGGGGTGCACGGCGTGCGCCCGCTTCAGCGTGTCGGCCGACACCTCCGACAGGCCGATGGAGCGCACCTTGCCCTCGCGGACCAGATCGGCCAACGCGCCGACGCTGTCCTCGATGGGCACGTTGCGATCCCAGCGATGCAGGTAGAAGAGGTCGATGCGGTCGGTGCGCAGGCGCTTGAGGCTCTGCTCGCAGCTCCACTTGAGCGTCTCGGGCCGGCCGTCGACGACGCGCTTGACGCCGCTTCCGTCATTCACGCCGTGCAGCCCGCACTTGCTGGCCAGGGTGAACTTCTCGCGGTCGGCGGCGAGCGTGCGGCCGATCAGTTCCTCGTTGGCGCCGAAGCCGTACAGCGCGGCGGTGTCGAAGAAGGTGATGCCGAGGTCCAGCGCCTCGCGCAGCAGCGCTTGCGCCGCTGCTTCCGGCGGCGGCGTGCCGTAGGCGTGGCTGAGGTTCATGCACCCCAGCCCGATGGCCGAGACTTCGAAGGGACCGATCCGCCGTGTCTTCATCCGCTCAATTCTGCGCGAGCTGGCGCTCCAGGTCGTGCAGCACCTCGTAGCAGGGCAGCACCTGCGCCGCGCTGGCGTTCGGCTCACGGCCTTCGCGGATGGCGGCGAAGAACTCGCGGTCCTGCAGCTCAATGCCGTTCATCGACACGTCGACCTTGGACACGTCGATCTTCTCGTCCTTGCCCGTCACCAGGTCGTCGTAGCGCGCGATGTAGGTGCCCGTGTCGCCGATGTAGCGGAAGAAGGTGCCCAGCGGGCCGTCGTTGTTGAACGACAGGCTCAGCGTGCAGATCGCGCCGCTGGCCGCCTTGAGCTGGATGCTCATGTCCATCGCGATGCCCAGGGCCGGATGGATGGGACCCTGGATCGCATTGGCCTTCACGACGGGTGAGCGCGCCTGGTAGGCGAACAGATCGACCGTGTGCGCGGCGTGGTGCCACAGCAGGTGGTCGGTCCAGCTGCGCGGCTGGCCGAGCGCATTCATGTTGGTGCGACGGAAGAAATAGGTCTGCACGTCCATCTGCTGGATGTTGAACTCGCCGGCGACGATCTTCTTCCTCACCCACTGGTGGCTGGGGTTGAAGCGCCGCGTGTGGCCGCACATCGCCACCAGCCCCGTCTGCTTCTGCATCTCGACCACTGCATAGGCGTCGCGCAGCGAATCGGCCAGCGGGATCTCCGCCTGCACGTGCTTGCCCGCCTTCATGCAGGCGATGGCCTGCGAGGCGTGCATCTGCGTCGGCGTGCACAGGATCACCGCGTCGACGTCGGGGCGCGCCAGAGAGTCGGCCAGGTCGGTGGTGCAGTGGCCGATGCCGTACTTGGATGCCACCTCCTTCGTCTTGTCGATGTCACGGCTGATCAGTGAGGTGACCTGCACGCCGTCGATCAGCTTGATGGCGTCGAGGTGCTTGATACCGAAGGCGCCGGCACCGGCCAGCGCCACACGAATCGTCTTGCTCATTGGTTCTCCAGGATCAGGTGGCCCACGGCGGTATTCGAGGCCGGCACGTGGAAGAAGCGGTGCGCGACCTTCGGCGGCTTGCCGCTGCCGGCGACGTCGCTCATCGCCCCACGAGCGATCAACCACATCACGAGCTCGATGCCTTCGCTGCCGGCTTCGGTCACGTACTCCAGGTGCGGCACCTTGGCGAGCTCCGCCGGCTCGGCGATCAGGCGGTCGAGGAAGCGGTTGTCCCACTCCTTGTTGATCAGCCCGGCGCGCGGGCCCTGCAGCTGGTGGCTCATGCCGCCGGTGCCCCAGATCTGCACCTTCAGCGGCTCGTCGTAGCTCTCCACCGCGCGGCGGATGGCCTGGCCGAGCTGGAAGCAGCGCTTGCCCGAAGGCACCGGGTACTGCACCACGTTGACGGCGAAGGGGATCACCGGGCACGGCCAGGCCTGCGGCTGGCCGCACATCAGGCTCAGCGGCACGGTCAGGCCGTGGTCCACATCCATCCTGTTGACGATGGTGAGGTCGAAGTCGTCCTGGATCACGCTGTGCGCGATGTGCGAGGCGAGTTCCGGATGCCCGATCACCTTCGGCACCGGCCGCGCGCCATAGCCTTCGTCGGCCGGCTGGAACTCGGCGGCGCAGCCGATCGCGAAGGTCGGGATCATCTCCAGGCTGAAGGCCGTGGCGTGGTCGTTGTAGACGAGGAAGATCACGTCGGGAGTGTTCTCCTTCATCCACTGCTTGGAGAACTCGTAGCCCTTGAACAGCGGCTGCCAGTACGGCTCGCCGGCCTTGCCCTGGTCGATGGCCGCGCCGATGGCCGGCACGTGGCTGGTGTAGACGGAGGCGGTGATGCGCGCCATGTTCAGGTCCTTCCCCACTTCGGGTCGCGCCCGCCGTTGATCATCATGTTGCGGTATTCCTCTTCGCTCATGCCCGTCATGCTGCCGGCCATCTGCTGGAAGCTCTTGCCGTCGGTGGCCCCGATCTTGGCCAGGAAGTAGATGTTGCCGCCGAGCGAAATGCAGCGATTCAGGTCGCGCGCCAGCACGGCCTGCTTCTGCTCCTCGCTCATCGGCCACTCGTCGAGGTAGGCCCGTTCGTTCGCCTTGAAGCGCGCGCGGTTCTCGGCCTTCATCAGCGACATGCAGAACTGGTTCAGGTGGTAGCCCTTGCGGGACTGCTCGGCGTCGAAGATGGTCGTGCCGGGGATGTTCTTGTAGGGCTTGTCCAATGCCATGGTTCAGACCTCCTCGGGCCAGTAGAGGCGCATCGGGTTGTCCACGAGGAGCTTGCGCTGCAGTTCGGGCGTGGTGGCGATGTGCGGGATGAAGTCCACCAGCAGTCCGTCGTCGGGCATGTGGTTCTTCAGGTTGGGATGCGGCCAGTCGGTGCCCCACAGCACACGATCCGGGAAGGTTTCAACGATGCGCCGCGCGAAGGGAATCACGTCGCGATAGGCATGGCGCTCGCCGTTCAGGGCTGGCGGTCCCGACATGCTCAGACGCTCCGGGCAGCTCACCTTGCTCCACACGTTCGGATACTCGCGCATGAACTTCACGAACAGCTCGAACTCCGGGCCGTCCACCGGCTTGCTCACGTCCGGCCGGCCCATGTGGTCGACCACCACCGTGGTGGGAAGGCTGGTGAAAAAGTCCCACAGCTCAGGCAGGTCGACCGCCTCGAAGTAGATCACCACGTGCCAACCGAGCTTGGCGATGCGCCCGGCGATCTCCATCAGCTCGTCCTTGGGCGTGAAGTCCACCAGGCGCTTGACGAAGTTGAAACGCACACCGCGCACGCCGGCCGCGTGCAGCTGCTGCAGTTCGGCGTCGCTGACGCTGCGCTTGACGGTCGCCACGCCGCGTGCCTTTCCATTCGACGCGATGCAGGCATCGACCATCGCGCGGTTATCCGCCCCGTGGCAGGTGGCCTGCACGATCACGTTGCGCGCGAAGCCGAGGTGGTCGCGCAGCGCGAACAGCTGCGCCTTGCTCGCATCGCAGGGCGTGTACTTGCGCTCCGGTGCGTAGGGAAACTCGGCGCCCGGGCCGAAGACGTGGCAATGGGCGTCGACGCTGCCGGAAGGCAATTGGAAGGCGGGCTTGCTGGGGCCGGCGTACCAGTCCAGCCAGCCGGGAGTCTTAGTGAATTCCATCAATCGCTCTGCTTCAGGTGCGTCAGGATGCGGTCGGCCTCGGTGCGCCAGTCGGCGCTGCGGGCGAAGTCTTTCGCGCCACGGTCGCCAAACAGCCCGGCGTCGGCGAGATCAGCCACCCAGGCCTGGCGCTCGGCGGTGCCGGCGGCGCTCCAGGGTTCGAGGCCGGCTTCGCGCACGGTCTCGGCCACCTCGCGCACTTCCTCGCTGCGGCGCCGGCCATGCTCGATCACCCGCTGGAAGAAGTAGGCGGCCTGCTTCTCCCAGTCGATCGCGGGGAAGGTCTCCTTCAGAGAGGCGATCACCGCGTCTTCCACGCCGTAGTGGCGCGCCGCGGTGAAGCTCTCGATGACCATGGCCTCCAGGCCCTTGATCATCACGCTGCGGCACATCTTGGTGGCGCTGGCCACGCCGAGCTTCTCGCTGGCCACCTTGGCGGCGAAGCCGAGGCCTTTCAACAGCGGCTCGAGCGCCTTTGCATCGGGCCCGCCGAGCAGCAGCGGCACCTGGATGCGGTAGGGCGGCACCGAGGTCATCACCGCGCCTTCGACGTAGCGGCCGCCGGCGGCGTTGACGATCTCCGCGGCACGGCACTTCGCGCCCGGCGAGGCGGAGTTGAAGTCGAGGAAGAAGGCGCCCGGCTTCACGCCCGGCGCACAGGCCTGCGCCACGGTCACGGCCTGGCTGGCGGTGACGGCCGAGACGATCAGGTCGGCGCCGCGCACCGCGTCGGCGTGCGAGGTGGCCAGTGCGATGCCGTGCGACGACGCATGCTCGCGCAGCGGCCGACCGCGCTCGTCGGAGAGCTTGAGGTCGAAGGCAACCACGGCTTCGCCGCGCGCGCGCAGGTCTTCCGCAAGGATCCGGCCGACTTCGCCATAGCCGATGAGCGCGATGGTGGCCATGTTCAATCGATGTACTTCAGGCCGGCCTGCTCGAGCGGCTCGCGCATCTTGTACATGTCCAGGCCCAGCACGCCGCTGGCCAGCTTGGCGCGCTTCTCGCCCTCGTTGGCCTCGCGAGCGGCGGCGGCTTCGAGCGTCTTCGCGGCCATGGCACGCGGCACGCAGACCACGCCGTCGTCGTCGGCGACGATCACATCGCCCGGCGTCACGTAGGCGCCGGCGCACACGATCGGGATGTTCACCGATCCGAGCGTCGCCTTGATGGTGCCCTTGCTGCTGATCGCCCTGCTCCACACCGGGAAGCCCATCTCCTGCAGCGTCCTCACGTCGCGCACACCGGCGTCGATGACCAAAGCGCGCGCGCCGCGGGCCATGAAGCTGGTGGCCAGCAGGTCGCCGAAGTAGCCGTCAGTGCACTCGGCCGTCACCGCCGCCACCACGATGTCGCCAGGGCGGATCTGCTCGGCCACCACGTGCATCATCCAGTTGTCGCCCGGCTGCAACAGCACCGTCACCGCGGTGCCGGAGACCTGTGCACCGGGGTAGATCGGGCGCATGTAGGGCTTGAGCAGGCCGACGCGGCCCATGGCCTCGTGCACCGTGGCGCTGCCGAATTTCGCCAGGCCGTCGGCGACGCCCGCCTCGGTGCGCTGGATGTTGCGGTAGACGACTCCGAGTTCGTACATCTCACTTCCCCTTTCGCTTCAAGGCCGCGTCGAGGCGCGGATAGACGCGCCGCGCATTGCCCTCGTAGATTTGCTGCTTCTGCGCCGGCGTCAGAAGCGTGCTGGCTTCGATGTAGCGCTTGGTGTCGTCGTAGTTGAAGCCGGTCTCGGGATCGATGCCGCGCACCGCGCCGATCATCTCGCTGGCGAACAGGATGTTGTCGACCGGGATCACCTTGGTCAGCAGGTCGATGCCCGGCTGGTGATACACGCAGGTGTCGAAGAAGATGTTCTTCAGCAGGTGGTCCTTCAGCAGCGGCTTCTTCAGCTCCTGCGCCAGGCCGCGGTAGCGGCCCCAGTGGTAGGGCGCGGCGCCGCCGCCGTGCGGGATCACGAACTTCAGCGTCGGGAAGTCCTTGAACAGGTCGCCCTGGATCAACTGCATCACCGCCGTGGTGTCGGCATTGATGTAGTGCGCGCCGGTGGTATGGAAGCAGGCGTTGCACGAGGTGCTGACGTGGATCATCGCCGGGATGTCGTATTCGACCATCTTCTCGTAGATGGGATACCAGTGGCGATCGGTCAGCGGCGGCTCCTTCCAGTGGCCGCCGGAGGGATCGGGGTTGAGGTTGATCGCCACGTTGCCGTACTGCTCGACACACTTCACCAGCTCGGGAATGCAGGTCTTCGGATCCACGCCCGGGCTCTGCGGCAGCATCGCCGCGGGGATGAAGTGCTCGGGGAACAGCTGCGAGACGCGGAAGCAGAGCTCGTTGCAGATTGCCGCCCAGGTGCTCGACACCTCGAAGTCGCCGATGTGGTGGGCCATGAAGCTGGCGCGCGGGCTGAACACCGTGAGGTCACTGCCGCGCTCGCGCATCTTGGCGAGCTGGTTGGTCTCGATCGTCTCGCGGATCTCGTCGTCGGAGATGTTCAGGTCGGCGACCTTCGGCTTCTGCGATGGGTCCTTGATGCCGGCGATCTGCTGGTTGCGCCACGCCTCCAGCGCCTTGGGCGCGGTGGTGTAGTGGCCGTGGATGTCGATGATCATCGGGTGTCTCCTGGAAACTCAGGCCGGCGCCATGCCCTGGCGGCGCTTGGCGTCCGCCGTCTCTGGCGAGGCGAGGAAGGCGATCAGCGCGCGTGCCGCGTCGGGCTGCGCCGAGGCAGTGCACACGCCGGCGGAAAAGACGGTGTCGATCTGGATGGACTCGGGCAGATCACCGACCAGGGCGATGTCTTGAACGTGGATCAGCTCCGAGCGCTGCTGGAAGCCGAGCTCGACCTCGCCGCTGGCCACCAGCGTGCCCACCGGCACGCCGGCGCGCGCCTGCACCAGCCGGCCCTCAAGCTGCGGCATCACCCCCCAGCGCTCGAACAGTTGCAGCAGCGCCGTGCCGCTCGGGCCGGTGGAGTAGCCGATCGAGCGGGCCGCCAGCACGGTGCGCTTGACGGCCTCTTCGCTCGACAGGTCGGGGCGCGGCGCCCCGGCCTTCACGGCAACCGCCACGCCGGAGTGCACGAGCGCGGCCACGCTGCCGGCCACGACGTGCCCGGACGCCGCCAGCTTCGCCAGCGCGTCGGAGGCCAGCACCACCACGTCGAAGGCCTCGCCGGCCTGCACGCGCCTGGCGGCATCGACACCTCCCACCGATTCGATCGCCACGGCGGTGCCGGTGCGCTGCGTGTAGGCGGCCGACAGGTCGGCCAGCAACGCGCGGGTGGCCATCGAGGAAATGCCGGTGATCGGGGAGGACATGGTCGCGCGCACTCGCGGGAAGATCGCGGAAAGATCGTCGGAAAGGGAGGCCGATTCTGCGGCCGGCCCCTGGCGCCGCCAAGCGAGCCCCCCGCTAGCAGCTATCGCATCCTGTTATGGACGCCCGGCTTCGCGACGCTGGCCTGCACCAGCTCGCGCAGCAGCCGCATCGCCTGCTTGAGCAGGGGTGTGGCCGGCTTGTGCGCCGACACCGCCATGCACAGCGTGCTGGTGAGCACGCCCTCGGCGAGCGGCCGCATGCGGAACGCCGCCGCCTGGCCCGAGGCGGCGATGGCGCTGGGCGCCAGCACCGCATGGCCGTGGCCGCTGCGCACCAGCTCGAGGATGGCGCTGACGCTGGAGACCTCGTAGGCGATGTTGAGCTTCAGCCCGGCCAGCGCCGCCTGCGTCTCCAGCAGCTTGCGGATGGCGTGGCTGGGCTCGGGCAGCACCAGCGGCAGCGTCGTCAGCTCGGCGAACGGAAGCGGTGGGAGCTTGCGTGCCGGCCCCTTGGCCGCGCTGACGAGGCACAGCGGCTCGTCGAGCACGTGCAGCGTCTCGATGGCCGGGTTGGCGTCGGGGTTGTGCACCAGGCCGAGGTCGACACGGCCGGTGGAGATCCACTCGACGATGTGCGCCGACAAGCCCTCGACGATCGCCAGCCGCGCCTTCGGCAGGTGCTGCTTGAAGGCGTCGACCAGCGGCAGCGTCAGCATGCGGCCCATGCTCGGCGGCAGGCCGATGACGATGCGGCCTGTGGCCTCGCCGCGGTTGGCGCTGATGTCCTCGCGCGCATGTGCCACCAGCTGCAGGATGCTCACCGCGTGGTCGTAGAGCCGCTTGCCGGCTTCCGTGAGCACCACGCCGCGGCCGGTGCGCTGCAGCAGGGTCACCCGCAGGTCGGTCTCGAGCAGGCGCACCTGGCGGCTGAGCGCCGGCTGCGCCACGTCCAGCTCGATGGCGGCCTTGCTGAAGCTGCCCATCTCGGCAACGCGGACGAAGTAGCGCAGCTGGGTGAGGTTCATGCAGTGCGGAGGCCTTGGCGCCGACTGTAGCGCACCCCCTTCCAGGGGCCCCCGCACAGCGCCCGCGAGGGGGAAGGACATGGCCGGGTCCGCCGCGAAGAATGCGCCGCATGTCGCTCGCCGTCGTCCACAGCCGCGCCCTCGATGCGCTGCGCTCGCCGCCAGTCACGGTGGAGGTCCACCTTGCCAACGGCCTGCCCAGCGTCACGCTGGTCGGCCTGGCCGACACCGAGGTGAAGGAAGCTCGCGAGCGTGTCCGTGCCGCGCTGCAGACCAGCGGCCTGGAGTGGCCGGCCAACAAGCGCATCACCGTCAACCTGGCCCCGGCCGACCTGCCCAAGGAGTCCGGACGCTTCGACCTGCCGATCGCGGTGGGCATCCTCGCCGCCAGCGGCCAGCTCGATGCGAGCCGGCTCGACGCCTTCGAGTTCGCCGGCGAACTCTCGCTGGCCGGCGAGCTGCGCCCGGTGCGTGGCGCGCTGGCCATGGCGCTGGCTGCGGCCCACGACGAGGCGACGCCGCGGCGCGCGATGGTGCTGCCGGCCGAGAGCGCCGAGCAGGCGGCCCGGGCCGATGGGGTGCGCGTGCACGCGGCAGGCCACCTGCTCGACGTGGTGCGCGCCCTCCAACCGGGCGACGCCGCCGAGCCGCTGCCCCTGGCGCAGCCGCGGCTCGAGCCCGAACACACTGCCTGGCCCGACCTGATCGACGTGAAGGGCCAGGCCGGCGCCAAGCGCGCGCTGGAGATCGCCGCGGCGGGCGGCCACGGCCTCCTGATGATCGGCCCGCCCGGCAGCGGCAAGTCGATGCTGGCGCAGCGGTTCGCCTCATTGCTGCCGCCATTGACGCCCGACGAGGCCATCGAATCGGCGGCGCTGCTCAGCCTGCACGCCCACGGCGCCGGGCATCGTTGGGGCGAGCGGCCGTTCCGCGCGCCGCACCACAGCGCCTCGGCGGCGGCGCTGGTGGGCGGCGGCTCGCCGCCGCGGCCGGGCGAGATCTCGCTGGCGCACCATGGCGTCCTGTTTCTGGACGAGCTTCCCGAATACCCGCGCTCTGCCCTCGAAGCCCTGCGCGAACCGCTGGAGACGGGCCGGGTCACGATCTCGCGCGCCGCGCGGCAGGCCGACTTCCCCGCGCGCTTCCAGCTGATCGCAGCGATGAACCCTTGCCCTTGCGGACAGCTGGGCAGCCCCTTGCAGGCCTGCCGCTGCAGCCCCGACGAAGCGGCGCGCTACCAGAGCCGCCTCAGCGGCCCGCTGCTCGACCGCATCGACCTGCAGGTCGAAGTGCCTGCCGTACCGCTGGCCACGCTGGGCCAGGCGCCCGACGGCGAGCCGAGCGCTCGCATCGCCGCGCGTGTGGCCGCCGCCCGCGAACGCGCGCGGCAGCGGCAAGGGGTGCTCAACCACGGCCTGGCCGGCGAAGCGCTGGAGCGCCATGCCGCGCTCGACGCGGCCGGCACTGCCTTCCTGGAGAACGCCGCGCAGCGCCTGGGCTGGTCGGCGCGCGGCTACCACCGCGTGCTGCGGGTGGCGCGCAGCATCGCCGACCTGGCCGGCAGCGAGGCGATCACGCTGCCGCAGCTCGCCGAGGCGATCCAGTACCGGCGCGTGCTGGTGCTGCGCTGAGGGCGGAGCCCGTTCGCTGCGATGCTCAGCCCTGGCCGGCCGGCATCGGTCGCATCTTGTTGCCTTCGACGATCACCCGCTCGCCCGCGCGGGCCGAGGCAGCCTGCTCGATGGTGCGCAGCGAGCCGTCGTCCATGCGCACCTTCACCACGTGCACCGTGGTGCTCTTGGCCCGCTTCTCGATCTCGTGGCCGGCCACGCCGCCGCCGACCGCACCGATCACCGTCATCGCGTCACGGCCGTTGCCCTTGCCCATCTGGTTGCCCACCGCCGCGCCGAGCACGCCACCGGCCACCGCGCCGAGGCCCGTGGCTTCGCCCTTGCGCGTGACCGCCTGCACCGACTCGATCACGCCGCATTCGCGGCACACTGCGGCGGGCGCGGCTGCACGCGGTGCGGCCGCGAGCTTTGGCGCTGGCTTGCCGGCCCCGCGTGCATCGGCGGCGGCGGACTTCTCGGGCAGGGGCTGGCCCGAAGGTGGGGGCAGGCCGTTGCGCACCAGCATGCCGGCGCCGGCGGCCAGCGAGGCCGCACCGAGCACGCCGGCGATCAGCCACACGGTGCGGGAAGGTGCACCGCCTTGCGGGACGGCGCCGGGAGACAGTTCCTTGCTCATTCAGGTGGGGTTCATGAACCCGAGGTCGCGATTGCTGAAGTTTGCAAGGTTCGGGAAGACATCGAGCAACTGAGTGTCACTGAGCCCGAACCACTTGCCGAGCGTCGCGCCGAGCTGATCGACCGAGGTGGTGGGCAGCAGCGAGCCGTTGCCGAGCTGGTCGGGGCTGCTGTCGAAGTTGTTGTTGTTGGCGTTCTTGGCACCGTAGATCGGGAAGGTGCCGTACAGGTCACCGCCGCGCACCGCACCGCCGGCCACGAAGTGGTGCGCGCCCCAGCCGTGATCGGTGCCGTCGCCGTTGCTGGTGAAGGTGCGCCCGAAGTCGCTGGCCGTGAAGGTGGTCACCTGGTTGCGCACGCCCATCGCGCCGAGCGTGTCGTCGAAATAGCGCAGCGCGTGCGCCAGCCGCGCCATCAGCTGCGCGTGGTTGTTGTTCTGCGCGTCGTGGGTGTCGAAGCTACCCATGCTGACGAAGAACACCTGGCGCTTCGCGCCGATGTCGGCACTGCCGCTGGCCTCGATCATGCGCGCCACGATCTGCAGCTGCTGCGCCAGCGTGTTGGCGAGTGTCGTGGCCGGGTTGTTGGGGTCGGGGTAGCGCAGCTTGGGGTCGTTCGTCGCGCTGTAGTTGCCGGAGGCCGGCGCGGTGCCGAACAGCGGGTCGCTGGCCGGCTTCAGCGCGTTGCGCAGCAGCGACTCGGCCTGCATTGAACGCGCCGCCACGGCGGAGAGATCCGTCTCGAGCAGATGGCCACCGCGCGTGGTCATCACGATGCGCTCCATCGCCTGGCCCACCGCCGCCGAGCCATAGATCTGTCCGTTGGCGTTGGTGCCCATGCGAATCGCACCGCTGTTGGTCACCTGGTACTGGCGCACCTCGTTGCCCGACAGCCAGACGGCGTTGCCGCCGGCGGTGATCGAGGTGAACACCGTGCGGCTGTTCATCGAGGCCAGCATGTCGCCCATGCGGCCGCCCCAGCCGACCGTGGCGCCTTCGGGCTGGAACGACTGCCAGGTGTTCTGCTGGTCGTTGTGCGAGAACAGGCTCGCCGGCTTCGGGTGGCTGGACTGGCTGTACTGCGTCTTGCTGGTCGGCAGGATCAGCGGGCCGACGTTGGGCAGGATGGCCAGGCGCCGGTCGGTGTCGAACATCGCCTGCAGCGTGCCCATCGCCGGGTGCAGCGCGAAGCTGCGGCCCTGCGCATTGGCCGGCGAGATTGGCAGCACGCCGCCCAGCCGCGCCGGCGACCCGTTGGCCGCGCCGGCATTGGCTGCCGTGCCCGCGGCGAGCAACGCGATCGAGTCGGGCGCCTGGCTGCGCAGCGTCGTGTAGTTGGCGAACGAGTTCGCATCGGTCGGCAGCACCATGTTGATGCTGTCGTTGCCGCCGAACAGGAAGATGCAGACGATCGCCTTGTAGTCGGACGCCGTCTGCGCCGAGGCGGTGCCGAGCGCCGTGAGGTTCAGCGCCAGCGGGCCGCCGGCCGCGCCGAGCGCCGACATCACGCCGGCATGGCGCAGGAACAGGCGCCGGGATGCGTTCATCGTGGTCATGTTGTCGGACTCCCTGGTCACTTCTGCACCTGGAACTCGGGCGACACCATCGTGAGGAACACGGCGGCGTTGACCCGGTTGCGCTTGGCGCTGTCGATCTGCGCCTGGTTGCTGCCCGAGTTGTTGAGCGCGGGAATCGTGATGGCGGAGACCGCCGTCACGATCTCGTTCTTCAGCGCGTCGGGCATGCTGCCGTCGGGCATCAGCTTGTCGGCGACCTGCTGCACCAGTTCGGCCGGCCGGTCGGCCAGAGCGATCTCGGCGGCGAAGTTCGGCTGCAGGTCACGCCGCGTGACCTGCGTGCCGTTGACCGTCACGCTGGCGCTGGCGCCGAAGCCCGAGGAGACCCCGTCGCGCAGGTAGTTGACGTAGCCGGCCGTCGAGGTCTCGTGCGCAAGTGCCATCTCCGGCGCCACCAGCCCGGCCGCAGCGGCCTGCGTGCCGGGCGCCACGTAGCCCGGCCGATAGAAGTTGAACACCGTGGGCGACCGCATCGCCGTCTGGCCGAGCGAGGAGCCGGCGTTGTCGGTGTTGCCGATGCGGAAGTTGCCGGAATCCGACGCATAGCCAAAGGCGCGCAGCAGTGCCGACAGGCGCAGGACGGGCTCGCGGATCTTGCCGCTGCGATCGGAGGTGGCCCGGGCTTCCGGATGCAGCAGCACGGCGCGGATCACCGCCTTCATGTCGCCGCGCACGCCGGCGCCGTTGTTGTCGAAGGCTGCGGCCACGGCCTGAACGTAGGCCGGGCTCGGGTTGCTGGTGACCAGGCGCTGGATCAGCTGCTTGCCGATGAACGGGCCGACGTTGGGATGCTGGTACAGCGCGTCGAGCGCCGTCTTCAGGCTGGCGTTCGGGTCGGCCGTGCCTTGCGCGGCGATCGTCGTGCCGAGGAAGCTCTTTTCCTCGGTGGCGTGGTACTGCGGATAGCCCACCATCGGCTTGGTCCAGCGCTCCGGGTCGGTGACGCCGCCGAGCGAGCCGCTGCCGAAGCAGGTGTTGGACAGGTCGGCACAGGCCCAGCTCCAGCCGGTGAACACCTTCGCCAGACCGGCGATGTCGGCCGGGCCGTACGTCTCCAGTGTCACGCCGCCGGACTGCTTCACCGAACCATCGGGATTGAGCTGCTGCAGCCCGATGGAGAACAGCTGCATCACCTCGCGCGCATAGTTCTCGTCCGGCACGCGGCCGGTTCTCGGATCGGCCTTGCGGTTGCGGATGCTGGTCAGGTAGGTGCCCATCATCGGGTGCCGGGACGCCGACTCGAGCAGGTCGCGGTAGTTGCCGAAGCCCTTCTCGCCGAGCATGTCCATGTAGTGCGCCACGGCGCGCGGTTCGTTGCCGACGCCGCCGTCCTGCAGCGAGATCACGAAGATCTGCGACAGCGCGAAGGCGGTGCGCTGGCGCAGCTGGTCTTCGCCGGTGAGCGCGTGGCGCCAGAACGAGTTGTAGATGCCGTCCTGTCCGGCGCTCGCGCCGGTGTTGGTCGGGTTGGCGGCCTTGACGGCGGCATCCTGAGCCTCCCAGTACGCACGGTGCGAACCGGCCGGACGGGCGAACTGGTCTTCGATCCAGCCGCGGTAGCCCAGTGCCATCACGCGATCGATCTCTGCGGAGGTCGGGCCGAAGGTGGCCTGCGTCAGGAAGCGCGCCGCTTCGCTGCGCGACGGCGGCACGTCGGCCACGGCCTCGTCTTCCTTCGAGCCGCCACACGCCGCCAGCGTGAAGGCCAATGCAGCGATGAGCGTGCCTGCGGCAAACCGGGCGCGCGGCGAGCGCGCGACGGCGACCGTCGAATCCTGCTGTGTCACCTTGTTCTCCCTGAGCAACCGACTTGACGAGGCACGGTCTTGCACCGCACGTGCCACCCGAAATTCGCGCGATTCTTCGCGGTCAGTGACAGCTCATGTCGCCAAAACTTGGCAGATGGAGAAGCTCTTACACGCCGATGCAAAGTCACCGCGACCTGTTGCGGCGGCTCTGCTTTCAGTTGCGTCTTCGGTGTGTGAGTGCAACCGCCGTCAAGCCGGCGTCAGAGCAGCGAAGCAAGCGAACGCTTCACCTGCCCCACGTCGAGCGCGCTGCGCGCAGCCCAGTCGGCCAACTGGTCTTCGCCCACTTTTCCGACGTTGAAGTACGTCGCCTGCGGGTGGGCGAGGTAGAAGCCGCTGACGCTGGCCGCCGGCGTCATCGCGAGGCTCTCGGTCAGGGCCATGCCGATCTCGTCGCAGCGCAGCACGCGGAACATGTCGCGCTTGACGGTGTGATCGGGGCAGGCCGGGTAGCCAGGCGCCGGGCGGATACCGCGGTAGCGCTCGGCGATCAGTTCGACGTTGTCGAGCCGCTCGTCGGCGGCGTAGCCCCAGAACTCGGTGCGCACGCGCTGGTGCATGCGCTCGGCGAAGGCCTCGGCGAGGCGGTCGGCCAGCGCCTTGAGCATGATCGCGCTGTAGTCGTCGTGGTCGTCGAGGAACTGCGCCTCCTTCTTCTCGACGCCGATGCCGGCCGTCACGGCGAACAGGCCCACGTGGTCGGCCTTGCCGCTGCCCTTGGGCGCGACGAAGTCGGCCAGGCAGCGGTTCGGCCGCATCACGCCGTCGACCACCGGCCGCTCGGTCTGCATGCGCAGGCCGCGCCAGGTCATCAGCACCTGCTCGCGCGACTCGTCGGCGTAGATCTCGATGTCGTCGTCGTTGACGGTGTTGGCGGGGAACAGGCCGATCACGCCGTTGGCGGTGAGCCAGCGGCCCTCGATCAGCCGGCGCAGCATGCGCTGGCCGTCGGACAGCACGCGCCGCGCCGACTCGCCGACGATCTCGTCGGTGAGGATGGCCGGGTAGGGGCCGGCCAGGTCCCAGGTCTGGAAGAACGGGCCCCAGTCGATGTACTGCGCGATCTCGGCCAGGTCCTGGTTGCGGAAGAGGCGCCGGCCGGTGAACTTCGGCTTCGGCGGCTCGTAACCGGCCCAGTCGATCGGCGTCTTGTTGGCGCGTGCCTGCGCGAGGGTGACCAGCGGCGTGGCCTTCTTGTTGGCGTGCTGCGCACGCACGCGCTCGTAGTCGGCCTTGAGCTCCTGGATGAAGGCGGTGGCACGGCCGTCGGAGAGCAGGTCGGAGCACACGCTGACCGAGCGGCTCGCATCCGGCACGTAGACCACCGGGCCGTCGTAGTGCGGCGAGATCTTCACCGCGGTGTGCACGCGGCTGGTGGTCGCGCCGCCGATCAGCAGCGGGATCTTCTTCATGCGGAACCACTCGTCGCGCTGCATCTCGGCGGCGACGTGCTGCATCTCCTCCAGGCTGGGCGTGATCAGGCCGGACAGGCCGATGATGTCGGCGCCCTCGACCTTGGCGCGGGCCAGGATGTCCTGGCACGGCACCATCACACCCATGTTCACCACCTCGAAGTTGTTGCACTGGAGCACGACGGTGACGATGTTCTTGCCGATGTCGTGCACGTCGCCCTTGACGGTGGCGATGACGATCTTGCCCTTGGCCTTGACGTCGCCGCCGGCGTCGAGCAGCGCCTGCTTCTCGGCCTCGATGTAGGGCAGCAGGTGGGCCACCGCCTGCTTCATCACGCGGGCGCTCTTGACCACCTGCGGCAGGAACATCTTGCCCTGGCCGAACAGGTCGCCGACCACGTTCATGCCCGCCATCAGCGGCCCTTCGATCACGTGCAGCGGCCGGCCGCCGGTGGCCTCGATGGCGCGCCAGGCTTCCTCCGTGTCCTGCACGATGAACTCGGTGATGCCGTGCACCAGTGCGTGCGAGAGCCGCTCGTCCACCGTGCCGGCGCGCCACGCCAGGCGCGCCGAGTCGTCCTTGGCCGCGCCCTTGGCGCGCTCGGCGATCTCCACCAGCCGCTCGGCGGCGTCCTTGCGGCGGTTGAGCACCACGTCCTCCACGCGCTCGCGCAGCTCGGCGTCGAGGTCGTCGTAGACGCCGATCATGCCGGCGTTGACGATGCCCATGTCCATGCCGGCGCGGATCGCGTGATAGAGAAAGACGGTGTGGATGGCTTCGCGAACCGGGTCGTTGCCGCGGAAGCTGAAGCTCACGTTGCTGACCCCGCCGCTGACCTTCGCACCGGGCAGGTTCTGCTTGATCCAGCGTGTCGCCTCGATGAAGTCGACCGCGTAGTTGTCGTGCTCCTCGATGCCGGTGGCGATCGCGAAGATGTTCGGGTCGAAGATGATGTCCTCGGGCGGGAAGCCGACCTCGTCGACGAGGATGCGGTAGGCGCGCTCGCAGATCTCGATCTTGCGCGCATAGGTGTCGGCCTGACCGGTTTCGTCGAAGGCCATCACCACCGCGGCGGCGCCGTAGCGGCGCACCAGCGTGGCCTGGCGCTTGAAGACCTCGACGCCTTCCTTCAGCGAGATCGAGTTGACGATGCCCTTGCCCTGGATGCACTGCAGGCCGGCCTCGATCACCTCCCACTTGGAGCTGTCGACCATGATCGGCACGCGCGCGATCTCCGGCTCGCCGGCGATCAGGTTGAGGAAGCGCACCATCGCGGCCTTGCTGTCGAGCATGGCCTCGTCCATGTTGATGTCGATGACCTGCGCGCCGTTCTCCACCTGCTGGCGCGCCACCGACAGCGCGTCCTCGAACTGCCCGGCGAGGATCATCCGCGCGAAGGCCTTGGAGCCGGTCACGTTGGTGCGCTCGCCGATGTTGACGAACAGCGAGCCCTCGCCGATCTCCACCGGCTCCAGGCCGGCAAGCTTCATCGGGGACACGGGGGTCGGGGTGGCGTTCATCGCGGCGATTCCATCGGGGCCGCGGCTCACCGCGACCGTCTGTCGGGTGAGCGCCGTTGACTGCGGCGCACCGACTGTGTCGATGGGCGCCGCCCCGCCCGAGCCTGGCGACCATGGCGGTCGTCGCAACGCTCCTCGGGCAGGCTGCGATTGTAGGGGAGCCCTCCGGGTCGCCCCGGCCTTGCCCCCGGCGGGGCGATGGGCTGCAATGGCCGGATGTGCAGTCCCTCACGCTTGGCCCGGACGCTTGTGCTGGCCTCGATCCTGGCCGGTTGCGCGCTTCCGCAGGCCGAACCACCTCCGGTGCCGCCGCCCGTCAGTGCGGCCCCCCTGCCCGCCGCACCGCCCGTGGCCTGGGCATGGTCGCCGGAACTCGAATCGGCCGGCACGCGGCTGCGTGCAGCACTCTCGGGCTCTGGCGCCGAGGTCTCCCAGACTCCTGACCAGCGGCTGTGGATCAGCCTGCCCGCCGCCGCGGCCTTTGCACCGGGGCGCGCCGCCGTGAGCCCCACGGCCACGCCCTGGCTGGACCGTGTGGCGGCCTCGGTGCGCAGCCTGCCGCGGGCCAATGTGCAGATCGTCGGCCCGGCCGACGCGCGCGGCGGCGCCGCGCTGGCGGTCGACCGCGCCGCCAGTGCGCGCGACTGGATGGTGATGCGCGGCGTGCCGGCCCATCGCATGGTGGTCACTGGCCAGGACCCGCGTGGCCGCTCGCCGGCCGGCGAAGCCCGCCTTCACATCTTCGTGGGCGAACGCAGCCCGCGCTGACTCAAGTCGGCGGGGTCGGCGGCCGAAAACCTGCCGAGACCCCACTCACCATGGCTTACCAGTTGCTCCCGCCCGACGTGCTTCGCGTCGGCTTCCCCACCCTGTTCGCGCTGCGCGACAAGACCGGCTGCCTGCTCGTGCCCAAGGGCACCGTGCTGACCGACAACGAACAGCTGCAGCAGCTCACGTCGCGCGAGCTCTACGTCGACGACCAGGACGGCGAGGCGCTGCGCCGCGCCATCGCCGGGAAGGTGCACGAACTGGTGCGCGGCAACGAACTGCTCGGCCGCATCGCCCAGGCCCGGCCCGACGCCTCCGACCTGCTGCCGCCGCCGGCCGCCGGCCGGCGGCGTCTCGACGACGCGCCGACCGACTGGTCGAACCTGCAGGTGCGGCTGGCCGCCGTGCTGCGCGACCCGGCGCAGCCGGAGTTCGCCGGCAAGCTCACGGCGCTGCAGAAGACGATGTTCGACCAGCTCAACAGCGACGCCGACGACGCGCTGCTGCTGCTCGTGCACGCCGCCACCCAGGAGTACCGCGACTACAGCGCCAGCCATGCGCTGCTGGTGGCCGTGGTGGCCGAACTGGCCTCGCGCCACGTGGCCGGCGTCACCCCGGCGCAGCGCCAGTCGCTGCGGCTGGCCGCACTCAGCATGAACGTGGCGATGACCGCACTGCAGAACCAGCTGGCGCAGCAGAGCGCGCCGCTGACGCCGCCGCAGCGCGCCGAGGTCGACTCCCACCCCGCGCGCGCCGTGCAGGCCCTGCGCGCCGCCGGCGTCACCGACACCCTCTGGCTCGACGCCGTGCAGCACCACCACGACGCGCCGCCCGGCCCGCTGGCGGCGCTCGAGCCGGCGATGCGGCTGGCCCGGCTGATCCGTCGCGCCGACGTGTTTGCCGCGCGCATGAGCCCTCGCCGCGGCCGCGAGGCGCTGTCGGCCACCGCAGCGGCCAAGGCCGCCTACCTCGACGAGCGAGGCCAGCCCGACGAGGCCGGCTCGGCGATCATCAAGGCCGTGGGCCTGTACCCGCCGGGCTCGCTGGTCAAGCTGGCCAACGGCGAGACGTGCGTGGTGCTGCGCCGCGGCCGGCGCGCGAACGCGCCGACGGTGGCCTGCATCGTCAACCCGGCCGGCGCCGTGCTGGCCGCGCCGGCGATGCGCCAGACGCACCTGCCCGCGCAGGCGGTGAGCGGCGGCGTGGCGCCGCACGAGGTGAAGGTGCGCCTGAACCTGCAGCGGCTGCTGCAGATGAGCTGAGGCTTCAGGCGGCCTGCAGGCCGCCGAACAGGCTGCCGCCGCAGCAGCGTGGCTGGTAGCGGCCAACGCGCTGCGCGATCGCGGCGATGTGCTCCGGCGTGGTGCCGCAGCAGCCGCCGGCGATGTTCAGGAAGCCGGCCTTGGCGAATTCCTCCAGCAGCCCGCCGGTGATCTCCGGCGTCTCGTCGAAGCCGGTTTCGCTCATCGGGTTGGGCAGGCCCGCGTTCGGATAGCAGCTGATGAAGGTGTCACCGGCCACGCGAGACAGCTCCTCGATGTAGGGCCGCATCAGGGTCGCGCCGAGCGCGCAGTTCAGGCCCACGGCGATCGGCCTGGCATGGCGCACGCTGTGCCAGAAGGCGGTGACCGTCTGGCCGGAGAGGATGCGGCCGGAGGCGTCGGTCACCGTGCCCGAGATGATCACCGGCAGGCGCTCGCCCGTCTCTTCCATCAGCTCGTCGAGCGCGAAGATCGCCGCTTTGGCGTTCAGGGTGTCGAAGATGGTCTCGACGAGGAACAGGTCGGCCCCGCCTTCGAGCAGTCCCTCGGCCTGCTCGCGGTAGGCCGCGCGCAGTTCGTCGAAGCTGATGTTGCGCGCCGCCGGGTCGTTGACGTCGGGGCTGATGCTGGCAGTGCGCGGCGTGGGGCCGAGCGCGCCGGCCACGAAGCGCGGCTTGTCGGGCGCCGAGTACTTGTCACAGGCGGCCCGCGCCAGCTTCGCCGCGGCCACATTCATCTCGCGCGCCAGCGGCGCCAGGCCGTAGTCCTCCTGTGCCACGCTGGTGGCGCCGAAGGTGTTGGTCTCGACGATGTCGGCGCCGGCGGCGAGGTACTTCTCATGGATCTCGCCGATCACGTCGGGCCGGGTGAACTGCAGCAGCTCGTTGTTGCCCTTCAGGTCCTTCGGGTGGTCCTTGAAGCGCTCGCCGCGGTAGTCGGCCTCGCCGAGCTTGTAGCGCTGGATCATGGTGCCCATCGCGCCGTCGAGGATCACGATGCGCTGCGCGAGGATCGCGGGCAGCGCGGCGGCGCGGGTGTAGGCGGGCGTCTTCATCCCGGCATTCTACGAATCGGCCCCGACCCTGCTCAGTGCACGGAGGTCGGCTGAGTCTCCTGGAACAGCGAGGCGCTGAACTCCATCGCCCGCGGCCCGACGTCGTTCATCGCCCACAGCGCCAGCGCCTTCGCCGACATCGGCTTGGCGTACAGGTAACCCTGCAGCACGTCGCAGCCCAGCGCACGCAGCACCTGGGCCTGCCCCTCGGTCTCGACACCCTCGGCCACCACCTTGCGGCCCAGCGCCTGGCCGAGCTTGACCACCGCGTCGACCACCGCGCGGGCGTCGGCACTGGTCTCCAGGTCGAGCACGAAGCTGCGATCGATCTTCAGCTCCTCGGCCGGCAGCTTGCGCAGCATCGCGAAGTTGCAGTAGCCGGTGCCGAAGTCGTCGATCGACAGGTGCACGCCCACCGACGCCAGCTTCTCGAAGATCGCGCGCGTGCCTTCGGCGTCCTCCATCGCGGCGGATTCGGTGATCTCGCAGGTCAGCAAGTGCGGCTTGACCTGGTGACGCTGCAGCGCCGCGGCAATGCGCTCGGCCAGATCCGGCTGGCGCAACTGGTGCACCGAGAGGTTGATCGCCACGCGCATGCGCAGGCCCTCGTCGCGCCAGGCGCGCGCCTGGCGGCAGGCTTCCTCGATCACCCACTGGCCGATCGAGACGATCAGGCCGTGGCGCTCGGCCAGCGGCACGAACACCATCGGGCTGACCATGCCGCGCTGCGGGTGGTGCCAGCGCAGCAGCGCCTCGGCGCCCGTGATCTCGCCGGTGGGCGCATGCACCTTGGGCTGGAAGACCAGCTCGAGCTGGTTGCCGGCCACCGCCTGCCGCAGGTCGCGCAGCAGTTCGGCCTGCTCGCGGGCGTCGCCGAGCATGCGGGGCTCGAAGAAGGCGAAGGTGGCGCCACCGTTGCGCTTGGCGTAGCGCGAGGCCGCCTCGGCGTGCGCCATCGCGGCCGAGAGCGATCCATCGCGCGGGTACAGCATCACGCCGATCGAGGCGCTGACCGTCAGCGCGCGCTGCTCGATCTCGCAGGGCTGGGCCAGCGCGTCGAGCAGCTTCTGCGCCATGGCCGCCGCTTCGGCACGGCCACTGTCCGGGCCGAGCAGCAGCACGAACTCGTCGCCGCCGACGCGCGCCAGCATGCCCTGCGTGCCCACCACCTCGCGCAGCCGCCGGGCGAGGGCCTGCAGCAGCAGGTCGCCGACGCGGCGACCGAAGGAGTCGTTGACCGGCTTGAAGTGATCCAGCCCGATGAACAGCACTGCCGTGGCCAGGCGGCCGTCGGCGGCGCGGCGCTCGGCGGCGTCGAGCCGGGCTTCGAACGAGCGGCGGTTGGGCAGGCGGGTCAGCGCATCGGTGCGTGCGGCTTCCTCGACACGCTCGATCGCCGCCCGCAGCGCCTGGCGCATGCGCGATTCCATGATTGACAGCGCCAGCAGCGTGCCCGACAGCGCCAGCGTGGCCACGCCGGCCAGCAGCGCCAGCGTGGTGTCGGACAGCCAGCCCATCTGGTGCAGCGACACGGCCCCTTGCGGCACGTGCACCGACCACGCCACCAGGTGGTGGGCGAGCACCAGGCCGACCCCGGCCAGCCCGGCGGCCGGCGCGCGCCAGCGCGGATCGGCTGCCCGGTCGCCGCCGGCGAGCCAACCGGCGCCGGCCACCAGCAGCGCCAGTGCCGGCACGGCGGCCAGCAGGCCGAGCGGCTGCCAGATCGGCGCCGGCGCCAGCCGCATGTCGAACAGGCAGGCGGCGTAGACACCCACGGCCGTGATCGCAAGCAACCAGGGCGCGAGCGCGCGTGGCCACCGCCGGGCGCCGGCGAGCAGCAGCGCGCCAGCGCCGAGCAGCACGGCGGCCACCCAGGCGGCCAGCGTGACCGCGCCGCCGTAGCCCACGGGCAGGTGCAGGGGCCGCACCGCCAGCGAGAGGAAGTGCACGCTCCACAGCGCCGTGCCCAGGGCCAGGGCGGCGCCGGCCAGCCAGGGCAGCGCGGCGCGCAACGAGGCGCCGCCGACGCGGCGGTTCAGCTCCAGCGCCACATGGCAGGCCAGGGCGGACAGCAGGGCCGCCACGGCAGACAGCCAGGGCTGGAACTGCCAGGCGAGGATGGCGTCGGGGTTCACGGCGCGAACGGGAGGGTCCAGTCCGACCTTTTCGGACGGTTTCCCGCGCCCTGGAGGGCGCAGCGGGCGCGCCGCGTGCGGCGCGTCACGCTCGGCGCGGTTTCAGTGCACGAAGCCGATGCCGCGCTGCTGGCGCACCTCGGGCTTGACGCGGTGCTCGGCCTCGAGCTGGGAGAGGAACTCGTCGGGTTCGAAGCTTTCGCCGAGGACGTCGACCTGCCGCTTCACCGCCGCGAAGTCGCCCGGCGCCAGCAGCTCCAGCGCGCGCAGCCGGCGCCGCTGCTCGTCGGTGAACGCCGCGGCGTCGCCGGCCAGCGCCTCGGCCACGAACATCCGCTCGCGCTGCGCGGGCGTGAGTGGCTTGAACTGGATCTTGAACGTGAAGCGGCGCAGCGCCGCCTCGTCCAGTTCCTGGAACAGGTTGGTGGTGCAGATGAAGATGCCGGCGTAGCGTTCCATGCCCTGCAGCATCTCGTTGACCTCGCTGACCTCGTAGTTGCGCTCGGCCAGCTTGCGGCTGCGCAGGAAGCTGTCGGCCTCGTCGAGCAGCAGGACGGCCTGCTCGGCCTCGGCTTCCTCGAACATCTTCGCCATGTTCTGCTCGGTCTCGCCGACGAACTTGCTCACCAGGTCGCTGGCCTGGCGGATCATCAGCGGCCGGCGCAGCTCGGCGGCGATGTGTTCGGCCAGCGCCGTCTTGCCGGTGCCCGGTGGGCCGTAGAAGCACAGCGTTCCGAAGCCCTTGCGGCGCAGCGCCTCGACGATCTTCGGCACCTCGAAGCGCGATTCGGTGTTGACGAGGGAAAGGTCGTAGCTCGTCACCACGCGGCGCGCGCCGCGCTCGGCACCGGTCTGGCCGAGCGCCTTGTCGGCATTGAGCAGCTGGCGCTCGATCAGCGCTTCGGTACCGCCGGCGTCGCCTTCGCCGGCCAGGCGAGCGAACTTCACCGCGGTGCGGATCTGCGCCGGCGTCAGCCCCTTGCGCTCGGCCAGCCGCGCGGCGAAGCCCTCGCCCACCGCCACGCCTTCGAGCGCACGCGAGACCAGCGCCTCGCGCGCGCCGGGCGGCGGGCTCTTCAGCTCAAGGTGGTACTGGAAGCGGCGGCGGAAGGCCACATCGATCTGCTCGATGCGGTTGGTCACCCAGATCACCGGCACCGGGTTGCTCTCCAGGATCTGGTTCACCCAGGCCTTGCCGCTGACGCTGCCGGTGGGCGCGGCATCGCTGCTGTCGAGCCGCGCCATCAGCTGCGCGGCGTCGGTGGAGATCGGCGGGAAGACGTCTTCCACCTCGTCGAACAGCAGCGCCACGCTGGCGCTGCCCTTGAGGAACACCTGGCTGATCTGCAGCGAGCGGTAGCGGTCGCGGCCGGACAGTGAATTGCCGTCGCGATCGGCGTACTCCACCTCGTAGAGCTCCAGCCCGGCGGCCTGCGCTGCCACCTTGGCGAGTTCGGTCTTGCCGGTGCCCGGCGGGCCGTAGAGCAGGATGTTGACGCCCGGCTCCTTGCGCGCCACCGCGTTCTTCAGCAGCGCGGTCATCATGCGGCAGTCGTCGCCGACGTAATGGAAGTCCGACGCCGTCAGTTCGCTGCGCGCGGCCGGCCGCGTGAACACCGCCATCAGGTCCGACGGGCCCTGGTACTCGCGCATCAGCACCGGCGGCAGCTGCTCGCTGACCTTCATCAGGTCGGCCAGGTCGGTGATGTTGTGTTCTGAGATCAGGTTCTCGACCATGCCGATGCGCTCCAGCCGCGAGCCGGCACGCAGCGCCTCGGCCACGTCGGCCTCGTTGACGCCGGCCACGCGGGCGATGGCGGCATAGGCCTCCTGCGCATTGCTGACCTTGAACTCGACCAGCAGACCGCGAAGATCCCGCTGATAGCGGGCGAGCGTGCCGTACAGCAGCAGCGCGCGCTCGGCGGCATTGAGCTGCAGCAGCCCGGCCAGCGCGTCGATGTTCTTTTCGACGAGGGTGGATTCCTTCTTCAGGCTGCGCTCCAGCCACTCGGCGGTGGCACCGAGCACGAGCAGCAGGTCCTTCGGTGCGTCCTTGACGTACTCGTCGAGGTAGAAGAACAGCGTGCCTTCCTCGTAGGGCCCGCGCCAGGCGCCGTGGCGCTCGACGAATTGCGCGTCGGACAGGGCTTCGTGGCCGCGCCACTGGTCGTTGGCGCGGCAGCGGTGGTCGAGGAAGTCGCGCAGCCGGCGCAGTACCGGCGCCGGCCAGACGAGGTGGCGGCCGGTCAGCGACAGCAGGCTGTTCCAGTCGCGCCGCGGGTTGAAGCGGCCGGCCTGGCTCATCGTCAGCGCGAGCACGAAGTGCGAGCACATGCGGTCGAGCACCGGCGCCTCGTTGAGGCCCGGAGACAGGACGGCACGCCCCTCACCAGCGCTGCGGCTGTGCTTCACCATCGCTCACCTCCAGGGTGGCGCCCCATCGGCGCACGGGGACCATAACGCAGAAGGCGCCCCGGCGTCGACCGCTTTCGGGGCCACCGGCGTGGTGAAGCTCACGCCCGCCCGCGGCGGGCGGCCCTGTCAGTGCAGCACCAGAGGCTGCTGCGAGAGGGAGGCGAAGCGCTCGATGAAGGAGTCCATCTCCTCCTCCGAAGGGCCAGTCTCGATCAGGGCCTGAACGCCCTGCTTGAAGCTCTCGGCCAGCGCGCCCTGGATGAAGATCTCCTTGCGCGCGAACTTGTCGACGATCTCGTAGCCGCCGCGGTTCAGCGGCCCTTCGCCCTGCGGCGCGGGCACATCGAACGAGACGACGGCGAAACTGTCGGAGTTGTAGAGCATCT
>NZ_JBFXIO010000015.1:0-8073 GCF_050175855.1 Piscinibacter sp.
CTCGGGTCGGCGGCGTCGAACGCGGGCTCGACATCGAGCAGCAGCGCGGCCTTCAGCGAGCCGGCGGTCAGCATCTGCCCGGCGTTCAGGCCGCCCTGGCCCGGCTGGGCGTTGACGAGCTGTGCACCCACCGTGTTGGCCGCCTCGGTGAGGTAGCCCACCGACGCGCCGGTCTGCGCGGCGATCCAGTTCGCCAGCGACAGCAGCGCGGCGGCCTGCGGATGCTGGGCGGCGGCATTGCCGAGCAGCACCGCCTTGCGCTCGCCGGACAGCAGCGAATCGGCAATGGCCTTCGCTTCCGCGCCGGCGTTGCCGGCGGCCGGGGCAGTCACGCCCTTGGCCGCGGCCACCGCGGCAGCGATGTCGGCCAGCGACTGCACCCACGCCGACGGTGCGGCCACCAGGCGCGTGCCCATCGGCATCAGCCAGTCGTCGGCCAGCGCATGCAGGCTGTGCACCTGCGCGCCCTTGCGCGCCGCCTGACGGATGCGCTGCGCGAACAGCGGGTGATCCTTGCGCAGGAACGAGCCGATCACCAGCACGCGCTGCAGGTTCGACAGCGCGGCGATCGGCAGGCCGAGCCAGCGCGCCTTGCCAGCGGGTGCGGCCGCGAAGTCGGCGTGGCGGGTACGGTGGTCGACGTTCTCGCTGCCCAGGGCGCGCACCAGCTTGGCCAGCAGGTGCAGTTCCTCGACCGTGGCATGGGCCGAGCCGAGCGCACCGATGGCGCCGGGGCCGTGGTCGATCTTGATCTGCGTGAGGCCGCGCGCCACGTACTCCAGCGCGGTGGTCCAGTCGACCGCCTTCCACTGCCCGCCCTGCTTGAGCATCGGCATGGTCAGGCGTTCGTTGCCGTTCAGCGCCTCGTACGAGAAGCGGTCGCGGTCGGCGATCCAGCACTCGTTGACGTCTTCGTTCTCCAGCGGAACGACTCGCATCACCTGGTTGTTCTTCACCTGCACGATCAGGTTCGCGCCGGTGCTGTCGTGCGGACTGACGCTCTTGCGCCGCGACAGCTCCCAGGTGCGGGCGCTGTAGCGGAACGGCTTGCTGGTCAGCGCGCCGACCGGGCACAGGTCGATCATGTTGCCCGACAGCTCGGAGTCGACCGTCTCGCCGACCACGGTGGTGATCTCGGAGTGCTCGCCGCGATGGATCATGCCGAGCTCCATCACCCCGGCCACTTCCTGGCCGAAGCGCACGCAGCGGGTGCAGTGGATGCAGCGGCTCATCTCCTCCATCGAGATCAGCGGGCCGACGTTCTTGTGGAAGACGACGCGCTTCTCTTCCTGGTAGCGCGAGGCCGATCCGCCGTAGCCGACGGCGAGGTCCTGCAGCTGGCACTCGCCGCCCTGGTCGCAGATCGGGCAGTCCAGCGGGTGGTTGATGAGCAGGAACTCCATCACCGACTGCTGGGCCTTGATCGCCTTCTCGCTCTTGGTGCGGACGATCATGCCCTGCGTGACCGGCGTGGCGCAGGCCGGCATCGGCTTGGGCGCCTTCTCCACGTCGACCAGGCACATGCGGCAGTTGGCCGCGATGGACAGTTTCTTGTGGTAGCAGAAGTGCGGGATGTAGGTGCCGGCCTTCTCGGCGGCATGCATCACCATGCTGCCCTCGAGCACCTCCACCTTCTTGCCGTCGAGTTCGATTTCGATCATGTGAGTGCCCCGGTCGCTCAGGCGGTGGCCGCGACCTTGCGGGTCTTGTGCTCGATGAGGTGCACGAACTCATCGCGGAAGTGCTTGATCATGGCGCGCACTGGCATCGCGGCCGCGTCGCCCAGCGCGCAGATCGTGCGGCCCTGGATGTTGTCGGCCACCGAGTTCAGCAGGTCGATGTCTTCCTTGCGGCCCTGGCCGTTGGCGATGCGCTCGATCACGCGGTACATCCAGCCCGTGCCCTCGCGGCAGGGCGTGCACTGGCCGCAGCTCTCGTGCATGTAGAAGTACGACAGGCGCAGCAGCGAATCGACCATGCAGCGGGTGTCGTCCATCACGATCACCGCGCCCGAGCCCAGCATCGAGCCGGCCTTGGCGATGCTGTCGTAGTCCATCGTGCACTCCATCATGATGGAGGCCGGCAGCACCGGGGCGGACGAGCCGCCCGGGATCACCGCCTTCAGGGTGCGCCCCTTGCGTACGCCACCGGCGAGCTCGAGCAGCTTGGCGAACGGCGTGCCCATCGGGATCTCGTAGTTGCCGGGGCGCTCGACGTCGCCCGACACCGAGTAGATCTTGGTGCCGCCGTTGTTCGGCTTGCCGACCTCGAGGTAGGCCTGGCCGCCGTGGCGGATGATCCAGGGCACCGCGCCGAAAGTCTCGGTGTTGTTGATCGTGGTCGGCTTGCCGTACAGGCCGAAGCTGGCCGGGAACGGTGGCTTGAAGCGCGGCTGGCCCTTCTTGCCTTCCAGCGACTCGAGCAGCGCGGTCTCCTCGCCGCAGATGTAGGCGCCGAAGCCGTGCGCCGCATGCAGCTGGAAATTGAAGCCCGAGCCCAGGATGCCGTTGCCGAGGTAGCCGGCCGCGCGCGCTTCCTCCAGGGCCGCCTCGAAGCGCTCGTAGACCTCGAAGATCTCGCCGTGGATGTAGTTGTAGCCGGTGCCGATGCCCATCGCGTACGCCGCGATCGCCATGCCTTCGATGACGATGTGCGGGTTGAACATCAGGATGTCGCGGTCCTTGCAGGTGCCCGGCTCGCCTTCGTCGGAGTTGCAGACGAGGTACTTCGGGCCCGGGAAGGCGCGCGGCATGAAGCTCCACTTCAGGCCGGTCGGGAAGCCCGCGCCGCCGCGGCCACGCAGGCCGGAGAGCTTGACCTCTGCGATCACCTGCTCGGGCGTCATGCCCTCGCCGCCGTCCTTGCCGAGGATCTTGCGCAGCGCCTGGTAGCCGCCGCGCGCCTCGTAGTCCTTCAGCGACCAGTTGCGGCCGTTCAGGTCGGCGTAGATCTGCGCGCCGATGTGGCGGCCATGGAAGCAGGTCTCGGCGCCGGTGGACTTGAACTTGGAAAGGTCGAGCATGTCGTTCAGGCCTTCCGCAGGGTGGCGAGCAGGTCGTCGAGACGCTCGGTGCTCATGAAGCTGCACATCTCGCGGTCGTTGACCAGCAGTACAGGCGCGTCGGCGCAGGCGCCCAGGCACTCGCTATGCTGCACGGTGAAGCGGCCGTCGGCGGTGGTGCCGCCGTCTTCCACGCCGAGCTGGCCGCAGACATGGTCGAGGGCCTTCTGCCCGCCGCGCAGCTGGCACGGCAGGTTGGTGCAGACGTTCAGCTTGAACCGGCCGACCGGCTGCTGGTTGTACATGTTGTAGAAGGTCGTGACCTCGTGCACCGCGATCGGCGGCATGCCGAGATACTCGGCCACGGCCTTCTCGCTCTCGCCGGACACGTGGCCCTGCTCCTGCTGCACGATGGCCAGGCAGGCCATCACGGCCGACTGCTTCTGGTCGGCGGGGTACTTGGCGACTTCCTTGGCGAATCGCGCCAACGTGGCGTCGGAGAAGTTCATCGGTCGCTTACCTGTCGATTTCGCCGAAGACGATGTCCATCGTGCCGATCACGGCCACGGCGTCGGCGATCATGTGGCCGCGCGACATCTCGTCGAGCGCCGCGAGATGCACGAAGCCGGGGGCGCGGATCTTCAGGCGGTACGGCTTGTTGGCACCGTCGCTCACCAGGTAGATGCCGAACTCGCCCTTCGGATGCTCCACCGCCGCGTAGGCCTCGCCCTCGGGCACGTGGAAGCCTTCGGTGAAGAGCTTGAAGTGGTGGATCAGCTCTTCCATGCTGGACTTCATGTCCACGCGCGACGGCGGCGCCACCTTGTGGTTGTCGGTGATCACCGGGCCGGGGTTGGCACGCAGCCAGTCCACGCACTGCTTGATGATGCGATTGCTCTGGCGCATCTCCTCGATGCGGACCAGGTAGCGGTCATACGTGTCGCCGTTGACGCCGACCGGCACGTCGAAGTCCATCTTGGCGTAGACGTCGTAGGGCTGGTTCTTGCGAAGATCCCAGGCGATGCCGGAGCCACGCAGCATCGCGCCGGTGAAGCCGAGGTTCAGCGCACGCTCCGGCGAGACCACGCCGATACCCACCGTGCGCTGTTTCCAGATGCGGTTGTCGGTGAGCAGCGTCTCGTACTCGTCGACGTACTTCGGGAAGCGCTGCGTGAAGTCGTCGATGAAGTCGAGCAGCGAGCCTTGGCGGTTCTCGTTGAGCTTGGCGATCGCCTTGGCGTTGCGGATCCTGCTCGCCTGGTACTGCGGCATGCGCTCCGGCAGGTCGCGGTAGACGCCGCCCGGGCGGAAATAGGCCGCGTGCATGCGCGCACCCGAGGCCGCCTCGTACATGTCGAACAGGTCTTCGCGCTCGCGGAAGCAGTAGATGAAGATGTTCATCGCACCGCAGTCCAGGCCGTGGCAGCCGAGCCAGAGCAGGTGGTTCAGCAGCCGGGTGATCTCGCTGTACATCACGCGGATGTACTGCGCGCGCTCCGGCACCTCGATGCCCAGCAGCTTCTCGATCGCCAGGCAGTACGCATGCTCGTTGCACATCATCGACACGTAGTCGAGACGGTCCATGTACGGCAGCGACTGGATGAAGGTCTTGCTCTCGGCGAGCTTCTCGGTGGCACGGTGCAGCAGGCCGATGTGCGGGTCGGCGCGCTGGATGACCTCGCCGTCGAGCTCGAGCACGAGGCGCAGCACGCCGTGCGCGGCCGGGTGCTGCGGACCGAAGTTCAGGGTGTAGTTCTTGATCTCAGCCATCGCAGGTGCTCAGTGCAGACCGCCGTAGTTGTCCTCGCGGACGATGCGCGGCGTGATCTCGCGCGGCTCGATCGTCACCGGCTGGTAGATCACGCGCTTCTGCTCGGGGTCGTAACGCATCTCGACATGGCCGCTGGTCGGGAAGTCCTTGCGGAACGGATGCCCGATGAAGCCGTAGTCGGTGAGGATGCGGCGCAGGTCGAGGTGGCCCTCGAAGACGATGCCGTACAGGTCGAAGGCCTCGCGCTCGAACCAGTTGGCCGAGCTCCACACCTCGGTGACCGACTTGACCATCGGCAGCTCGTCGTCGGGCGCGAACACCTTCAGGCGCACGCGCCAGTTCTTCGACACCGACAGCAGGTGCGAGACGACGCAGAAACGCGGGCCTTCCCAGGGCTGGTCTTTCCAGCTCGAGTAGTCGACGCCGCACAGGTCGATCAGCTGCTCGAACTGAAGATCGGTGTGGTCGCGCAGCGTGCGTGCGGCCTCGAGGTAGTCGATCGCCGAGACCGTGACGGTGATCTCGCCGCGGTCGCGCACGAGCTTTCCGATGCGGGCGCCGAGCGCCGATTCCAGGGCCGCCTGGAGCGTGTCGAGTTTGCTCATGGATGCGTCAGCGGGCGATGGTGTTCTCGCGCCGGATCTTGGCCTGCAACTGCAGCACGCCGTACAGCAGCGCCTCGGCGGTCGGCGGGCAGCCAGGCACGTAGACATCGACCGGCACGATGCGGTCGCAGCCGCGCACCACCGAGTAGCTGTAGTGGTAGTAGCCGCCGCCGTTGGCGCAGGAGCCCATCGAGATCACCCAGCGCGGCTCGGCCATCTGGTCGTAGACCTTGCGCAGCGCCGGCGCCATCTTGTTGCACAGCGTGCCGGCGACGATCATCAGGTCGCTCTGCCGCGGACTCGGCCGGAACAGCATGCCGAAGCGGTCGATGTCGTAGCGCGCCGCGCCGGCATGCATCATCTCCACCGCGCAGCAGGCCAGACCGAAGGTCATCGGCCACAGCGAGCCGGTCTTGGACCAGTTGATGACCGCGTCGAGGCTCGTGGTGACGAAGCCCTCTTTGAGTACGCCTTCGATGCCCATCTCGGTGCCTGCGCTTTATTCCCAGTCGAGGGCGCCCTTTTTCCACTCGTAGGCGAAGCCGACGACGAGGATGCCCAGGAAGATCATCATGGCCCAGAAGCCTGACGCGCCGATTTCATTCAGCGACACAGCCCACGGGAAGAGGAACGCGATCTCGAGATCGAAGAGGATGAAGAGGATCGCGACGAGGTAGTAGCGCACGTCGAACTTCATGCGCGCGTCTTCGAAGGCCTCGAAGCCGCATTCGTACGGCGAGTTCTTCGCCGTGTCGGGCCGTCGCGGCCCGAGCAGGAAACCGAGAACCTGGGGGGCTACACCCACCGCCACGCCGACCAGGATGAACAGGATGACGGGGAGGTAGGGTTCCAGATTCATGGGGAGCAGGTGTCTGGTGCCGACGGCGAGACTCGAACTCGCACAGCTTTCGCCACTACCCCCTCAAGATAGCGTGTCTACCAATTTCACCACGTCGGCCGTGTACGTACGTCGTACTCACGGATGCCCGGTTTGCATGAGGATTGGCTTACCGGACAGCCGCGCATTCTAACCTGTTTCCCCGCGTTAACCCGCCCTTTCGTTGCAGTGCAGCAGCGTGATTTGCGCTGGCGCAGACCGTAGGCCGCGCGCTGCGTCGCTCGTCACTTCGACGGAACTGCGTCGGCGCCCGAGGCCGGCACGGCAACCGGCGCAGGCACTGCTGCGGCCGCCGCGCTGGCCGCGCCCGGCACCAGCGCCGCACCGGTGGCCGGCACGCTGGCTGCGGGCGCCGCGGCGCCCTCGAGCACGCTGGTGCCGCCGGCCGGCCGCGAGGCGCGGTCGTTGGCGAAGAAGGCCAGCGTCAGCGTGGCCGCAAAGAAGATCGTGGCGCAGACGGCCGTGGAACGCGACAGGAAGTTCGCGCTGCCCGTGGCACCGAACAGGCTGCCCGAGGCGCCGCTGCCGAACGAGGCGCCCATGTCGGCGCCCTTGCCGTGCTGGACCAGCACGAGGCCGATCATCACCAGGGCCGAGATGATCTGGACGGCCACGAGCAGGTTGTGCAGGAGATTCATTCTGTGGGGACTCCGAGGAATTCGTGGGCGCGGGCCGTCAGGCCCCGGCGCGACAGATGGCGACGAAATCGACCGCCTTCAACGAGGCGCCGCCGATCAGGCCGCCGTCGATGTCGGGCTGCGAGAACAGCGTCGCCGCGTTGTCGGGCTTGACGCTGCCGCCATAGAGGATCTTCATCTCGCCGGCTTTCTCGCTGGCGGCCTTGAGCTGCGAGCGCAGCAGCGCGTGCACCGCCTGCGCCTGCTCGGGCGTGGCGGTCTTGCCGGTGCCGATGGCCCACACCGGTTCGTAGGCGACGACGATCTGCGAGATGCAGTGTCCGAGCGTGTGGATCACCGACGACAGCTGGCGCTTGACCACCGCGTCGGTCTGGCCGGTCTCGCGCTCGGCCAGCGTCTCGCCGACGCAGACGATCGGCGTGAGCCGGTGCGCCAGCGCGATCTTCGCCTTGTCGGCAACGAGCTGGTCGCCCTCGCCGTGCAGCGCGCGACGCTCCGAGTGGCCGACGATCACGTAGCGACAGCCGTACTCGGCCAGCATCGCCGCGCTGACCTCGCCGGTGTAGGCGCCGCTCTCGTGCGCCGAGCAGTCCTGCGCGCCGGAGCCGATGTCCGAGCCCTGCAGCGACAGCGCCACGTCGGCGAGGTAGGGGAACGGCGCGCACACCGCCACCTCGGCGGCGAACGGCCCGGCGGCGCGGATCGCGGCGAGCAACTCGATGTTGCCCACGCGCGTGCCGTTCATCTTCCAGTTGCCGACCACCAGCTTGCGACGCGTCATCGTGCCCGTCCTCGAGTGTTCTCTTGCGTGTTCACCACGTCAGCACGATCTTGCCGACGTGCTGGTTCGATTCCATCAGCGCATGGGCCTGCGCGGCCTGGGCGGCTTCGAAGGTCTTGAAGATCACGGGCCTCACGCGGCCCGCCTCGATCCACGGCCAGACGTTCTCGCGCAGCGAGCGCGCGATGGCCGCCTTGAAGGCCACCGGCCGCGGGCGCAGCGTCGAGCCGGTGATGGTCAGCCGGCGGCGCAGCACCTCACCCGCATCGATGCGCGAGTCGACGCCGCCCTGCACCGCGATGATCACCAGGCGGCCGTCGGTGGCCAGGCAAGTCAGCTCGCGCGCCACGTAGTCGCCCGCCACCATGTCGAGGATGAC
>NZ_JBFXIO010000015.1:8173-27081 GCF_050175855.1 Piscinibacter sp.
CCCGGCCCGGCCACCGGGTCGGGCCGTTCCACGAGCTGCAGCACCTCGGGGGCGCCGGGACGGTCGATGGCGATCGCCTTCATGCGCGCATCAGCCCTCGCCGCGCTCCTCGGCGGCCGGCGCCGCCGGAGCCGCTGCCTGCGGCTCGCGCTCGAGCAGCGCCTTCATCGACAGCTTGACGCGGCCCTTCTCGTCGGTCTCGAGCACCTTGACCTTGACGATCTGGCCTTCCTTGAGGAAGTCGGTGACCTTCTCGACGCGCTGGTGCGCGATCTGGCTGATGTGCAGCAGGCCGTCCTTGCCCGGCAGCAGGTTCACCAGCGCACCGAAATCGAGGATCTTGGTGACCGGGCCCTCGTAGATCTTGCCGACTTCGACCTCGGCCGTGATTTCCTCGATGCGCTTCTTGGCGAAAGCGGCCTTCTCGGCGTCGGTCGAGGCGATGGTGATGGTGCCGTCCTCGGCGATGTCGATCGTCGTGCCGGTCTCCTCGGTCAGCGCGCGGATGGTGGCGCCGCCCTTGCCGATCACGTCGCGGATCTTCTCCGGGTTGATCTTCATGGTGTACAGGCGCGGAGCGAACTGCGAGACCTCGGTCTTCGCGCCGCCCATGGCCTCGACCATCTTGCCGAGGATGTGCATGCGGGCTTCCTTGGCCTGCGCCAGCGCCACCTGCATGATCTCCTTGGTGATGCCCTGGATCTTGATGTCCATCTGCAGGGCGGTCACGCCGGCGGTGGTGCCGGCCACCTTGAAGTCCATGTCGCCGAGGTGATCCTCGTCGCCGAGGATGTCGGTCAGCACGGCGAAGCGATTGCCTTCCTTGATCAGGCCCATCGCGATGCCAGCCACGTGGGCCTTCATCGGCACGCCGGCGTCCATCAGCGCCAGGCAGCCGCCGCACACCGAGGCCATCGACGAGGAACCGTTCGACTCGGTGATCTCCGAGACCACGCGCATCGAGTACGGGAACTCGGCGCGATCCGGCAGCACGGCCACCAGCGCGCGCTTGGCCAGGCGGCCGTGGCCGATCTCGCGGCGCTTCGGGCTGCCCACGCGGCCCGTCTCGCCGGTGGCGAACGGGGGCATGTTGTAGTGCAGCATGAAGTGCTCGCTGAACTCGCCGGCCAGCGCGTCGATCTTCTGGCTGTCGCGGTCGGTGCCGAGCGTGGCGGCCACCAGCGCCTGCGTCTCGCCGCGGGTGAACAGCGCCGAGCCGTGCACGCGGGGCAGCACGCTGTTGCGGATCTCGATCGGGCGCACGGTGCGGGTGTCGCGGCCGTCGATGCGCGGCTCGCCGGCGAGAATCTGGCTGCGCACGATGCGGGCCTCGATCTCGAACAGCAGCGTCTCGACCTTGACCTTGTCGAACTCCACGCCCTCTTCCACCAGCGTGCCGATCACCGCGGCGTAGGCTTCGCGGCAGGCTTGCGTGCGCGCCTGCTTGGAGCGGATCTGATAGGCCGCGGCCAGCTTCGACTCGGCCAGCGTGTTGATCTTGGCGATGAACGCCTCGTCCTTGGCGGGAGCCTTCCAGTCCCAGGCCGGCTTGCCAGCGTCGCGCACCAGTTCGTGGATCGCGTTGATCGCGATGTTGCCCTGCTCGTGGCCGAACACCACGCCGCCGAGCATGATCTCTTCGGAGAGTTGCTGGGCCTCGCTCTCGACCATCAGCACGGCGGCTTCGGTGCCGGCGACGACGAGGTCCATCTTCGAGTCGAGCAGCTGGGTCTTGCCCGGGTTCAGCACGTACTGGCCGTCGATGTAGCCGACGCGCGCCGCGCCGATCGGGCCGTTGAACGGAATGCCGGAGATCGCCAGCGCCGCGCTGGCACCGATCATCGAGGGAATGTCGGCCGAGATCTCGGGGTTGAGCGACAGCACGTGGATGATGACCTGGACTTCATTGAAGAAGCCATCCGGGAACAGCGGGCGCAGCGGGCGGTCGATCAGGCGCGAGGTCAGCGTCTCGAGTTCGCTCGGGCGGCCTTCACGCTTGAAGAAGCTGCCCGGGATCTTGCCGGCGGCGTAGGTCTTCTCGACGTAGTCGACCGTCAGAGGAAAGAAGTCCTGGCCCGGCTTGGCCTCGGTCTTCGCGACCACGGTGGCGAGGATCACGGTGTCCTCGACGCTCACCAGCACGGCGCCGCTGGACTGGCGAGCGATCTCGCCCGTCTCCATCGTGACGGTGTGCTGGCCCCACTGGAAGGTCTTGGTGACTTTGTTGAACATGCTCATTGGGTTCTCCAATCTCTGTTGGCGGACGGCACTACAGGGGCCGCCGGATTCCCGGAGCGTCGGCATCCTGGCGCGATGCCATTCCAGCGAGACTGCTCGGCGCAGCGTCGGTGGAATGACACATCGTCATCGATGGCTGCCGGACTCCAAACGCGAAGAGCCTGTACTGGCGGATTCCAGACAGGCTCCTCGAATTCATGCCGTGCTTACTTGCGCAGGCCCAGCTTGGCGATCAGCGCCGTGTAGCGGTCGGCGTCGCGGCCCTTCAGGTACGCGAGCAGGCTCTTGCGCTGGTTGACCAGCTTGAGCAGGCCGCGGCGGCCGTGGTGGTCCTTGGCGTGGGTCTTGAAGTGCGGCGTCAGTTCGTTGATGCGCGCGGTCAGCAGCGCGACCTGCACTTCCGGGGAGCCGGTGTCGTTGGCGCTGCGGGCATTGGCCTTGACGATCTCGGCCTTGTTGATGGCGGTCATTCGAGTTTCCTCTGTGGGGAAACCGAGCGCGCACCGTGGGCTGGTGCACCGCCGCGGTTTCCGGTTTCACTTGCGGACACCGGTGAAACCGACCGGTGCCGTGCCTGTTCGCGCCCTCGAGCGGACGCAAAACCTGCGGATTATAGCCCGAGCGCACGGGCGAGCCGCCCCACCCCTTCCGTGAGACGTGCCGGATCGCGCGAGGCGAAGCACCAGCGCAGCCAGCCCTCGGCCTCCGGCCCGAAGGCGGCGCCCGGCGCCAGCCCCAGGCCGGCTTCGGCAACCAGCCGCTTGGCGAAGGCCGCCGAATCGTCCTGCCCGGCCACTCGGAAGAAGGCGTACATGCCGCCGTCGGGCACCGCCACGCTGACGCCGGGCAGCGCCGCCAGCGCCGGCAGCAGGGTGTCGCGGCAGTGCTTCAGCCGGACCATCAGGCCGGGCACGAAGCTCTCGGCCTGCGCCAGCCCCGCCAGCCCGGCGCGCTGCACGAACACCGGCGCGCAGGAGGTGTTGAACTCGATCAGCTTGCCCATCGCCTCGATCAGGCGCGCCGGCCCCACCAGCCAGCCCAGCCGCCAGCCGGTCATCAGGAAGCTCTTGGAGAAGCTGTGCACGACCACCAGCCGGTCTTCCGGCGTGGCGATGTCGAGGAAGCTGGGCGCGCAGCGCGCGCCCTCGCGGTAGTACAGCCGCTCGTAGACCTCGTCGGCCACGATCCAAGTGCCGGTGCGGCGGCAGTGCTCGAGCAGCGCTTGCTGCTCGGCGCGCTCCAGCGTCCAGCCGGTCGGGTTGTTGGGCGCATTGACGAGCAGCACGCGGGTGCGCTCGGTCACCGCCTCGAGAAGCGCCGGCAGGTCGAGGCGCCACGCGCCCCGCTCCACCTTGAGCGGCACGCGCCGCACCTGCGCCCCGAGGATCTGCGGCTGCGCGGTGAGGTTGGGCCACACCGGCACCACCGCCACCACTTCATCGCCCGCGCCGGCCAGCGCCTGCATCGCCAGCATCAGCGCGTTCACGCCGGAGGAGGTGACGGCGATGCGCTCCGGCCCCACCGGCCCGTGCAACGCGGTGGTGTAGCCGGCCAGCGCCTCGCGCAGTTCGGGCAGGCCCAGGTTGTGCGAATAGAACGTCTCACCGGCAGCGAGCGAGGCCACCGCAGCCTCGCGCACGAAGGCGGGCGTCACCTCGTCGCTCTCGCCGAACCAGAAGGCGAGCACGTCGCTGCGGCCGAGGCCGGCGTTGGCCACCTCGCGGATCTTCGAGCCGGGCAGTTCGGCGATCACGGGTCGGATCATGGTCAGGGGCGCTCCATCGTGCAGGTGTGCGGCGGTTCGGTGGCGCGTGCCTCGAAGGCCCGCACCGTGCGGAAGCCGTAGCCGGAGCCCTCATTGTCGACGCGCACGCCGGGCGCACCGAGCCGGTCCATCACGCTGACGACCAGCGGCTGGATGAACTGGTGATCGTCGGCGCGCATCCATCCGGCGTGCAGGCCGCCGAGCGTGGAGCCGTCGTAGCGCAGGCCCTCCATCGCGCGCGCCACGGCGCCCGCTTCGGTGCTGCCGGCGCGCTCGATCGCCGCCACCAGCAGCTCGACCATCACCTGCATGCGGGCGTGCTGGTAGTCCTCGTCGGGCTTCGGGAAGCGCGCTCGAAACGCGGCGTGGAAGTCACGCGAGGCCGGCGTGTCGACGTTCGGATGCCATTCCGACACGGCGAGCACACGGCCGACTCCGGCCTCGCCGATCGCCGCCGGCGCGCCGAGCGCGTTGCCGTAGAAGCTGTAGATGCGCGCCTCGACGCCGACCTCGCGCAGCGCCTTGACCAGCAGCGTGAGGTCGTTGCCCCAGTTGCCGGTGAGCAGCGCCTGCGCCCCGCTGGCCTTGACCTTCATCGCATAGGGCAGGAAGTCCTTCACGCGACCCATGGGGTGCAGCTCGTCACCGACGATCTGCACGTCGGGCCGCGCCGCGGCGATGCGCGCTCGCGCCTCGCGGCGCACGTGCTGACCGAAGCTGTAGTCCTGCCCGATCAGGTAGACCTTCTTCACCGCCCCATCGGCGCGCAGCACCGCGACCAGCGCAGCCAGGCGCATGTCGGCGTGAGCATCGAAGCGGAAGTGCCAGAAGCTGCACCGCTCGTTCGTCAGCACCGGGTCGACGGCCGAGTAGTTCAGCAGCAGCGCGCGCGCATCGGGGCTGCGCTGGTTGTGCTTGTTCAGCGCCTCGACCAGCGCGGCCGCTACCGCCGAACTGTTGCCCTGGGTGACGAAGGCGACGCGCCGGTCCAGCGCCGAACGCAGCATGGCCAGCGATTCCTCGCCGCTGCCCTTGCCGTCGAAGCGCACGAGTTCGAGCGGCCGCGCACCACCGGGCAGACGCACGCCGCCGCGCCGGTTCACGCGCTCGACGGCGAACAGCAGGTTTCGGTGGACAGCCTCGCCGGCATTGGCGAAGGGGCCTGACAGACCCTCGATCAAGGCGAGCGGGATCGGCGTGGCGGTGCCCGGCTGGGCCAGGAGCGGCGCCGACAAGGCAGCCGCCGCGAGCGCCATGACGGCGCGAGCGAAGAGTCGGATCATCAGAGACGGGGAGTGCGGTCGAACCGCGAAAGGCCGCGGATTCTAGGCGGCGTGCCGCACCACGTCGGCCAGCGGCCAGCGCGGCTTCACGCCGAAGGCGAAGTCGCGCGTCGCCGCCTGCGCGCCGGACTGAAGGCGCAGTGCGGCAGCCAGCGCGATCATCGCGCCGTTGTCGGTGCACAGCGCGAGCTCCGGGTAGTGCACCCGCACGCGCCGTTTCGCACAGGCCTCGTTCAACTGCCGGCGCAACGACGCATTGGCACCCACGCCGCCGGCCACGACGAGCCGATCGAGCCCGGTCTGCTTCAGCGCATTGACCGACTTGCGCACCAGCACGTCGACGATCGCCTGTTGGGTCGACGCCGCGAGGTGGGCCAGGTCCTGCTGGCAGACGTTGGCGCCGAGCCCGGCCAGACGCGTGCGCACCGCCGTCTTCAAGCCGGCGAAGGAGAAGTCGAGATCGCCGCTGTGCAGCAGCGGTCGCGGCAAGTCGAAGGTCGACGCGTCGCCGAACTCCGCCAGCCGCGCCAGCGCCGGGCCGCCGGGATAGCCGAGGCCCATCAGCTTGGCCGACTTGTCGAACGCTTCGCCGGCGGCGTCGTCGATGGTCTCGCCGAGCAATTCGTACTGCGCCACGCCATCGACGCGCATCAGCTGCGTGTGGCCACCGGAGACCAGCAGCGCGACGAACGGGAACTCGGGCGGGTCGGCCGACAGGAACGGTGACAGCAGGTGCCCTTCGAGGTGGTGAATGGGCAACGTCGGCCGGTCCAGCGACGCCGCCAGCGCGCAGGCCACGCCCGCGCCCACCAGCAAGGCGCCGGCAAGGCCCGGGCCCTGCGTATACGCGACGACGTCGACGTCCTGCAGCGTGCGACCCGCCGCAGCCATCACCTGGCGCACCAGCGGCACGACGCGCCGGATGTGGTCACGCGAGGCCAGCTCGGGCACCACGCCGCCGTAGGCCTGGTGCATGTCGATCTGCGTGTGCAGCGCATGCGCCAGCAACGCCGGAGTGCCCTCGCCGCGCGACTCGACCAGCGCCACGCCGGTCTCGTCGCACGACGATTCGATGCCGAGGATGTTCATGCGCCGAGTCTACGGCGCACGACGACGGCCCTAGGCCAGCGCGGACGCCCTCATCTTGCGCTTGGCAGCGCACACGGCCGTCTGCCAAGGCAGCTGGTAGACGGCGGTGTTCAGGCACAGCATGCGAACCGCGTCGTCGACGGCCACGCCTTCCTCGTCGACGAAGCAGGCGTTGGACACGATGGACAGCGGGTCGGCGATGGCCACCACGTCGGGCATCACCTCGCGCCAGTCCCACGCGATGCCGAGCATCGAGTCGTGCGTCTCGAACCCCCACAGCAGCTGCCCGTAACGCAGCGGCTTGTCCGAGTCGTCCACGTGCACCGACATGCCGAGGTGACGCAAGCGCCGCACGGATTGCTGCCAGTCATCCAATGGCGTCGGAACCGTGGGCCACGTCACGATTTTCCAAGCAGGTATCGTCATAATGCGTTCGTCTTCTGTTGGAACATCCGCAGTGTCGTCCGCCGGAGTGCATCCCTCAAGCTGTCAACCCTGGTAGCAATCGCGTCCGTCCATGAGACTTCAACGGTTCCTCGATGTCAGCCAGTCGTGCGACGTGGAGACGTTCGAGCGCCGCCTCATCTGCTTTGCCCACGAGCTGGACTTCGGCATCGCCACGGCGGTGCTGGTGAGCGCCGCGCCGGGCCAGGATCCGATCGTCGTCAGCGTGGGCAACACGCCGGAGTCTTTCAGGGAAGCGTCGCACAACGCCAGCGACGTGAAGCGTGATCCGGTGATACGGCGCCTGAAGTCGCTGAGCGTTCCCTTCATCTACGACCAGGACCTCTACGTCGACGAAGGCGCCGCTGACCTGTGGGAGCAGCAGGCAGCCCATGGTTATCGCACCGGCATCGCGGTAGCGCTGCACCTGCCGGGGCACAGGCACTTCCTGCTCGGCGTGAACCGCGAGGAAGCGCTGCCGCGCGAGGACGAACAGCTCACCCGCATGCTGGCCGACCTGCAGTTCCTCGCCGTGCACGCCCAGGATGCGGCGCAACGCCTGCTGGTGCCACCGGACACCGAGCTCGATTCGCCCCACCTCACGCCGCGCGAACTCGACATCCTGCGGCTCACCCGCGACGGCAAGTCGGCCTGGGTGGCCGGGCAGATCCTCGGCATCAGCGAGCACACGGTGAACTTCCACCTGCGCAACATCCAGCGCAAGCTCAACACCACCTCCAAGCACCAGGCGGTGCTGGTGGCGATGCGCCACGGGCTGATCTGAGATCAGCGCGGGCGCCGATGCGCCATCCCTACAAGCGTTTGTAGCTAGCCAACTACATCACGCTTGCTCAGAATTTCTCCCGTACCGCGCCAGTCGGCGTACCTAACGGGAGACTTCCATGAGCCGCATCGTCATCGCTGATTCGCTGAGCATCCCCCGCGTCGGCTGGTAAGCGGCCGTTGCCCACGCCGCGCCGCAAGCGAGGCCGTTGGTGATTCGCTTCTTCTGCTGATCACTTCGCATCACCCGGACGGGCGCCGCATGTCGGCGCCCGTTTGGTTTTGGGGCCGTGCCTTCATCTCGTTACCAAGAGGCTGTCGGAGAAACGCTGAAAACGGGGACTTCGCCCTGGCGCCAGCCCGAAGGTCGGCCTACGCTGCAAGCTCACCGTGCCGGCACGCATCGGCACTCCACCCGCCCCCCCGTCGTTGGCTCATGAAAGAGTACCGCCTCAGCGCCTGGCCGGACCTCGGCCCGCAGCATCAGCGCACCGCCTATCGCCGCATGCTCAGCGACATGTCGCAGCGGCACATGAGCGTGCCGGAACTGTGCGCGCGCAGCGGCCTGTCGAAGTCGGTCGTGCTCGGTTTTCTCGATGCACTGGCGACGCGCGGGCTGCTGATCTCGCGTGAAACGCCTCGGCTGCACTGGCCAATCTCGCTGCGGCCGCTGCGCGACTGGGTTCGACGCGCCCGCCTTCTCAGCCCGCGCGGCGCCCGCCGCGCCTGAATCCGGCCCCGCTTGGCTTGAATGTTGCACGGGCCGGGCATGTCCCCGTCCCGCCCGCTTCGCATCGTCATCGTCGCCCCGGAAGAGCCGGACCGCGATCTCTCCGACATGCAGTCCGAGAGGGAACTGGAACGCGCTCGCAGCCTGCGCATCGGGTTGCTTGAGAGTGACTACAACATCGTGGCCGTACTGCCGGCCGATCCCTTCCTGCCGGAGCGGCTGTCGCAGATCGCGCCCGACATGATCATCGTCGACGCCGAGAGCCAGGCGCGCGACACCCTCGAACACGTGGTGATGGCCACGCGCGACGAGCGGCGCCCGATCGTGCTGTTCACCAACGACGACGACACCAGCCAGGTCGGCGCCGCCATCGCTGCCGGCGTGTCGGCCTATGTGGTGGCCGGCCTGGCGCCCGAGCGCATCCGGCCAGTGCTCGAGGTGGCGATGGCGCGCTTCCAGCACGAGGAATCGCTGCGACGTGAGCTCGCCGAGGCACGCACGCAGCTCAGCGAGCGCAAGACCATCGACCGCGCCAAGGGCATCCTGATGGCCCGTCACTCGCTGACCGAGGACCAGGCCTACGCACGCCTGCGCAAGACGGCCATGGATCGCGGCATGAAGCTCGCCGAGGTGGCACAGCGCATCGTCGACGTGGCTGACCTGCTTTGACGCATCACGACGCAGCGCACCATAGTCGTGCGCTCTGTGCTGCGACGAGGGAAGCCATGCCCTGAACTGCAGCCCGATCGAGCTTCGCAGGCTCGATTTCGCTGGCATGCGGCTTGCTGCAGTGCACGGCAGGTCAACGAAGACCGCCTTGCGGGCATCACCTGGTACGACGCCAGAAATGCTCGTGACAACGACGTCCTCGCGTTTGGTGACTCCATGTCGCCATCCGCGCGGACGTTTTTTTTCGCCCGAAGCCCACGGCAGTCCTTGCGGGGCTCGAGAAAGGATGGACATGGCTTCCCAGGAAGACCGCGCACGACCGGCGTCGTTGCAGACCGACGGCATACCGCGGGTCCGCGTCGGCTTCATGCCGCTGACGGACTGCGCGTCCATCGTGCTCGCTGCCGAACTCGGTTTCGATCTCCAGCACGGCGTGAAGATCGTCCCCACACGAGAAGCGTCCTGGGCCGGCGTCCGAGACAAGCTGGTGAGTGGCGAGTTGGACATGGCGCAGGCCCTGTATGGCCTGATCTATGGCGTCGAGCTGGGCCTGGGCAGCCCGCGCAAGCCCATGGCCGTGTTGATGACGCTCAATCAGAACGGCCAGGGCATCACCCTTTCGCGCCGCCTGGCCGAGCAGGGGGTCACGGATGCAGCGTCGCTGGCAAAGCTGGTGGCGGCCAAGAACCGAACCCATACCTTTGCGCAAACCTTCCCGACAGGCACGCACGCGATGTGGCTGTACTACTGGCTCGCGTCCGCCGGGATCCATCCTCTGCGCGATGTGCAGGCCGTCACGGTGCCGCCACCGCAGATGGTCGCGCACATGCGAGCCGGCAATGTCGACGGCTTCAGCGCCGGGGAGCCCTGGAACCAACGCGCCATCCTGGACGGAATCGGCTTTCATGCTGCGAGCTCGCAGGATGTGTGGCCCGACCACCCCGAAAAGGTTCTGGGGACGACCTCTGACTTTGCCGCGGCTCACCCGGAGGTGGTTCGCTCGGTCATGCTGGCCGTGCTCCGGGCAAGCCGCTGGCTGGATGAGGGCGAAGCCAACCGCACGCTCGCGGCAGAGATCCTGTCACGCCCTGCGTACGTCAATACACCGGCCAGAGCCATCCTCCCTCGCATGCTTGGCCAGTACGACGACGGACTCGGCCGCACCTGGATCGATCGTCATGCACTGCGCTTCTTCGCCGACGGAGAAGTCAACTTCCCGTACCTGAGCGACGGCATGTGGTTCCTCACCCAATATCGCCGCTGGGGGCTGCTGCGAGAGCACCCCGACTATTTCGCCATCGCGTCGCGACTCCACCGCATTGATCTTTATCGCGACGTGGCACTTTCGCTCGGCATACCCGTGCCCGACTCTCCTTTGCGCACCAGCCGTCTGATCGACGGGGTGGCTTGGGATGGGCGCAATCCCGCCGCCTACGCAGATGCCTTCGACATCCGGACGACCGAACCCGCGCCGTTCACTGCCTGACCGCTCGACACCCTTCTTCCCGCCTCTCCAAGGAGTCATCATGTCCAAGTCCTCGCCGTCCATCCAACGTCGCCGCTTCATTGCCGGCACGACCGCCGTGCTCGGCACCTCGGCCCTTGGCCTGCCGGCCGCCCGCGCGCAGAAGTCGGCGCCGCCGGAGAAAGAGGTGCTGAAGTTCGGCTTCATCAAGCTGACCGACTGTGCGCCGCTCGTTGTCGCCTACGAGAAGCAGTTCTTCGAGGACGAAGGCCTGAACGTGACGCTCGAGGCCCAGGCCAACTGGAAGGTCCTGCTCGACCGGGTGATCGACGGGCAGCTCGACGGCGCTCACATGCTGGCCGGACAGCCCCTGGGCGCCACGATCGGCTTCGGCACCAAGGCGGACATCGTCACCGCCTTCAGCATGGACCTCAACGGCAACGGCATCACCGTCTCGAATGCCGTCTGGGAGGAACTGAAGCCGCTGCTGCCGACCGAGGGCGGAAGGATCAAGCGCCCGGTCAAGGCCGATGCGCTGAAGAAGGTCGTCGACAAGTGGAAAGGCCAGGGCAAGCCGTTCAAGATGGGCAAGGTCTTCCCGGTCTCCACGCACAACTACGAGCTGCGCTACTGGCTCGCCGCCGGCGGTCTGCACCCTGGTTACTACACCTCGGGCGACGTCACCGGCACGAAAAACGCCGACGTTCTGCTGTCGGTGACGCCGCCGCCGCAGATGCCCGCGACGATGGAAGCCGGGACCATCAACGGCTACTGCGTCGGCGAGCCGTGGAACCAGCAAGCCGTCTTCAAGGGCGTCGGTGTCCCCGTGATCACCGATCTCGAGATCTGGAAGAACAACCCCGAGAAGGTGTTCGGCGTGACCAGGGCCTGGGCCGACAAGAACCCGCGGACCCACATTGCCGTGGTCAAGGCGCTGATCCGCGCCTGCATGTGGCTCGACGCGAGCATGGCCAACCGCATCGAGGCCGTGAAGATGCTCGCCAAGCCGAACTACGTGGGCGCGGATGCGGCCGTGATCGGCAACAGCATGACCGGCACCTTCGAGTACGAGAAGGGCGACAAGCGTCCGCTGCCCGACTTCAACGTGTTCTTCAGATACCACGCGACCTACCCCTTCTACAGCGACGCCATCTGGTACCTCACGCAGATGCGCCGCTGGGGTCAGATCACCGAGACGAAGCCCGACAGCTGGTACCTCGATGTCGCCAGGAAGGTGTACCGCCCGGACGTGTACCTGCAGGCAGCCAAGGCCTTGATCTCCGAGGGCAAGGCCAAGGAGGCCGACTTCCCGATGAAGACCGATGGCTTCAAGGGGCCGCAGGATGGCTTCATCGACGGCATCGTCTACGACGGCCGCAAGCCGAACGAGTACCTCAACAAGTTCAAGATCGGCCTGAAGGCCAACGACGCGGTCTGATCGGCCAGCCAGGAGAAACGCATGCAGCTCTCGTTGAAGCCCTTGGGCGCCCTGCGCCGCGATCCGCGCGAACTGGCCCGCTCGCTGGCCATGTCGGCCGGCGTGCCGGCTCTGGCGCTCGTCGTCTTTCTGGCTCTGTGGGCAGCGCTCGCGCCGCGCATCGAGACCAGCCTGGGCGCCGTGCCTGGCCCGGCCCAGGTGATGGAGCAGGCCAGCGCACTGTGGTCCGACCACCTGGCGGAGCGCGAGAAGCGCGCGGCGTTCTACGCGCGCCAGGAAGAGCGCAACCGGCAGCGCCTGGCGGAGGACCCGAATGCCCAGCCGCGCCAGTTCGCCTGGACCGGCAAGCCGACCTACATCGACCAGATCCTCACCAGCCTGAAGACGGTGTTCACCGGTTTCCTGCTGGCCACGCTGGTTGCCGTGCCGCTGGGCATCCTGGCCGGCTCGTCGCGCGTGTTCCAGGCGGCGATCAATCCGATCGTGCAGATCTTCCGCCCGGTGTCGCCACTGGCCTGGCTGCCCATCGTGACGCTGATCGTCAGCGCGGTCTACGTCACCTCCGGCAAGCCGATGTTCGAGAAGTCGTTCCTGATCTCGGCGATCACGGTGACGCTGTGCTCGCTGTGGACCACACTGATCAATACCGCCGTCGGCGTGACGTCGGTCGATCGCGACCTCGTCAACGTCGGCAAGGTGCTGCAATTGCCGCTGGGCACACGGGTGCGCAAGATCATCCTGCCGTCCGCGCTGCCCTTCATCTTCACCGGCATGCGCCTGTCGCTCGGCGTGGGCTGGATGGTGCTGATTGCGGCGGAGATGCTGGCGCAGAACCCGGGCCTCGGCAAGTTCGTCTGGGACGAGTTCCAGAACGGCAGCTCCGACTCGCTGAGCCGGATCATGGTCGCGGTCTTCACCATCGGCCTGATCGGCTTCGCGCTCGACCGGCTGATGCTGGTGCTGCAGAACGTCTTCACGCGCCGCTGAGGAGGAGCCGACATGAGCCTCGCCATGGCCGCCCCGCGTCCGGTGCCGCGCACCGCATCCGACGGCACCCCTCACGCCGCCCCCGCCCACCCGATGGCCGCGCCCCACGGCGGAGTCACGCTGCATCCCGCCGCCGCCACGGCCGCGCTCGAACTCCGCAACGTGCACAAGTCGTACGGCAGCGGCACCAGCCGCAGCGAGGTCCTGGCCGGGCTGGATCTGCGCGTCGAGCGCGGCGAATTCGTTGCCATCGTCGGCTTCTCGGGCAGCGGCAAGACGACGCTGGTCAGTCTGCTGGCCGGCCTCATCGAGGCCGACATCGGCGAGGTGCTCAAGGACGGACAGCCGATCACTGCACCCGGGCCCGACCGCGGCATCGTGTTCCAGAGCTACTCGCTGATGCCCTGGCTGAGCGTGCGCGAGAACGTCGCGCTGGCGGTCGACCGCGTCTTCGCCTCGGAAGGCCGGGCCGAACGCGCCGAGCGCGTCAAGCGCTACGTGTCGATGGTCGGCCTCAGCGCGGCCATCGACAAGAAGCCTGCGCAGCTTTCCGGCGGCATGCGACAGCGCGTGGCGGTGGCGCGGGCGCTGGCCACCGACCCCGACGTGCTGCTGATGGACGAGCCGCTGTCGGCTCTCGACGCGCTGACCCGCGCCAACCTGCAGGACGAAATCGTCCGCATCTGGAACGAGGATCGGAAGACAGTCCTGCTCATCACCAACGACGTCGACGAGGCGCTGATGGTGGCGGACCGCATCATCCCGCTCGAGACCGGCCCGCGGGCCAAGCTGGGCCCGTCGTTCACGGTGGACATCCAGCGGCCGCGCGACCGGCGCGCCATGAACCACGACGCCCGGTTCCAGGAACTCCGTGGGGCGATCACGCAGCACCTGATCGGGTTGGCGCACCAGCGTGATGCCAGCCAGGGTGCGCGCGTGATTCCGCTGCCCACGCTGACCCCGCGGGACATCGGCTCGACGCGCACGCCGACGCTGGCCTCGGTCATGGGTTTGCGCCATGCGGCCCAGGCGGAGGCCATCGAGATCGACGCTGCGGCAACGCCGGCGGCACCGTCGATCTCCGGTTCGACTGTCGCCAGCACCCGTGCGGACGATCGCTTCGTCGAGTTCTCCCAGGTCGTCAAGGTGTACCCGAGCGCCAACGGTCCACAGACGGTCGTCGACGGCTTCGACTTCAAGATCCGCCGTGGCGAGTTCATCTCCCTGATCGGCCACTCGGGCTGCGGCAAGTCCACGGTGCTGTCGATGGTGGCCGGGCTGACGGACGTCAGCGAAGGCGTGATCGTGCTCGACCAGCGCGAGGTCGCCGGTGCAGGCCCCGACCGTGGCCTCGTGTTCCAGGCCCCGAGCCTGGTGCCCTGGCTGAGCGCCTACGAGAACGTGATGCTGGGCGTGGAGCGTGTGTTCCCGCATGCGTCGCGCGCCGAGCGGCACGACACCGTGGCGTACTACCTGTCCCGTGTCGGCCTGGGCAGCGCGATGAACAAGCGGGCCTCCGAGCTCTCGAACGGCATGAAGCAGCGGGTCGGCATCGCCCGCGCATTCGCCTTGAACCCGAAGCTGCTGCTGCTGGACGAACCCTTCGGGATGCTGGATTCGCTGACGCGCTGGGACCTGCAGGAGGTGCTGATGGAGGTCTGGTCTCGCAGCCAGGTCACGGCCGTGATGGTGACCCACGACGTCGACGAGGCGATCCTGCTGGCCGACCGGGTGGTCATGATGACCAACGGTCCGCGGGCCAGGATCGGCCGTGTGATGGAAGTGCCGCTGCCTCGCCCGCGGACTCGGGAGGCGTTGCTGGCCCATCCGCGCTACTACGAACTCCGCGAGGAACTCATCGGATTCCTCGAGGACTGCGGCCGCCAGCACTGATCTGGCACGGCCATTGCTACGTGTCTGGCGACGGTTGGCAGAGCAACCGTCGCTGTCTCCTCAGCAGGGCCCTGCCCTTTCCACCCGCCCCCGCGCCTCACGGCCCGGGGGCGCCCTTTTTCAGTGCTTCTCCTTGGCGTGGTTGATCGAGTACTTCGGGATCTCGACCGTCACATCCTGGTTGGAGAGGATCGCCTGGCACGACAGCCGCGACGTGGGCTCCAGGCCCCAGGCGCGGTCGAGCAGGTCTTCCTCGCTCTCGTCCATCTCGCCCAGCGAGGCGAAGCCCTCGCGCACCACCACGTGGCAGGTGGTGCAGGCGCAGCTCATCTCGCAGGCGTGCTCGATCTCGATGTCGTGCTCGAGCATGGCCTCGCACAGCGAAGTGCCCGCCGGCGCCTCGATCTCGGCGCCTTGGGGGCAGTACTCGGGGTGCGGCAGGATGCGGATGATGGGCATGTTCAGATCTCTTCGACGCGCCGGCCGGACAGGGCCTGGCGGATGCCCCGGTTCATGCGCTCGGCGGCGAATGCTTCGGTGGACTGGGCCAGGGCCTCGACGGCGTCGTCGATCAGGTGGTGGTCGGTGCCTTCACGCGCGCGTTCCACCGCGGCGAGTTGCGCCTCGATGGCACCGCGCTGCGCGGCGTCGAGCAGGTCACCGTCGGCCGCCAGCGCCGCCCGCGTGGCCAGCAGCAGTCGCTCGGCCTCGACGCGCGACTCGCGCAGGCTGCGCTCGCGCATGTCGGCTTCGGCGGTGGAGAAGCCTTCGCTGAGCATGCGCGCGATGTCCTCGTCGGCCAGGCCATAGCTCGGCTTGACGGTGATGGCCGACTGCACGCCGGAGTGCTCCTCGCGTGCGCTGACGCTGAGCAGGCCGTCGGCGTCGACCTGGAAGGTCACGCGGATGCGCGCCGCGCCGGCGACCATCGGCGGTATGCCGCGCAACTCGAAGCGCGCCAGCGAGCGGCATTCGGATACCAGCTCGCGCTCGCCCTGCACCACATGGATCGCGAGTGCGGTCTGGCCGTCCTTGAAGGTGGTGAAGTCCTGCGCGCGGGCGGTCGGGATGGTGCTGTTGCGCGGGATGATGCGCTCGACCAGGCCGCCCATCGTCTCCAGCCCGAGCGACAGCGGGATGACGTCGAGCAGCAGCAGTTCATCGGCGCCGGCGTTGCCGGCCAGCGCGTGGGCCTGGATGGCCGCGCCCAGGGCCACCACCTCGTCGGGGTTCAGGTTGGTCAGGGGCGTCGTTCCGAACAGTTCGCCCACGGCCTGCTGCACGCGCGGCATGCGCGTCGAACCGCCGACCATCACCACGCCCTTGACCTCGTCCTTGCCGACCTTGGCGTCGCGCAGCACCTTGCGCACGGCCGCCAGCGTGCGTGCCACCAGCGGCTCGGTCAGCGCGACGAATTCGTCGCGCGTGACACGCACCGACAGTTCGCCGCCCGACAGCGGGCAGGCCAGCGTGGCATGGTCGGCCGACGAGAGCTTTTCCTTGGCAGCCCGGGCTGCGGCGAGCACGGCGCGCTTGTCTTCCGGCGTCGCGGCGTCGAGGCCGGCGCGCTCCAGCGCATGGGCGGCCAGCATCGCGTCGAAGTCGTCGCCGCCGAGGGCCGAGTCGCCACCGGTGGCGATCACCTCGAACACGCCGGCGGACAGGCGCAGCAGCGAGATGTCGAAGGTGCCGCCGCCCAGGTCGTAGACGGCGTACAGCCCTTCGGCGCCGTGCTCCAGGCCGTAGGCGATCGCCGCGGCGGTGGGCTCGCTGATCAGCCGCAGCACGTTCAGGCCGGCGAGCTGCGCGGCATCCTTGGTGGCCTGGCGCTGGGCATCGTCGAAGTAGGCCGGCACGGTGATCACCGCGCCGAAGAGTTCGTCGTCGAAGCTGTCCTCGGCGCGCTGGCGCAGCGTGGCGAGGATCTCGGCCGACACCTCGACCGGCGACTTCTCGCCGTCGACGGTGCGGATCTTCAGCATGCCCGGCGCATCGACGAAGTCGTAGGGCAGCTTCTCGCGCTGGGCGACATCCGCGAGGCCGCGGCCCATGAAGCGCTTGACCGAGACGATCGTGTTGCGCGGGTCGAGTGCGGCATCGGCGAGCGCCGCCGCGCCGATCTGACGGTCGCCGCGCGGCAGGTAGCGCACCGCCGAGGGCAGGATCACCTTGCCGTGTTCGTCGGGCAGACACTCGGCCACGCCGTGGCGCACCGCGGCCACCAGCGAGTGCGTGGTGCCGAGGTCGATGCCCACGGCGATGCGGCGCTGGTGCGGGTCGGGCGTGCCGCCCGGTTCGGAGATCTGGAGCAGGGCCATGGCGCTATTGTCCCAGTGCCTCGAGGCGACGATCGACGTCCGCGGCAAAGCGCTCGACGAACATGAGGGCTCTGACCTGCTGCGCGGCCACGGCCATGTCGGCACGCGCATCGATGACCTCGCCCAGCGCGGCCAGCGCCTCGCGGCGGTGCGCTGCCACCTGCTCGGCCAGCGCCTCGACCTGCGCAACCGTGCCTGCCTCGTCGAGCGCTTCGCGCCACGCCATCTGCTGCATCAGGAAGGCTCCCGGCATCGCGGTGTTGTTCTCGGCGTCGATGCGCTGCCCGGCAAGCTCGCACAGGTAGGCCGCGCGCTTGAGCGGATCCTTCAGGCGCTGGTAGGCCTCGTTGACGCGCACCGCCCACTGCAGCGCCACGCGCTGTGCCGCGGCGCCCTCGGCGGCGAAGCGGTCGGGGTGGACTTCGGCCTGCAGGCTTCGCCAGCGCGCATCGAGTTCGGCGCGCTCCTGCGCGAAGCGGCGTGGCAGGCCGAACAGCGAGAAGTCGTCGTCGTCGAGCTTCATGCGAGCCGCTTCTCGTAGAACAGGCTGGTGCCGTTGTCTTCGTAGCCGCCGAAAGGCGCGCGCCGCACGTAGCCGTGGCGCTCGTACAGGCGCAGCGCCTCGGGCTGCGATTCGCCGGTCTCGAGCAGCGACATGCGCACCTGCTCGCGCTTCAGCCCGGCCTCGAGCTCCAGCAACAGCTTCTCGCCGACTCGCTGGCCGCGGCATGCGGGCAGCACGAACATGCGCTTGATCTCACCGTAGCGCTCGCCGGCCGTGTCCGCCTCGCCGGGCATGAGGCGCACGGCCCCGCAGCCCACCACGCGCCCTTCGCGCCGCGCCACCAGGAAGCGCAAACCGGGCTCGAGCAGCGCCTGCACATCCAGGATGTGGTTGTGCTCGGGGTCGTACAGCGACTCCAGGTAGCGATCGAGTTGGCCCAGCATCTCGCGCACCTCGGCCTGGTCGGGCCGTTCGTCGCGGATCAGCAGATCTTCGGCAGCGGTCATGGAAACAAAAAGCGCGGCTCCAGGCCGCGCCGGGGCAAGGCGGATGGGCGACTCAGACGCGGAACGACTCGCCGCAGCCGCAGCGGTCCTTCTCGCGCGGGTTGTGGAACTTGAAGCCTTCGTTCAGGCCTTCGCGCACGAAGTCGAGTTCGGTGCCGTCGATGTAGGGCAGGCTCTTCGGGTCGACCAGCACCTTGACGCCGTGGCCCTCGAAGACGATGTCCTCCGGCGCCAGTTCGTCGGCGTATTCGAGCTTGTAGGCCAGGCCGGAGCAACCGGTGGTCTTCACGCCCAGGCGCACGCCGATGCCCTTGCCGCGCTTGGCGATGTAGCGCGTCACGTGCTTGGCGGCGCGTTCGGTCAGGGTGACGGCCATGTCGCTCACTGGGCCTGAGGGGCGGCCTGCCCCGACTTCGCCTTGTAGTCGTTCACCGCCGCCTTGATTGCATCCTCGGCGAGGATCGAGCAGTGGATCTTCACCGGCGGCAGAGCCAGTTCCTCGGCGATCTGCGTGTTCTTGATCGTCAGCGCCTCGTCGAGCGACTTGCCCTTGACCCATTCGGTGACCAGCGAACTCGACGCGATCGCCGAGCCGCAGCCGTAGGTCTTGAACTTCGCGTCCTCGATCAGGCCGGTGGCCGGATTGACCTTGATCTGCAGCTTCATCACGTCGCCGCAGGCCGGCGCGCCGACCATGCCGGTGCCCACCGTCTCGTCACCCTTCTCGAAGGAGCCGACGTTGCGCGGATTCTCGTAGTGGTCGACGACCTTTTCGCTGTATGCCATGGTGCTGCT
>NZ_JBFXIO010000016.1:0-27026 GCF_050175855.1 Piscinibacter sp.
GGCCGCCTCGAGATCATCGACCGCGGCGAGATGCTGTGGCGGCCCGCGGCGGTGACGGCCGCTGCGCCGGCCGCCGGCGAGGTCAGGCCGCCTGCAGAGACGGCACCGGCGTGAGCGCCACCGGCAGGGCGCCCGCCGTGCCGCGGCCGATGCCCAGGTATTCGAAGCCGAACGACTGCATCAGCGCCGGGTCCCAGAGGTTGCGGCCGTCGAACACCAGTCGCTGGCGCAACAGGTCGCCCAGGCGCTGGAAGTCGGGGCTGCGGAACTCTCGCCACTCGGTCACCAGCAGGAGCGCGTCGGCGCCGCTGGCGGCGTCGTAGGGCGTGGCCGCGAGCTCGACGCCGTGGCGCCAGCCGTGGTGCGCGGCGAAGGCGGGCATGGCCACCGGATCGAAGGCGCGGATCCGCGCGCCGCGCGCCAGCAGCTCGTCGATGATCACCAGGCTGGGCGCCTCGCGCAGGTCGTCGGTGCCCGGCTTGAACGACAGGCCCCACAGCGCGAACACGCGGCCGCGCAGGTCGTCGCCGAAGCGCGCCACGACGCGCTGCGCGAGCAGCCGGCGCTGGGCGTCGTTGACCTGATGCACAGCGCCGAGCATGGCCATCTCGAGGCCCGACGTCTGGCCCATGCGGCGCAGCGCCTTGACGTCTTTCGGGAAGCACGAACCGCCCCAGCCGCAGCCGGCATAGAGGAAGTGCGTACCGATGCGCGGGTCGCTTCCGATGCCCTGGCGCACCAGCTCGATGTCGGCACCGAGCTGCTCGGCCAGCGTCGCCATCTCGTTCATGAAGCTGATGCGCGTGGCCAGCATCGCATTGGCCACGTACTTGGTCATCTCCGCGCTGCGCACGTCCATCACGAACAGGCGTTCGTGGTTGCGCTGGAATGGGGCGTACAGCGCGCGCATCAGCAGCGTCGCCTGCTCGTCGTCGGCGCCGACGATGATGCGGTCGGGCCGCATGAAGTCCTCGATCGCCGCGCCTTCCTTGAGGAACTCGGGGTTGGAGACCACGGCGAATGGCAGCACGGCGGCACGCCGGCGCAGCTCGGCCTCGATGGTGCGCCGCACCCGGTCGGCGGTGCCCACCGGCACGGTGCTCTTGTCGACCACCACCTTGTAGTCGCGCATGTGGGCGCCGATGGTCGTGGCCGCGGCGAGCACGTGGTCGAGGTCGGCCGAGCCGTCCTCGGCGGCGGGCGTGCCCACCGCGATGAAGATCAGTGTGCCGTGCGCCACGCCGCGCGCGGCGTCGGTGGTGAAGTCCAGGCGCCCGGCGGCGGCGTTGCGCGCCACCAGTTCGGCCAGGCCGGGCTCGTGGATCGGCATCTCGCCACGGTCGAGCGCCGCGACGCGGGATTCGTCGACGTCGACGCAGACGACGCTGTTGCCCATCTCGGCCAGGCAGGCCGCCGTGACCAGGCCGACGTAGCCGGCTCCGAAGATGCAGACCTTCATGCGGGCTCTCCTTGCAGCTGGGCTAGCGTGGTGGGCAACGGCACGGCCGCGCGCATCAGCTGGGCCTCGAGGATGTCGGGCACTTCGAAGACGGCGCGGTTGTGCAGCGCGCCGACGCGCTGGCGCAGGGCCGGCAGATCGGCGATCAACGCCTCGACGGCCTGCGGCAGCTGCCGGAGCGAGCCGATGACGCGGCCCACGCCGTGCTGCTCGACCCAGCGCGTGTTGAAGCGCTCCTGCGGCATGGTCCAGGCGTTCGAGAAGGTGACCACCGGCAGGCCCATGTGCAGCGCCTCGCTGAGGCTGCCCGGCCCGGGCTTGCCGACGAACCAGTCGGCCAGCGCCATGGTCCGCGCCACCTCGCGGGTGAAACCCAGCACGGCGTGCGGTGCGGGGCGCCGCAGGCGGCGCAGGGCATCGGCGAGCGCGGCGTTGTGGCCGCACATCAGGATGAGTTGCCGGTCACCCAGCAGCCGGGCGATGCGCAGCATCTGCATCGAGCCCTGGCCGCCGAACATCACCAGCCCGGTGGGCCGTGTCGGGTCCAGCCCCAGCGCGGCCAGCGCACGCTCGCGGTCGACGCGCATCGGCGCGTGGAACGAGGGGTGCAGGATCATGCCGCTGGTCAGCGAGAGCTGGTCGTTGCGGTAGCCGGCGGCGCGCGCCTGCGCCAGCGCCTCGTCGGTGCCGCAGACGACGTGCTGGGGCAGTTCCGGCTCGATCCAGAAGTGAGGCGGGTGGTCGGCCATGTCGGTCAGCACCGTCACGAACGGGACACCCGGCAGGGCCCCGGCGAGCGACTCGCCGAGTGCGCGGTTGAAGTTCGGGATCAGCGAGACGACGATGTCGGGCTCGCTGCGCAGCCAGTGCTGCTGCAGCGTGCGCACGAGCGAACTGTGCGCCATGCGGATCACGCCCTGCAGCAGCTTGAGCTCCTGGGCCATGCCCAGCGTCCAGCCGCGCGCGAGGCGCTTGTTGTAGAGATCTTCCGGGTCCATGCCGGTGGCGCGCCGGAAGCGGCCGGCCGGATCCAGCACCTCGGTGAGGTTGACCAGGCGCACCTGCCAGGGCCGCTGCTGCAGCGCAATGGCCTCCTGCAGGGCCAGCGCAGCCGCGCGGTGCCCGCCGCCGGCGTTGAAGTAGACGAGGTCGACGGTCTTCATGGCGCGCATCGTCGGCACGCGGAGTGACGCGGCCGTGAAGGCGGGGCGACAGCGCCGTGACGCTCAGGCCGGCAGGCGCAACAGGGGCTCGCCCATGCGGATGCGCAGGCCCTGGGCCACGCCGGGGGCCAGCGAGAAGCCGGGCGGCGCGAAGACGATGATGGTCGAGCCGTGCTCGAACCAGCCGAGTTCCTGGCCCTTGGCGACCGGCTCGTGGCACGGGATCTCGTTCGGCCCGCGGTAGCGCAGGTGCAGCCGCAGGTCGGGTGCGTGCAGGCGCAGGCTGGCCACCAGGATCGCCGCCACCGGCACCAGCGCCACCGGGTGGCCACTGCGCGCGAGGCGCAGGCGCAGCACGGCACGCTCGTTGCGGCAGAACAGCCGCTCCACCCGCGCCAGGGCGATCGGGTTGACGTTCCAGGTGTCGCCGCTGAGGTAGGTGACGTGCTCCAGCGTCGCATCGTGCGGCGCGTGGAAGCGGTGGTACATCGCCGAGGTCAGGCGCAGCGTCACGAAGACGCCGTCGTGGAAGGGCGTGCTGTCCTGCGTCGGGCCGAACAGCTCGCCCATCTCGTACGGGAAGCCCTTGGCCTGGAACAGCTGCGTGCCGCGCACCGGCCCGCACTCGCCGACGATGGCGTCGCAGGGGCTGGCGAAGACCTCCGGTCGCGCATCCACCGTCCGCGCGCCCTCGCGCAGCTCGCGGGTGAAGCACGCGTGCAGGCTGGCGAAGCGCTGCTGCTTCGCCTCCGAGAGGTCGAGGTCGGTGAACAGCCGCCATACCGCGATCGACGCTCGCGCCAGCCACGGGCTCTCGATGCGGCTGAAGCGGCCCATCAGCCGCGTCAGCGCGATGCGCGGCACGCGGTTGGTGAGCAGGAAGTTGAGGTCTTCCTGCTGGAAGAAGCGACGCAGGGCGTGCAGATTCATGAGCTTGTCAATCAAGACGGGTAGACAGGCGCGGTCGCAACCGGACCGCAACATGGAAGAAACCTTCGCTCTCTCGGCCGTCGCCCTCGGCCTGCTGGCCTGGACGCTGCCTGCAGCGCACCGGCGGCTGCAGCTGTCGCGCGCCAAGCACCGCTCGCTGGCCGGCCATGCGCGCATCGCCAAGCGCATCGCCTCGCTGATCCCCGGCTACGCCTACGACGAAGCGCGCTTCTTCGGCTCCGACGGCGCGCCCGACGAGGTGCAGGCCCGGCGCCGCGCCGCGTTCCGCCGGCTCGCCGAGGACTTCGCGCAGCGCTGGCCGAAGACCGCCGCCGCCACCGCCGAGGCGCGCGAGGGCCTGTCGGACCTGCAGTTCACCGGCAGCTACCGTGTGCCCTTCCAGTACAGCCCCTACCTGCGCGAACACCTGAAGCTCGGCAGCTTCCTGCGCGCCAGCGACGGCATGCAGGTGGAAGACCTCGACGGCAACCGCTTCTTCGACCTCACCGGCTCCTACGGCGTCAACCTGCTGGGCTACGAGACCTACAAGGCCTGCATCGACGAGGCGGTGGTCTCGGCGCGCGCCCTCGGGCCGGTGCTCGGCCAGTACCACCCGGCGTTGCTGGACAACGTGCGCCGGCTGCGTGAGATCTCCGGCCTCGACGAGGTGTCGTTCCACATGTCGGGCACCGAAGCGGTGATGCAGGCCGTGCGCCTGGCCCGCTACCACACGCGCCGCACCCACCTCGTGCGCTTCACCGGCGCCTACCACGGCTGGTGGGAGGACGTGCAGCCCGGGCCCGGCAACCCGCTGCCACCGCGCGAGACCTACACGCTCAAGGACATGGACGAGCGCAGCCTGCAGGTGCTGCGCAGCCGGCGCGACATCGCCTGCGTTCTCGTCAATCCGCTGCAGGCGCTGCACCCCAATAGCGCGGCGCCCGGCGATTCGTCGCTGGTCGACAGCACACGGCGCGCCGGCTTCGACCGTGTCGCCTACACCGCCTGGCTGCGCCGCCTGCGCGAGGTGTGCAGCGAGCGCGGCATCGTGCTGATCTTCGACGAGGTGTTCGTCGGCTTCCGCCTCGCGCCGGGCGGCGCGCAGCAATACTTCGGCGTGCGCGCCGACATGGTCACCTACGGCAAGACGCTGGGAGGCGGCCTGCCGGTCGGCGTGGTGTGCGGACGGCGCGAACTGATGAAGCGCTACCGCGAGGACCGCCCCGTCGACATCTGCTTCGCGCGCGGCACCTTCAACGCCCACCCCTACGTGATGACGGCGATGCGCGCCTTCCTCGAGCGGCTCGACCGGCCCGAGGTGCAGGCGCTGTACGGCGGCCTCGACGCGCGCTGGGACGCCCATGCCCGCTCGTTCAACGAGGCGCTGGCGAAGGCCAGCGTGCCGGTGCGCGTGGCCCACCTGTCGACGATCTGGACGGTGCTCTACACCCAGCCCTCGCGCTACAACTGGATGCTGCAGTTCTACCTGCGGGCCCACGGCCTGGCGCTCAGCTGGGTGGGCACCGGCCGGCTGATCTTCAGCCTGGACTACGGGCCGCACGAGGTGGCGCAGGTGCGTGAGCGCTTCGTGGCGGCGGCGCGGCAGATGCACGAGGACGGCTGGTGGTGGCACGACCCGGCGATGTCCGACCGCGGCATCCGGCGCAGCCTGCTGCGCGAGATGCTGCACCAGCGCTTCTGAGGCTCAGGGCCGGTGCCGCACGTGCGGCATCGGGTCGAGCAGTTCGCCGCGCAGCAGGTGCAGCGGGGCCCTGTGGTACAGCGCGATGTCGTGGAAGGGGTCGGTGAGGATCTTCGCCAGCCAGACGAAGCCGGTGCGCGCCCGGTCCTGCTTCCACAGCTGGCCGACGCGAAACGCCAGCCCGACGATGGCCAGGGCCAGCCAGGCACTGCCGACGTCCCGCAGGAGGCCCATGACGCCTTCGGCCGGCTCGATCAGGCCGAACAGCGAGGGCTCGAACCACAGCACTGCCGGGATCAGCAGCCACACCGCCAGCAGCACGGTCTTGCGCTGCATGTTGTAGCCGACCTTCACCTCTTCCTTGTACTCGTCGGTGACCTGGTTGACGTGGTCGAAGCCGCGCGGCTCGAAGAAGAAGTGGCCCGACTGGCGCGTGACCATCGAGACGCACCAGCCAACGATGGCCGCCATCGGCGGGTCGATGAACAGCAGCACGTAGGCGACCACGAAGCTGATCGCGCTGACGAAGTGCAGGCTCTGGTTGATGCGGCTCTGGTGGTAGTAGCGGTGATCGTCCCAGCGCAGGGTTTGCAGCTCTTGCAGGAGTTGATTCACGGATGCCCTCGACAACGGTGGATGGGTGACGCGATCGTGACGCCCGTGCATGAAACGCACGTGACGGGCACCGTGTCATCGAACCGTCGCGCCACATCGCCACGATGCGCACATGGAACCAGCGCCCGAAGCCGGACTCGTCGTCGACCACTTCCCGGCGGCGGCGCGCTCGCTGCGGGTGGCCTGCGTCACCGAGACCTACCCCCCCGAGGTCAACGGCGTGTCGCTGACGGTGGCGCGCATGGTCGAGGGCCTGCATGCGCGCAACCACGACGTGCAGCTGGTGCGCCCGCGCCAGGAAGGCGCCGACACGCCCGACCGCGGTGACCGCTTCCACGAGGTGCTGCTGCGCGGCATGCCGATCCCGCGCTACCCGAGCCTGCGCATGGGCATGCCCTCCAAGCGCACGCTGGTCAAGCTGTGGACGCTGCAGCGGCCCGACGTGGTGCACATCGCCACCGAAGGCCCGCTGGGCTGGTCGGCGCTGCAGGCCGCACTGCACCTCAAGCTGCCGGTGTGCTCCGACTTCCGTACCAACTTCCACAGCTACACCCAGCACTACGGCATCGGCTGGCTGCGCAAGCCCATCATGGGTTATCTGCGCAAGTTCCATAACCGCACCCTGTGCACCATGGTGCCCACCGAGGGCCTGCGCCGCGAACTGCGCTCCGAAGGCTTCGAGCGGCTGGAGGTGGTGACGCGCGGCGTCGACACGCGTCAGTTCGACCCCGCGCGGCGCAGCGCGGCACTGCGGGCGAGCTGGGGTGCGGACGACGACACGCTGGTGGTCTGCTGCGTCGGCCGGCTGGCGCGCGAGAAGAACCTCGACGTGCTGATCGACGCCTTCCGCGCCATCGAGCGGCGCGTGCCCTCCTCGCGCCTAGTGCTGGTGGGCGGCGGGCCGCTGGAGCAGGAACTGCGATCGGCCTGCCCGGGTGGCGTCTTCGCCGGCCAGCGCCGCGGCGACGACCTGGCCGCGCACTACGCCAGCGCGGATCTGTTCCTCTTCCCCAGCCTGACCGAGACCTTCGGCAACGTCACCACCGAAGCGATGGCCAGCGGCCTGCCGGTGGTGGCGTTCGACTACGCCGCAGCCGCGCAGCTGATCGACCACGACGCTCAAGGCGTGCGCGTGCCCTTCGGCGACGGCCGCGCTTTCGCCGAGGCGGCGCTGGCGCTCGCCTTCGACCCGGCCCGCCGCGAGCGGCTCGGCCGCGCGGCGCGCGAGCGTGCGCTGCTGTTGGACTGGTCGACGATCGTGCAACGCTTCGAAGGCGTGCTCACGACGGTGATCCGCGAGGCCGCGGGCGCACAGGGGCTTCCCGCCAAGGCGGCACCCGGGCTGCACGCCTGATTCAGACGGCTGCCGGCGCGACGCGCGCGCGGCGCATCAGCACCGCGATGGCCAGCGCCAGCAGCAGCCCGAAACCCCACATCAGCGGCACGATCGGCAGCTCCAGCGCCACCAGGCCCGCGTAGACCGCCAGCATCGCCAGGATGCTGGCGTTCTCGTTGAAGCCCTGCACGGCGATCGAGCGGCCGGCCGTCAGCAGCAGGCAACCGCGGTGCTGCAGCAGCGCGTTCAGCGGCACCACCATCAGGCCGCCCACCGCACCGGCCAGCAGCAGCAGCGGCACGGCCAGCCACAGGCTGCGCGTGCTGGCCACCAGCGGCAGCATCAGGCCGAGCGCGACGCCGAAGGCGAGCATGCGGCGCGCGTCGGCCAGCGCCACGAAGCGGCCGGCCAGCGCGGCCCCGGCGACCACGCCCACCGCCACCGCCGCCTGCAGGTAGCTCGATTGGTGCAGCGGCAGGCCCAGGTGCTCCTGCGCCCAGCGCAGCACCACGAACTGCAGCGTGGCGCCCGCGCCCCAGAACAAGGTGGTGGCGGCCAGCGACAGGCCGCCCAGCGCATCGCCCCACAGCGTGGCATTGCCGGCGCGAAAATCGCGCAGCAGCGCGATCGGATGGATGGAGCGGCGCGCATAGCGCGCGCCGCTGTCGGGAATGCCGATGTTGAGCCAGGCGGCCAGCGCATAGACGGCCAGCAGCAGGTGCAGCGCCGAGACTCCGGAGGCGGCCAGCCCCGCCATCGCCGGGCTGACCAGCACGCCGCCGGCCACCGTGCCGAGCAGCACGGCACAGACCACCGTCACTTCCAGCCAGCCGTTGGCCGCCACCAGCTGCTGTGGCGTGACCAGTTCGGTGACCAGACCGTATTTGGCCGGCGCATAGGCCGCGGCGCCGAAACCCACGACGACGAAGGCGGCGATCGGGTTGGCGCCGGCCAGCAGCGCGAGCACGCCCAGCACCTTGACGCCATTCATCCAGGCCATCAGCCGCGCCTTCGGGAAGGCGTCGGACAGCGGCCCGACCACCGGCGCGAGCAGCACGTACGACAGCGTGAAGCCGAACTTCAGCAGCGGCGCCCACCAGGCCGGCGCGCCGCGCTGCTGCAGCAGCGCCATGGTGACGATCAGCAGCGCGTTGTCGGCCAGCGCGGAAAAGAACTGGGCGGCGATCAGCCGATGGAAGCCCGACGGCAAGTGCGCCGCCGGCACCTCAGCGCGCGCCGGCGAGGTTCCAGGACTTCAGCGCGCGCATCAGCGGCCGCTTCTTCGCCTGGTGGCTCTGCATGCGGCGCAGCACGTCGTCGAGCGTGCGCATGGCCTCGAGGATGTGCGCGCCCTTGTTGAGCATCACGCACTCGGCACGCTCGCCCATCGCCGCGTCGGTGATCTCGGCGCGCGAGGCCAGGCCGCGCTTGGCCAGCGATTCCAGCACCTGCGTGGCCCAGACCACGGGCATGTGCGCCGCCTCGCAGGCCCAGAGGATCTCCTCCTGCACCTCGGCCATGCGTTCGAAGCCGCACTCCACCGCCAGGTCGCCGCGGGCGATCATCACGCCGGCCGCCCCGGCGCCCATGGCCGCGTACAGCAGTTCGGGCAGGTGCTCGAAGCCGCGCCGGGTCTCGATCTTCAGCATGATCGCCAGCGCCTGCGCGCCTCGCGCGGCGAGCTCGGCGCGCAGCATGCGCACGTCGTCGGCGACCTGCACGAACGACAGCCCGACGATGTCGGCATGGCGCGCGGCGACGTCGAGGTCCTCGCGGTCCTTCGCCGTCAGCGCCGGCAGCGCCAGTGCGCTGTCCGGCAGGTTGATGCCCTTGTCGGACAGCAGGTCGACGCCTTCGTCCGGCGCATCCGTGATCTCGACATCGACGCCGCGTGCCGCCACGCGGCGGATCACGCCGCCGATGCGGCCGTCGTCGAACCACACCCGCTCGCCCTTGCGCACCTGGTCCAGCACTTCCGGCAAGGTGCACGGCACACAGGCCGGCGCGACGCGCCGGTCGTGTTCGCCGTGGCTGCCGCCATGGCCGAGGCCATCGCGGGTCAGGCGCAGCGTGTCGCCGCGGTACAGGCGGATGCGGCCCTGCGCCGGCGGCAGGCCATGTACCGGGGTATCGGGAGTGGGCACGTCGCGGCCATGCAGGCGCAGCCAGGTGCCGTCCGTCAGGTAGGCGGTCTGGCGGCACTCCAGCAGCACGCCGCCGGCGCGCTCGTCGATCACCGTCATGCGGCGGTCGGCCGCGCGCGCGTCGACGAAATCGATGCGGTCGCCGGCACGCAGCTGCTCCAGCCAGAGCGGATCGACCTCGATCACCGCGCCGGCGCCGAACACCGGCACGCGGCTGCCGACGGCGCGCAGACCCACCAGCGCCGGATGGGTCAGCTGGCCGTAGTCGTCTCGGCGCGGCTTGATCTTCAGCACCGCCGGACCGGCGGCGATCGGCCCGGTGCGGATCTTCGGGCCGGCCAGGTCCATCAGCACCTTCACGCTGCGGCCGCCGGCGGCCGCCGCGCGCCGCACGTGCGAGGCCATCGCCATCCAGGCCGGCGCATCGTCGTGCGCGCAATTGATGCGCGCCACGTCCATGCCGGCGTGCACCAGCGCGCCGATCAGCGCGGCATCGTGTGCCGCCGTGGAGGGCAGCGTCACCATGATGCGCACGTCGCGCCCGGCCGGTGGCGCGCCGAACAGCGCCTCGGTGCGCCCTTCCAGGTGCTGGCGGCCCGAGCCGAACCCGGCCGGCTCGTCGCCCGACTGGTTCTGCCATGGCCGGCCGGTCAACACGTGCAGCAGGCCCAGCACCTTGTCGAGGTTGGCCAGCACGTGGCTCTCGCTGCGGCCCAGCGACGAGAGCCCCAGCCGCGCCAGCCGCTCCTGCAGGCCGCGCAGGTCGGTGCCGCGCAGCGCGAGGTAGTGCGCCAGGTTGCGTGCGCTCGGCGCTCGTGGCTCGCCGGCCTCGGCGATCCAGGCGGCGAGGCCGCGTTCGTGCTCGAACATGGCCTGGCGCAGGGCCAGCAGTTCGTCGATCAGCGCGTGGCAGGCGGGGGCGTCCCAGCCGCCGCCGGCGTGCGCAGCCTGCACCGCCGGATCCATCAGCATGTCCATGCGCGTGAGTGTGGGCGGCGCATGTGGCAGGTGTGTAGGCCCGGTTTCGTATAAACTGTATAAATCATTTATTCGTAAGGAACCCCAGCCCATGGCCACCCGCCCCCCCGCCACCAAGACCCGCCCCGCCGCGAAGAAGACGGCGGCTGCCCCGTCGGCCCGGCCTGCCAAGGCGAAGAAGGTCGTGGCCCCGGCCGCGAAGTCCGCCGTGAAGCCCGCCGCCAAGCCGGCCACGCCGGCGCCGACCGCGCCCAAGGAAGTCAAGACCAAGGCCAAGCTGGTGCGTGACAGCTTCACCATGCCGCAGGCGGACTTCGCGCTGATCGGGGCGCTGAAGGAGCGGGCGATCGGCTTCAAGCGCCCGGCCAAGAAGAGCGAACTGCTGCGCGCCGGACTGCAGGCGCTGGCCGGTCTGAACGACACCGCGCTCAAGGCCGCGCTCGACGCGCTGGCGCCGCTCAAGCCGGGCCGCCCCAAGAAAGGCGCCTGAGTCGCCGGGCTACGGGCGGAAGCCGTGCTCGGCCAGCCGCTCGTCGACCTCCGCTTCGGCGTCCAGCCAGTCGTCGAGATCGTTGCCGGGCGCGAAGCCTCGCGCCTGGGCGCGGAAGTAGGCGGCTTCGGAGATCAGTTCGTGCCGGCGCTCCGGCGGGAAGCCGGCCAGCTCCGCCGATACCGACAAGTCGATCAGTGCTTCTGCGTGCGAGGTCATGCCGAGATTCCAGGGTGAGTGATCGGTGGGACGGGCGTGCGCGGCAGCAGCGGCGCATCGAGCACCGCATGCGTCGCGCGGCCGCGAACGGCGTCGCGCCAGGAGCCGGCGTCGAAGCGCAGCATGGCCACGCCGGCGCTGGGCAGGTGGGTGATGGCCGTGGCGAAGTGGCGGCCCAGGTCGGCGAGCTCGGGGTTGTGGCCGACCACGGCAGCATGGGTGTACTCGTCGTCGAACCCGGCCACGAGATCGAGCAGGCGCCGCGCACCGCCTTCGTAGAGCCGATCGTCGGCGCGCACCGCGTCGCCGCGCAGGCCCGCCGCCTCGGCCAGCACGCGCGCCGTGGCCATCGCCCGCTGCGCGGGGCTGGACACGATCAGTTGCAGCAGACCGCCATGGTCGCGCGCGCAGCGCGCCAGCCAGGCCAGTTCACGCTCGCCGCGCGCGTCGACGGGCCGGAATCGGTCGGCCAGCGACATGTCGTCGCAGCCGGAGCTGGCGTGGCGAACGAGCAGCAGGGTCTTCATGCGGCGCAGTGTTGGGCCGCCATGTGACAGTCACGTTTCAGAGGCGACCACGCCCGCGCCGGGCGTTGATATTCCGCAATCGCCGGTCGCGCGATCCTCGACGATCGCGTTCCACCATCGCTCGAGCGTGGCCACGGCCTCATCGAGCGAACCGTCGTTGACGATGCGCAGGTCAGCCTGCGCGGGCGGCGCTTCTCGGACGATCCGCGCCGCCCGGCCTTCGGCATCTTCCCGCGAGCGATCGTGCAGGCGCCTCTGGCGCAGGGCTGCGGGTGCATCGATCTCGACCACCCGGGCCTGCGGCGCGACGGCGCGCAACTGCGCCAGGTGTTCGCGCGAACCGTTCATCACCACCCAGCCGCCCGCGGCCAGCGCGGCGAGCTCGCCGTGGCGAATGCCATAGTCGAGGCCGTGCGCCTGCCAGTGGAAGGCGAACGCGCCCGCCTCGCGGGCGGCCGCGAAGGCACATGCGCCGATGCTCTCGTGGGCTTCGTGCACATCGGCCGGCCGCGTGATCGTGCGCCTCACCCGATGCGGCCGGGCGGCTCTGGGCTGGCCCCGCAACCAGGCCGAGATCACGCTGTCCTTGCCCGCGCCGGAGGGGCCGACGACCACGATCAGCCGCTGCGAGGCATCGGCAAGTGACGTCATGCCGGCGCCAGCGGAAAGCGGTGACGCAGTTCGAACGGCGCGCCCGGCGCCGGCTCGACGAAGACGCACAGCGCATCGCAGCGAAGCGGCACGGCCAGCGCCGTCTCGAAGTGGGCGCGGGCGGCCTCGCGCAGCGCGTCGACCCGTGCCACCGGCCAGCCGGCGACGCTGTCGCTGAGCGTCATGTGGAAGCGCCAGTCGTCGAGCACGTGGGCATAACCGTAGTGGTCGACGTGCTCGAGCTGCCGCTCGCTCATGCCGGGCTGCGACTGGCGCTGGCGTTCTTGGGGCGTGAGGGGTGCGCGCCAGCGGTCGAGCCGCAGCACGCAGTCGTCGGCCAGCCGGCGCAGAGGATGATCGGCGTCCAGCGCGCGGCGCGTCGCCAGCGCCAGGAAGTCGTCGACACGTGCCACGTCGAGCCCCGGCATCTCGAAGGCGGCGTGGCCGGCGGCCAGTGTCGCCACGTCGTCCAGCCAGCGCGATTCGCAGGCGCCCTCGTGCAGCCGCATCGGCGCCTTCAGCGTGGCATGCCAGCCGTAGCGCCAGGGCGAGCGCACCGCCTCGCGGGCCGGCGGCGTTGCCGGCACCTCGCGCGGATCGCGGCCCAGCCAGGCGCAGCCGGCTCGCCACAGCGGATGCTCGGGCGCAGGCGCGAAGTACACCGCGTGGCGCCAGGCGTCGTGCTCGTTCATGCGTCGTGCGCCACGCTGAGCTGCACCGCATCGGCGGCGAACAGCGTGCGCCCGGCCTCCACCGGCGCGCCCTCGCTGTCGACACTGACGAACTGCACCACCAGCACCGGTTCGGTGGCGGAGCGCGCCAGCGCATCGGCTTCGGCAGCGGTCGGCAGGCGGCACGACACCGTGCTGCTGGCGCGCTGGTAGTCGACCACCCCGAGCCGGCGCAGCGCCGCGGTGATCGAGCCGGTGGCGGCGAACGCCGCGGCCATGCCGTGCAGGCGCGCCGCGGGATACACGGTGGTGCTCAGCCCGATGGGCCGGCCGCGAACCGCGGCGCGGGTGTACAGCACCTCGACTTCGTCGCGCGTGCCCAGGCGCAGCGGTGCCGCCCACTCGCCAGCGACGAGTGTCTGGTGCGCCAGCAACTGCCGCTGGGCGCGCTCGCCCGCCTCGGCGAGGTTCTCCGTCAGGCGCGTGCGGCGCTTCAGCGCGTAGTCGAGCACCAGCTCGCGCACGAAGGTGCCGCGGCCCTGCACCACGCGCAGGTGCCCTTCGTGCACGAGCTGCCGCACCGCCTGGCGCAGCGTGTGCCGATGCACCTCGAAACGCTCGGCGAGCTGTGATTCGTTGGGCAGGCGGGCGCCAGGGGCGAAGCGGCCGCTGGCGATGTCGTCACGCAGTGCGGCGGCAATCTGCGCCCATCGCGCTGCCGGTGCGGCGGCGTCTTCGCGCGCATTCGAGAGGTCGATCGTGTCGTGAAGCATGGTCAATAAACTGTCACGGGGCATGCGGATACTGCCCGGCATCCTGAGTCGTCTAGATGACATCCGCATGACCGAATCCGTTTCCGCCACGCCGCAGCAGCGCGCCGACTGGCTGCGCGTGCTGGCCCGCTCCGGGGCCGACGAGCTCGAGCGCCTGGCTGCGCCGGTGCTGGCGGACTATCGCTTCGAGACGCTGCGCGCCCCCGAGACCGGCCTGACCATGGTGCGCGCGCGCATCGGCAACCGCGGCGACCGCTTCAACCTCGGCGAGGCCACCCTGACGCGATGCGCGGTGCGCCTGCGAACCGGCGATGGCTGCGTGACCGTGGGCGTGGGCCACGTGCTCGGCCGCGACGAGGCGCAGGCGCAGCGCATCGCCCAGCTCGACGCGCTGCTGCAGCGTGACGGGCTGCGCCCGCTGCTGATGCGCGACCTGATCGAACCACTGCGCCGTGCGCGGCAGGTGCGTGACCACGACCAACGCGCGCGCACCGAGGCCAGCCGCGTGCGCTTCTTCGCGCTGCAGCCGGAGACCAACGCATGAGCGCCGTGCTCGCCGACCTGGGCCGTGGCTTCGGTCAGCCCGTGCACGACGCGCAGCGGGTGTTCCGCGCGGTGCTGGAGGCCATGTCGCGCCCCGGGCGCGTGCAGGCACTGCCCGCCGCGGTGCTGGACGCGCTCGAAACGCCGGGGCTGGGTCGAGCGACTACCGCCGTGCTGCTGGCGCTGCTCGATGCCGAGACGCGCGTGTGGCTGCATCCGTCGCTTTACAGCGAGGCGGCCCGGGCCTACCTCTCGTTCCACACCGGCGTGCAGCATGTCGACGAAGCGCATCGCGCCAGCTTCGCCGTGATCGAGGCCGACCATGCCACGCCCGCCCTGTGGCACGAACTGGCGCGCGGCAGCGATGCCGTCCCCCAGGACGGCGCCACGCTGATCGTCGAGGTAACGTCACTCGACCAGGGCCTGGCGCTGGCGCTGCGCGGGCCGGGCGTGGAGACGGTGCAGACACTGCGCGCCGGCGGGCTGCACGCCGGCTTCTGGCAGGCGCGCCGCGACCTGGAGTCTGCCTTCCCGCTCGGCATCGAGCTGATCCTCACCTGCGGCGACCGGCTCGCCGCGCTGCCGCGCAGCACGCGCGTGTCGCTGGAGGGCTGACGCATGTATATCGCCGTCAAGGGGGGCGAGCAGGCGATCGCCGCCTCGCTGAAGCTGCTCGCACAGGCGCGCCGCGGCGACCCGGCCGTGCCGGAACTGCAGGCGCCGCAACTGCGCGAGCAGCTGCGCCTGCTGGTCGACCGCGTGATGGCCGAGGCCTCGCTGTACGACCCCGACCTGGCCGCGCTGGCGCTCAAGCAGTCCCGCGGCGACACCACCGAGGCCGTATTCCTGCTGCGCGCCTACCGCACCACGCTGCCCCGCTGGGGCTTCAGCGAGCCGGTGGACACCTCGCGCATGCGCGTACAGCGGCGCGTGTCGGCGATTTTCAAAGACGTGCCGGGCGGCCAGCTGCTCGGGCCGACCTACGACTACACCCAGCGCCTGCTGGACTTCGATCTCGCAGGCGCCGGCGCGGCGCCCGAGGCCGTGACGCCCGCGGCCATCGACGCCCTCGAGACACCGCTGGCCAGCCCGATCGACGAGCTCGCTGCCCAGGGCCTGATCGAGCCGTGCGAGCCGAGCGAGGGCGACCCCGAGCCGCCGGACATCACCCGCGATCCGCCGGCCCATCCGCTGCCGCGCACGGCCCGTCTGCAGATGCTCGCCCGCGCCGACGAGGGCTGGGTGCTGGGCATGGGCTACTCCACGCAGCGCGGCTACGCCTACACCCACCCCTTCGCCGGCGAGATCCGCTTCGGTGCGCTCCCGCTGGAGATCGTGCCGGACGAACTCGGCTTCGCCATCGAGATCGGCGAGATCGAGCTGACCGACTGCCAGATGGTCAACCAGTTCGCCGGCAGCGCCACGCAGCCGCCGCAGTTCACCCGCGGCCAGGGCCTGGTGTTCGGCCATGGCGAACGCAAGGCGATGGCGATGTCGCTGGTCGACCGGGTGATGCGCGCGGACGAGTTCGACGAGCAGGTCGCCAGCCCGGCGCAGGACAGCGAATTCGTGCTGAGCCACGGCGACAACGTCGAGGCCTCCGGCTTCGTGCAGCACCTGAAACTGCCGCACTACGTGACCTTCGAGTCGGAGCTGCTGCTGGTGCGCGCGCTGCGCGAGGAGCGCAAGCCATGAACGGCTACAACTTCGCCTACCTCGACGAGGGCACCAAGCGCATGATCCGCCGCGCGCTGCTCAAGGCCGTGGCGATCCCCGGCCACCAGGTGCCCTTCGGCTCGCGCGAGATGCCGCTGGCCTATGGCTGGGGCACCGGCGGCATCCAGGTCACGGCCGCGGTGATCGGGCAGGACGACGTGCTCAAGGTCATCGACCAGGGCTCGGACGACACCACCAACGCCGTCAACATCCGCCGCTTCTTCGCCCGCACCACCGGCGGCCGCACCACCGAGCGCACCGCCGAGGCGACGATCATCCAGACGCGCCATCGCATCCCCGAGCGGCCGCTGACCGAGGCGCAGATCCTCGTCTACCAGGTGCCGCAGCCCGAGCCGCTCTACAAGCTCGAGGCACGCCGGCGCGAGACGCTGAAGCTGCACGCCTTCGCCGAGTACGGCCTGATGAACGTGAAGCTGTACGAGGACATCGCGCAGTGGGGCCGCATCGACACCACCTACGACTACCCGGTGCTGGTGAACGGCCGCTACGTGATGTCGCCCTCGCCGATCCCGAGCTTCGACAACCCGAAGATGCACCGCATGCCGGCGCTGCAGCTGTTCGGCGCCGGGCGCGAGAAGAGGCTCTACGCGATCCCGCCCTACACCGATGTGAAGAGCCTCGACTTCGACGACCACCCGTTCCGCATCGAGCCGCAGGGCCACGCCTGCGCCCTGTGCGGCTGCACCACCAGCTACCTCGACGAGATCCTGATGGAAGACGGCAGCACGCAGTGGACCTGCTCCGACACCGACCACTGCCGCGAGCAGCAGGAGGCCCGCACATGAGCCATCCGGTACTGCGTGTGCGAGGGCTGTGCCACCGCTTCGAAGGTGCACACGACGGCGCCTGGGCCGTGCGCGAGGCGAGCTTCGAGCTGCATCCGGGCGAGGTGCTGGCGATCGTCGGCGAATCGGGCTCGGGCAAGTCGACGCTGCTGAACTGCATCGCCGGGCGGCTGGCGCCGGCCGAAGGCCAGGTGCTCTACCGCTGCCGCGACGGCCGGGAGGTCGACGTGCACCGCGTCGGCGAACGCGAACGGCGCGAACTCTCGCGCACCGAGTGGGGATTCGTCGAGCAGCAGGCCCACGAGGGCCTGCGCATGAACGTCAGCGCCGGGGCCAACGTGGGCGAGCGGCTGATGGGCCAGGGCGAACGCCGCTATGCGGCGCTGCGCGACACGGCCACCCGCTGGCTGGCCCGCGTGGAACTCGATCCGGCGCGGCTGGACGACTCGCCGCGCGAGTTCTCCGGCGGCATGCGCCAGCGCCTGCAGATCGCGCGCAACCTCGTCACGCGGCCGCGCCTGGTGCTGATGGACGAGCCGACCTCGGGGCTCGACGTCTCGGTGCAGGCCCGGCTGCTCGACCTGATTCGCCTGCTGGTGGGGCGGCTGCACCTCTCGGCCATCGTCGTCACGCACGACCTCGGCGTGGCGCGGCTGCTGGCACACCGCACGCTGGTGATGCGCCAGGGCCGCATCGTCGAGCAGGGGCTGACCGATCGGGTGTTCGACGATCCGCAGCACCCTTACACGCAGCTGCTCGTGTCGTCGGTGGTGAGCGCATGAACCCCGTCCTCGACATCGCCGGTGTGCGCAAGCGCTTCACGCTGCACCTGCGCGACGGGCTGCAGCTGCCGGTGCTCGACGGTGTCAGCCTGCAGGTGGGCGCGGGCGAGTGCGTGGCGCTGGTCGGGCCGTCCGGCCGCGGCAAGTCGACGCTGATGAAGTGCCTGTACGGCAGCTACGCAGTGGACGAAGGCGCGCTGTGGCTGCACCGCGCCAGCGGCGAACGCATCGACCTCGCGCGAGCCGAGCCGCGCCAGATCCTGGCGCTGCGCCGCCGCGAGATCGCCTACGTCAGCCAGTTCCTGCGCTCGCTGCCTCGCCAGCCGGCGCTGGACGTGGTGGCCGAGCGCCTCCTGGAGGCCGACCCGACGGACCCGGAAGCCGACGCCGACCCGCTCGACGACACGCCCTACCTGGCTGCGCTGGAGGCGGCACGCGAGCGGGCCGGCGCGCTGCTGGCGCGGCTGAACCTGCCACCCGGCCTGTGGGGCCTGCCGCCGGCCACCTTCTCCGGCGGCGAGCAGCAGCGGGTGAACATCGCCCGCGGCTTCATCGAGCCGGCGCGGCTGCTGCTGCTCGACGAGCCCACCGCCTCGCTCGATGCGGCCAACCGCCGCGTCGTGATCGAGCTGATCGAGGAGGCCAAGCGGCGCGGCAGCGCCATCGTCGGCATCTTCCACGACGAGGAGGTGCGTGACTCCGTGGCCACCCGTCGCTTCGACTTCACCGAGAGCTGAGCATGGACGAACAGATCTTCACCAACGCCCGCGTGGTGCTCGGCCAGGAGGTGCTGCCGCGTGCGACGGTGCGTGTGGCCGGTGGCCGCATCGCGTCGATCGAGTCCGGCGCCAGCGCGCGGCCCGGTGCGATCGACGTCGACGGCGACTGGCTGCTGCCCGGCCTCGTCGAGGTGCACACCGACAACCTCGAGCGCCACGTGATGCCGCGTCCGAAGGTCACCTTTCCGATGCGCGCGGCGGTGCAGGCGCACGATGCGGAGCTGGCCGCCGCCGGCATCACCACCGTGCTCGACGCCATCGGCGTCGGCGACCCGTACGGCGACGGCTTCCGCTCGCGCGACCAGAGCGCATTGCTGGGCGTGCTGGATCAGCTCGAATCGGCGAGCGCGCTGCGTTGCCAGCACCTGATCCACGTGCGCTGCGAGCTGCCGGCGCCCAATGCGCAGGAACTGTTCGAGCCCTTCGCCGGCCACCCGCGGCTGCGCCTGATCTCGCTGATGGATCACACGCCCGGACAGCGGCAGTGGACCGACGTCGAGCAGGCACGCATCTACTACACCGGCAAGAAGGGCTGGAGCGACGCGCAGTTCGACGAGGAAGTGCGCATCGCGCCGCAGCGCCAGGCACGGCATGCCCAGCCGAACCGCCGCTGGTTCGCCGACTTCGCCCGCGCGCACGGCGTGGCGCTGGCCACCCACGACGACACCACGCTCGAGCATGTCGAGGAGGCGCGCGCGCTCGGCGCCTCGATGAGCGAGTTCCCGACCACGCTGGCCGCGGCGCGCCATGCGCACGCGCACGGGCTGAAGACCATCGCGGGCGCACCCAACGTCGTGCGTGGCGGCTCGCACTCCGGCAATGTCGCCGCGGCCACGCTGGCGCGCGAAGGCGTGCTCGACGGGCTGTCGTCCGACTACGTGCCGGGCAGCCTGCTGCAGGCAGCCTGGGTGCTGCACCGCGAGGCCGGCTTCTCGCTGCCGGAGGCGATGCGCGTGGTGACACGCGGCCCGGCCGAGGCGGCCGGCCTGCACGACCGCGGCGAGATCGCGACGGGGCTGCGCGGCGACCTGCTGCGCGTGCGCGAGGTGGAAGCGCACCCGGTGGTGCGCGAGGTCTACGTGGCGGGGCGGCGGGTGGCCTGAGCTCAGGCCACGTTGCCGGCGCCGATGCCGGTCTTCGAATCGAGGAACGGGCGCTCGCGCAGGTCTTCGAGCAGCGCGAGGTACCAGTCGATCGAGGGCGTGCGGCGCCCCGGTTCCTTGGCCAGGTCGTCCCAGCGGCGCAACTGCACCGCCTCGCGGGCGAACGGCAGGTCCTCGAAGCGTTCCATCTCGTCGTCGCGCATCGGCCCGCCCTGCAGCGCCAGCGAGTGCACCGAGGCCGGCGAGAGCGAACGTGCGTAGGCGTCGTCGATGCGCACCAGGTAGCGCTTGGCCTGCACGTGCAGGCGCACCGGCTCGGTCACCGCGGCATCGAAGCCCTCGGCGAGGAAGGGCACCACCAGTTCCTCGTGGCGGTCGTCCACGTGGTCGTTGCGGGCCACCGCCTCGGCGGCGAGGAAGTGGCCGACGTCGTGCAGGAAGGCCGCCGCCACCAGGCTCGAATCGGCGTGGGCCCATTCGGCGAGCTGCGCGCACTGCAGCGCGTGCTCCAGGGCGCTGATGGCCTCGCGGCGCGCGCCCTCGTAGGGCACATGGCCGTGGCTGGCGAAGAGCCGGTCGATGCGCTCGACGATGTCCATGGCGGTTCTCCGTTCGAATCGGGTCAGAGCAGGCTCTTGCGCAGCCGGGACGACACCAGGTCGATGAACGACACGCAGGCCACCAGCATCAACAGCACCGCAGCGGTCTGCGCATACTGGAACCCGCGCATCACGTCCCACAGCACCATGCCGATGCCCCCGGCGCCGACCATGCCGACCACCGCAGCCGAACGCACGTTGGACTCGAAGCGGTACAGCGTGTAGGACAGCCACAGCGGCATCACCTGCGGAATCACGCCGTACAGCACTTCGTGCAGCGGGTTGGCACCCGTCGCGCGGATGCCTTCGACCGGCTGCGGATCGATGGCCTCGACCGCCTCGGAGAACAGCTTTCCGAGGATGCCGGTGGTGTGCACCCACAAGGCCAGCACGCCGGCAAAGGGCCCCAGCCCGACGGCCACGACGAACAGCAGCGCGAACACCATCTCGTTGATCGCGCGGCTGGCATCGAGCATCAGGCGCACCGGCTGGCGCAGCCACCACGGCGCGATGTTGGCGGCCGCCAGCAGACCGAGCGGCACGGCGCAGGCCACCGCCAGCGCGGTGCCCCACAGGGCGATCTGCAGGGTGATCAGCATCTCCTGCAGGTAGTGCCGCCAGTCCTGGAAATCCGGCGGGAAGAAGCTGCGCGCGTAGTCGAGGATGTTCCCCGAATCGCGCAGCAGCTCCAGCGGCCGCATCTCGGCGCCCCGCCACGAGGCCGCCAGCAGCGCCAGCAGCACGCCCCAGGCCAGCAGCGTGGCCAGGGAGGGCCGCGGCGGCTGCGGCAGCGCTTCCGGCGCCGGCAGTGACGTGATGCTGCTCACCGGCTACTTCGCACTGGCGATCTGCTTGCCCAGCTCGTCCAGCTTCTTGTCGATGTCCTGGAGCTTGCGGGCCTTCTCGTCGGCCGACATCGAGGCGTCGCCCTCGACCTTGGCGCGCGACTTCACCAGTTCGATCTGGCGGATCGTGGAGAGCTGCGCGTCGCTCGAGGGCCGGAACTGGCTGTAGCCCAGCTTGTTCAACTTGGCGAGCTCCTCGGGCTTCTTGCCGTAGTTCAGCATGAAGTCGCGCACCTTGGCCTTGGTGGCTTCGTCGAGGTCCTTGCGCCAGACGATCGGGTCGCTCGGGATCAGCGGCGAGCGCCAGATCTCGCGGACTTCCTTCAGCTTCTCCGGGTGCGTCTTCTCGAAGCGCGACCAGTTCTCGGTGTTGTTGGTCGCCACGTCCACCTGCTTGCTGACGACGGCCAGCAGGTTCGTCTCGTGGTTCGCCCGCACCATGCGCTTGAAGTCCTTCGTCGGCTCGACCTGGTGCTTCGCGAAGGCGTAATAGCCCGGGATCACCGTGCCGCTGGTGGAGTTCGGATCGCCGAAGCCCAGCGTCAGGCCGGCGCGCTGACGCAGCACGTCGTCCAGGCTCTTGAGCGGGCTGTCGCGGTGCACCACCAGGATCGAGTAGTAGCCCTCGGTGCCGTCGGTGTCGACCACCTTGGCGAACACCTCGCCGTTGGAGCGGTCCACTGCCTCGATGGCCGACTTGTTGCCGAACCAGGCCACCTGGACCTTGTTGAAGCGCATCGCCTCGATGACGCCGGCGTAGTCGGTGGCGAAGAAGGCGTTGACCTTCACGCCGGTGGCCTTGCTCATGTCTTCCAGCACGGGCTGCCACGCCGCCTTCAGGCCGGAGGACGACTCGGTGGAGATGAACCCGAAGTTGATCTCCTGGGTCTGCGCGACGGCGGTGCCGGCGAGGGTGATGGCGGCTGCAGCGGCGGCCAGCGGTTTCCACAGTTTCATGGGTGTGCTCCGGTGATGGGAAGGGGGAAGGCCGGCCCTCAGGCCGCGTGGAGAACAGGCAATTGCCAGGGCTGCGCCTGAGCAATGCCGTCGGCAGGCTGCGGCGGGCCCAGCAGTTCGTCGCTTTGCGTTCCGTACAGTGCGCGCAGCCGCGGCGCATCGAGCTCCCGCGTCGGGCCGTCGTAGACGATCTCTCCCGCGCGAAGCGCGACGGTGCGCGGGCAGAAGGCGAAGGCATGCTCGACCTGGTGCAGCGATACCAGCACGGTCACGCCGAGTTCGCGGTTCAGTTCGGCCAGCAGCGACATCACGCGCCGGCTGGATTCGGGATCGAGCGAGGCGATGGGCTCGTCCGCCAGCACCACCCTGGCCTGCTGTACCAGCGCGCGCGAGATCGCCGCGCGCTGCTGCTGGCCACCGGACAACGTGGAGGCACGCTGCCAGGCGCAGCGCTCGATGCCGACGCGCTGCAGTGCCTGGTAAGCCCGATTCAGCTCGTTCTCGGGGAAGCGACGCAGCAGGGCGCGCCACATCGGCAAGCGGTGCAGGGCACCGGCCAGAACGTTGACCATCACCGGCAGCCGGTCGACCAGGTTGAACTGCTGGAAGATGGCGGCCACCTCGGCCCGCTGCGCCCTCACGTCGCGCGCGAGCAGGCCGCCACTCTGCACGGTTCGGCCGAGCACGCGCACCATGCTGCCCGGGCCGGCGTCGGCGCGATGCAATCCGTTCAGATGCCGCAGCAGCGTCGACTTGCCGGACCCCGACGCACCGAGCAAGGCCACCATCTCGCCCTGCGCCACGCGCAGCGACACGCCGCGCAGTGCCTGCGTGCCATTGAAGCTCTTGCACAGAGACTCGACTTCGATTGCAAGGTGATCCATGGCTTGCTCCGGGGTGAACGGGGCGGATCATCTAGACGGGTCGTGACGGTGGCGTGACGGATTCAAGTCAATCGCTGGACGACCGCCAGGGGCAGCCCGGCGCCGGGGTCACCCGGCTGACATCGACACCGTCCAGAATCAGCCAGCGCGCCAGCCCAGCCAGCAGGAGAGACCCCTTGAACAGGATCGTCGTGAGCCAGCCCATCCACGCCGAGGTCCTCGAGACGCTGCGGGCCGCAGGCGAGGTGGTCATGAATCCCGGCCCCGAGCCCTGGGCCGCCGAGGTGCTGGCCCGCCACCTGCGTGATGCGGACGGCTGGATGGCCTTCATGACCGACCGCATCGACGCGCAGGTGCTGGCCGCAGCGCCGCGCCTGCGCACCGTGGCATGCGCCCTCAAGGGCTACGACAACTTCGACCTGGCGGCCTGTGCACGCGCGGGCGTGCTCGTGAGCTTCGTGCCGGACCTGCTTACCGAGCCGACAGCGGAGCTGGCGGTCGGGCTGGCCATTGCGGCGGCCCGGCATGTCCTGGCGGGCGACCAGGCCGTGCGCGCAGGGTTCGCGGGATGGCGTCCGGCGTTCTACGGCACCGGCCTGCACGGCTCGACTGTGGCGGTGGTCGGGCTCGGCGCCGTCGGGCGCGCCATCGTCGACAGGCTCAGGGGCTTCGGCTGCGCCGAGATCCTCGGTGTCGACCCGCGCGCCGATCACCCGGGCGTCCGCGCCACGGGGCTGCGCGCTGCGCTCGCGCAGGCGCACTACGCCATCCTGGCGGTGCCGCTGATGGCCGAGACACGGCACCTGATCGACGACGGCGTGCTCGGCGCCGCGAGGCCGGGGCTGGTGCTGGTGAACGTCGGCCGCGGCTCCGTCGTCGACGAGCACGCGGTCGTGCGGGCCCTCGACAGCGACCAGCTCGGTGCCTACGCGGCCGACGTGTTCGAGATGGAAGACTGGAACCTTCCCGATCGACCACGGGCGATCCCGGCGGCGCTGCTGAACCACCCTCGAACCGTCTTCACGCCGCACCTCGGCTCGGCCGTGCGCCGAGTGCGGCAGGAGATCGAGATGCGGGCAGCCGACAACCTAGTGGCGGCGCTTTCTGGCAGGCCGGTCCCGGACCTGGCGACGCCTCTGCAACCTTGAGACGGGCCCTTTCCGGCCGGCATCGCGAGCAGGATCGATCGCCCTGCCCGGCCTGCCGGAATGAGAAACGGGTCAGCCCACTGAGTGAACTGACCCGTCGAGATGAATGGCGCGGCTGGCAGGATTCGAACCCACGACCCCTTGGTTCGTAGCCAAGTACTCTATCCAACTGAGCTACAGCCGCGCGAGCCGCGCAGTATAGCAGGCTTTGGGAGCGGCTCCGCTCAGGCCAGGATGGCCGCGGATTCGTAGGCTCGGGCGGCGCGCTCGGCGTCGCCTTCCTCGCCAGCGATGCGCGCCAGCGTGAGCCAGGCCTTGCGCCGCGCGGCCGCTTGCAGCGTGGCGTCGGCCGCTGCGTCCTCGAGCAGGCGGCGCGCCTTGCCCCAGAGCTGGCGGTCGGCCAGGGCGATGCCCACGGCGTAGCCCATCGCCGGCTCGCGGCCGTAGGCCTGCGCCGCCGCCTCCAGCTTGGGCAGCCACTCGACACCCAGGCCCTGCACCGACTCGGCCAGCGCCAGCGCCAGCACGGCGCGCTCGTCGGCGCCCAGCTCGGCGAGCCGATCCCAGAACGGCCGCAGCCAGCCGCGCGCCTCGTCGGTGGCGCCGAACCCTGCGGCGAGACTGGCCGCACGCGCGGCGACGAAGGCATCGCGCCGGTCGAGCCCGTCGAGCTGCGCCCAGACTCGGCGCAGTTGTTCGGCGTCGCGCGCGGTCTCGAGCGACTCGAAGGCCAGCGAGCGCAGCAGGCCCTGCGCGGCCTCCTTCGAGAAGCCCTGGTGCTTGGCCAGCAGCCGCGCCGTCTTCAGTGCCTCCTGCGGCTGGCGGCCCAGCCGCGTGGCCTGCAGGCGCAGGCGCAGCGCATGGGTGCGCCGCGCCACGCCGGTGGGCAGCGCGCCGAGCAGTTCGAGCGCTCGGTCGGCATCGCGGTCGTCGAGCGCCCATTCGGCCGCCAGCAGCCGCGCGCCCTCCTCGGCGGCGCGCGCCGACGGGCTGCGCCGCGCCAGCTCGAGGGCACGCTCGATGGAACGATCGCGGCCGGCGCGGTCCTGCAGGCGGTGGGCGCTGCCGGCGGCCAGCAGGTGACCGAGCACGGTGAACTCGTTGTCCTGCGCCAGCTCGGGGGTGTCGGCCTGGATGGTCAGCGCGCGCTGCGCCGCCTTCTGCGCGCGGCTGTAGCGGCCTCCGAAATACTGCGCCAGCGCCTCGCGCAGCGAGGCCTGGGCGGTGCGGTCGCGCCGCGACACGCGCCATTCGCGGGCCCGGCGCGGCAGGCCGATCAGCGCGTTGATCGCGTTGAAGACCGTCACCAGCACGAAGCACAGCGCCGCCAGCAGGATCAGGAAGAAGTTGAGCGACAGGTCGAGCCGCTGCCCGGCCCAGTAGATGCTCACCAGGCCGTCGTTGCCGCCGAGCGTGGTGGCCGCGACGACGGCGACCACGAACAGCAGCACGAACCAGATGACCGCGCGCATCGCCGGTTCGGTCTCGATCAGCGGCCCGCCGCGGCGGTGGCCAGCGCCGCGAGGGTGTCGTCGGGACGCGGCAGCGTGGTCTGGCGCGCCTGCATGGCCACCTGGCGCAGCAGCTCGCTGGCGGACGTCGCACGCCGCGAGCTGCGGTCGAAGTAGCGGTCGAGCGACTGCTGCGCCGTCTGCAGGTCGGCCTGCGCCGTGGGGAACTGGCGGCTGAGCAGCGCCAGCCGCGCGTTGAGCAGCTTGAGCTTGAGGTTCTCGCGCAGGAAGTAGGCCTGCTCGGGCGCGAGCAGCGCAGCATCCGGGTGGTCGATGCGGGTCACGCGCACCAGCGATCGCACCTCGGCCCAGACCGAGGCGGTCCAGCGTGTCCAGGCCTCGCTCCAGGCGGCGGGCCAGAGGCCCTGCGCAGCGGGCGCCGAGGCGGCCGGCGCGGCTGACGAGACCTTGGCGGCCGCCGCACCACGCGCCGATTCGCGTGGCAGGTCACGCTTCGGATCGGCCACCGACAGCAGCGGCAGGTCGTCGACCATGCGCATGACTTCGTCGATCTTGATGGTCAGCGAGGCGATGTCCAGCGCCCCCACCGACTTCACGCGGTCGAGGTCGCGCGCGATCGCGCGGCGCACGCCTTCCAGGCGCGGCTGGCTGAAGCGGGCGAGGCGCTCGTCGCTCTGGCGCAGTGCCAGCACCAGAGGTTCGGTGCTGCCGGTGATCGCGCCTTGCTGCATCGCCATGCGCAGCGCCGCCTCGATGTCGACGAGCAGGTTCTCGTCACGCGAGCGCGACAGCGACTGGATCAGGTCCTCGAGCTGGGTGCGCTGCAGGGCCACCTCGGCCACGCGGGCCTCGAGCAGCGCCACCTTGGCAGCGGCCGCGCCCATGCCCTCGCTGGCCTGCTTGGCGAGCATCTGCGCCTCGACGGCCTGCTGGGCGCTCTCCTGCTGGCGGCGCACCAGTTCCTGCTCGAGCGAGCTCACGCGCTGTTCGGCCTTCCAGGCCAGGGCCACGGCCGTGACGCTGATCACCAGCAGCACCGCCCCCATGGCCGCCCAGGCGCGGCCCGGGCCGGCCGGCGCGTTCGCCGGCGCGGGCGCGGGCACGGCCGCCGGCGCCGGTGCGGGCGCGGCGTCGCCGGATTCGGGGCTGGGGTCGTTCTCGCTCACGGAAGGTCAGGCGCCGGAGCGCTGTCGGGTCTCGATCGATTGTAGGCAGGCCACCACCGCCTCCATCGAAGGACGGCATTCGTGCACCGCGCCGAAGCCGGCCTCGCGGGCGCGCCCGGCGATGCGCGGATGGGTGGCCAAGGCGGCGGCCCCGCGCCAGTCGGCGCCCGGGGCCAGGGCTTCCAGGTGGCCGATGGATTCGGAGCTGCTGAACATCCACACGTGCCCGGCGGGCGCCTGCAGCGCCGCGCGCAGGCACGTCCGCTGCGCATCGTCGAGCGTCGGGGCACAGCGCTCGTAGGCCGTCACGAAGCTCACCTCGGCGCCGTGCGCGCGCAGCGTGTCGGCCAGCCAGTCGCGGCCGCTCTCGCCGCGCACGATCAGCACCGTGGCACCGTGCCAGTCGCGAGTGCGCAGCTGCTGCCAGAGCGACTCGGAGTCGAACTGCGCCGCATCGGCCGCCGGCACGGCGATGCACGACGCCGGCACGCCGAGGCCGCGCAGCACGCGGCTGGTGCCGGGGCCGGGCGATCCCGCCATGGTGCTGTCGGGCCAGGCCTGGCCCGAC
>NZ_JBFXIO010000017.1:0-26460 GCF_050175855.1 Piscinibacter sp.
CCACGCGTCTCGTCGATTCGCCGGCCTGTCTGGTGGTCGATGAGGGCGACATCAGCGGCCACCTCGCCCGCATGCTCAAGCAGGCGGGGCAGGACGCGCCCAAGGCCAAGCCCATCCTCGAGGTGAACGCCGAGCATGCGCTCGTGAAGCGGCTCGATGCCAGCGCGCACTTCGACGACCTGGCGCACATCCTCTTCGACCAGGCGCTGCTCGCCGAGGGCGGCACGCTGGAGGACCCGGGTGCCTACGTGAAGCGCGTCAACGCGCTGCTGGCGGGCTGAGCGCTCAGGCCACCAGGGGGGCTTCGTCCATGGCCTCGAGCTGGTCACGCAGCCGCGTGGCCTGCTCGGCCCAGTAGGCCGGGCTCTCGAACCACGGGAAGGCGATCGGGAATGCCGGGTCGGCCCAGCGTCTCGCGATCCAGGCGCTGTGGTGCACGATGCGCAGCGTGCGCAGCGGCTCGATCAGTGCCAGTTCGCGGCGGTCGAAGTCCATGAACTGCTCGTAGCCGTCGAGCACCGCGCCGAGCTGCTTCTGTCGCTCGGCGCGCGAGCCCGACAGCAGCATCCACAGGTCCTGCACGGCCGGTCCGGTGAGTGCGTCGTCGAGGTCCACGAAGTGCGGACCGGCGGCGGTCCACAGGATGTTGCCGAGGTGGCAGTCTCCGTGCAGGCGCAGCGTGCGCAGTGGTGCGGCGGCGTCAAAGGCGGCATCGACGCGCTCGAGCGCCGCATCGACCATCCCTCGCCAGGCCGGCAGGGCGTCGGGCGGCACCACGTCCTGGGCGAGCAGCCAGTCGCGAGGATCGTGACCGAGGCTGGCCGGGCTGAGCGCGAGGCGATGTTCGAAGCGACCCGCGGCGCCGACGGCGTGGATTCGGCCGATGAAGCGGCCGATCCACTCCAGCACCGCCGCATCCTCGACCTCCGGCGCCCGGCCGGCCTGGCGCTCGGTGACGGCGAAGCGGTACGGACCGTCCGGCGTGTCGAACGAGGCGAGGGTGCTGCCCAGCGCAGTCAGCCGCTCGGCATGCAGCGAGCGTGAATCGGCCTGCATCTTCCAGGGTGCGGCCAGCGGTACTTCATGGGCATCGAGCTCGGCCGCGAACGCATGCTCCTCGAGAATCTGCGCGTTGCTCCAGCGATCGGGCCGGTAGAACTTGGCCACGACGACCCGGCCATCCTCGAGGAAGACCTGGAAGACGCGGTTCTCGTACGAGTTCAGCTGGATCAGGCGGCCATCGCCGCGCAGCCCTACGGCGTCGAGCGCGTCGAGCACGACCTCGGGCGTGAGGCCTGCATAGGGCGTGTCGGTGGCGGCGTGCTGCGGGCTCATGCCCGCATCCTACGCGGCGGCGTCAGCGCGACGAGAAGCGCGGGCCGTCGACCACCACGCCGCCGATGTCGTCGCCGTCGAGCGGCGCCGGACGGCTGCGCGGGCCGCTGGCCGGGCCGAGGCTGCCGAACTCGCTCTGGCCGGAGCCGTCGCTGCGCGTGTCGGGGGCGAAGAACGAATCCTGGAACAGCGAGGAGTCCTGCCACAGCGCCGTGCGCTCGGCGCGACGATTGGCCACCGTGCTGGCCAGCGTGTCGCGGGCCTGGTGCAGCGTGTGGGCGGGCGGCGTGGCGGCCTGCGGGCCGCGGGCGCTGGCGCCGGCCTGTGGCACCAGCAGCTGCAGTTCGGCCACCGAGGGCAGATTCTCGACCGGGCAGCGCAGGTAGCGCACGCGGCAGGCGCCGAGCACGGCCTGCTTGATCTGCAGCACGCGGCGCGAGTTGCCGCGGTCGGTGTCGAGGTCGATCGCGGCGAGCACGCGGCCGTTGGCGCTGCACACCGCGAAGGTCACGTGGATCGAACCGAGCAGGTCGTACCAGAAGCGCACCCGTCCCGGATCGACCGGCTGGCTGAAGCGCACCAGCGGCAGCTTGGACAGCACGATGTGATGCGGCAGTGCCTCGCGCAGCAGCCGGTAGACGCGGCGTTCGTCGGTGGAGAACACCGGCCGCGCCGTCAGTGCCCATTCGGTGGGAAGCGGCACAGGCTTGGCCGGGCGCCGCAACCACCAGAGCCAGCCCACGGATGCCACAGCCACGCCCGACAGGGCAGACAGCGCAATGAGAAGGGTCGAGGTTGGCATGGCCAGGTCCGGTTCGTCGAGTCACGCACCTGACATGGCAGGTCGATCGCGGAACTTCAATGTACTGGATGTTACGGTTGCCGACCGATCCCGTTCATCCCCGAGCCCGGGGCTCCACCGCAGCCGCGGGGGCTGGCCCGCCTTACTCGCCCGCGACGTGATGCGTCTTGGAAATGTGAGCCTTGACTTCGGAGATCGTGTCGAGGATCAGCTGCACGTGGCTGGCGTGGCGCTTGATCTGGTAGTCGAACTCCGCGGCCTGCTCGCCCATCATTTCTTCCACGTGCGACACGAAGGTGTCGGGCGGCAGACGCAGCCAGGCGTCGGATTCGGAGCCGTCGCGTTCCACTGTGGCGCCGGCGTTGCGGGCGATCTTGAGCATCGCCGTGTTCTCGCTTAGCGCGTGGATGAACAGCGTCTGCACGCCCCGGTTGCGCGCATGCAGCACCGAGTGCTCGAACAGGCGGGCGCCGAAGCCGCGGCCGCGCACCTTGCGCATCACCGACACGCCGAATTCGGCCATGGTGCCGCGGGCACCCTCGGCCGGCGTGTTCGGGTGGGCCAGATGCGCCATCGCGATCAGCTCGAGGCGGCGGTTGAAGATGCCGAACACCTCGTCCTGGTCGAAGTCCAGCGTGTCGACGTAGCGGGAGATCTGGGCGTCCGTGGCCGGGTAGCCGAAACGCAGGTAGCGATCGGTCTCTTCGAGGCTCAGCAGGTGGGCGGCGATCCGGTCGCGGTGGCGCGGGCCGAGCGAGCGGATGGGCACCCACGACCAGCGCGACGACCCCTCGCCCTCCGGTGCGGCGGTGGCGCGGGCAGGATCGGCAGGAACTTGATCGGGAGCAGTCATCCGGGACCTCCTCGGTCTAGGGTTAACCCTAGTCTATGCGAATCCGCTAGGGGCTGCAGTCCAACCCCGGCGCCGGCACCGTGCCATCCGTGCGAATGCACCGGTTCTGGCGGGCGGGCGAATCTGCTAGACTCACAGGCTTTTCCGCTTTGCGCCCCGCGGGAAAGGTCTGCCTCGGCCCTGCCGGCGGCAGGCGACGCCGATCGAGAGTCCGCCCATCGAAGAAGCGGAGCCTCGGGTGGCGAGGCCCTCGTGGCCAGGGGTACTGACTCGAGAAACTTCCACGAATCATGAAAACCTTCAGCGCCAAGCCGGCCGAGGTGACGCATGAGTGGTTTGTGATTGACGCGACCGACAAGGTCCTCGGACGGGTGGCCAGTGAAGTCGCCCTCCGCCTGCGCGGCAAGCACAAGGCCATCTACACGCCTCACGTCGATACCGGCGACTTCATCGTCGTCGTCAACGCCGACAAGATCCGCGTCACCGGCAACAAGGCCAACGACAAGGTGTACTACCGCCACTCGGGCTTCCCTGGCGGCATCTACGGCACCAAGTTCAAGGACATGCAGGCCAAGCATCCCGGGCGCGCGCTCGAGAAGGCGGTCAAGGGCATGCTGCCCAAGGGCCCGCTCGGCTACGCGATGGTCAAGAAGCTGAAGGTGTACGCCGGTGCCACGCATCCGCACACCGCCCAGCAGCCCAAGCAGCTGGACATCTAAGGAGCGGTGATGATCGGAAATTGGAACTACGGCACCGGCCGCCGCAAGTCGTCGGTGGCGCGTGTCTTCATCAAGAAGGGCACCGGCCAGATCGTGATCAACGGTCGCCCGGTCGAGCAGTACTTCGGCCGCCAGACCTCGATCATGGTCGTCAAGCAGCCGCTGGTGCTGACCGCCAACGATGCTGCCTTCGACGTCAAGGTGAACGTGCACGGCGGCGGCGAGTCCGGCCAGGCCGGTGCGGTGCGCCACGGCATCACCCGCGCGCTGATCGACTACGACGCGGCGCTCAAGCCCGAACTGAGCCGCGCCGGCTTCGTGACGCGCGACGCGCGCGAAGTGGAGCGCAAGAAGGTCGGCCTGCACGGCGCCCGCCGCCGGAAGCAGTTCAGCAAGCGCTGAGGTCGCTTCACGCGCCGATCCTCGAACGAGGCCGCCGTCGTGCGGCCTCTTTCGTTTCCGGGCCTTGCTTACCTGCCGAAACCAGCTGACATGCGTTGGAAACTCCTGCGACGACGATTGTCGGTCAGCGCGCCGCGCATGATCGTGCGCAGCCACCTGCCCTGGCCGGTGCGCTGGGCAGTGGCCGCGGTCGCGCTGGGTTTCTCTGCGGCGCTGGCAATGTGGGCCTTCGAGACCGGCAAGGGCCTGGCCGGCCTCGACAGCCGTGCCAAGGAGGAGCTCGCGCAACTGCGCGTCGAGGTTGCGCAGCTTCGCGAGGAGCGCGAGAAGGCGCTGTCCATCGCCAACACTGCCGACAGCCTGCTCAAGGCGGAGCGCACGGCGCAGGAGCGCCTGGCCCAGCAGCTCAAGCAGACCGAGGCCGAGAACCTGGCGCTGAAGAACGACCTCGGCTTCTTCGAGCGCCTGCTGCCGGCCGCGGCCGGCGAGTCGGCGCTGAGCATCCGAGGCCTGCAGGCCGAAGCCGCAAGCGACCACCAACTGCGCTACCAACTGCTGCTCCTGCAGCCGGGAAAGGCGAGGCCGGAGTTCGCGGGCCGTTACGAGGTGACGCTGGCCGGCACGCTGGATGGCAAGCCGTGGACGCAGCCGCATCCCGGCGGCGCGCAGCCCCTGCAAGTGAAGCAGTACCGTCGTGTGGAAGGGGTGATCGACCATCCAGCGCAGGCGGTGATCAGGACGGTGACGGTAAAGGTCACCGACACCCGCGGCGCGCTTCTTGCGTCGCACTCGGTCCAGATGTGAGCGGTTGTGGCGCATCGCATCGGCAACCAGGAGGGAACACCATGTTCGGAAAGCAGAAGCAGCCGCCGATCCGCACGCTGATCGGTGAAGGCACGGTCATCAGCGGCGAACTGAAGTTCTCCGATGGCCTGCGCATCGACGGCGAGGTGGTCGGCGACGTCATCGCGGCGGGCGAGGGCTACAGCATCCTCGTGATCAGCGAAAAAGCCCGCGTCACCGGGAAGGTCATCGCCGGGCACGTGATCGTCAACGGCACGGTCGTCGGCCCTATCCATTCCAGCTCGCTGCTCGAACTGCAGCCCCGGGCACAGATCACCGGCGACGTCCGCTACGAGGTGCTGGAGATGCACCAGGGCGCCACGATCGACGGCGAACTGCGGCCGCTGAAGGCCGAGGAGAAACCATCATTGAAGCTGGCGGCCTCCAATCTGTGAAAATACGCGCCACGGCAAGGAGCCGCAGGAGCGAGCAATGAGTGCAGTGGCCGACAACATCCAGACCCAGACCGCGGTGGACGAGCCGCCGGCGCCGATCGTCTTCACCGACAGCGCGGCCAACAAGGTCAAGGAACTGGTCGACGAAGAGGGCAACCCGGACCTGAAGCTGCGCGTGTTCGTGCAGGGGGGCGGTTGCTCCGGCTTCCAGTACGGCTTCACCTTCGACGAGGTCGTCAACGAGGACGACACGCAGATGGCGAAGAACGGCGTCACGCTGCTGATCGACGCCATGAGCCTGCAGTACCTGGTCGGCGCCGAGATCGACTACAAGGACGACCTGCAGGGTGCGCAGTTCGTGATCAAGAATCCGAATGCGACCACCACCTGCGGCTGCGGATCGAGCTTCTCGGTCTGACTGTCTCCAGCCTGCATGTAAGGCCGCCTGTGGGCGGCCTTCGTCGTTTCAGCGGGGATACAGGCAGCCGAGCACGCGCGCGCCGCGGGCGCCGGTCACCGACGGCAGGCTGGCCGGCTCGCGGTGGATGAAGGCGCGGGCCAGCCAGGCGAAGGCGCAGGCCTCGACCTGATCGGGCGGCAGGCCGCGCTCGGCGGTCGAGCCGACGCGGACGCCGGGCAGAAGTGTCGCGAGCCTCCGCATCAGGTGGCCATTGAAGGCGCCGCCGCCGCACACGAGCAAGCGTTCGGCGGTCGGCAGGTGCCGGCGCAGGTCGCGAGCGCAGGCCCAGGCCGTGAGCTCGGCGAGTGTGGCCTGCACGTCCGCGGGCGCGATCGGGCCGCGGGCGTCCAGGTGTCTCGCCAGCCAGTCGGGGTGGAACAGGTCGCGGCCGGTGCTCTTGGGTGGCGACTGCTCGAAATAGGGTTCGGCCTGGAACGACGCGAGCAGCGGCGCGTCGACCTGGCCGCCGGCGGCCCAGTGGCCATCGGCGTCGAAGGCTTCGCCGCGATGGCGGCTCACCCAGTGGTCGAGCAGCGCATTGGCCGGGCCGCAGTCGAAACCGGTCACCGAACCGTCGGCACCCAGCAGGGTCAGGTTGGCGATGCCACCGAGGTTGAGCACCGCCAGCGCCTCGACGGGGCGGGCGAAGAGGGCGCGGTGGAAGGCCGGCACCAGCGGCGCGCCTTGGCCGCCGGCCGCAAGGTCACGGCTGCGCAGGTCGGCCACCACGTCGATGCCCGCGAGTTCGGCCAGCAGCGCCGGATTGTTCAACTGCAGCGTGTAGCCGCTGCCGTCGAACTGCTGCGGCCGGTGACGCACCGTCTGGCCGTGGGCACCGATGGCACGCACCTGCGCGGCCGCCACGCCGGATCGTTTGAGAAGTTGTGCGGCCGCGGCGGCGTACAGCCGCGCCACTGCATTGCCGGCCAGCGCGGCCCGATGCAGTTCGTCGCTGCCGCTGGCATTCAGCGCGAGCAACTCGGCGGCCAGTGTCGGTTCGAAGGGCAGGTGGACATGCCCCAGCACGCGCGGCGATGGCGGCTCAGCCGCATCCCACTCGACCAGCACACCATCGATCCCGTCGAGCGAGGTGCCCGACATGAGGCCGATATAGCGCTCGTTCACTCGGCGACCGTGGCGCCGACAGTCAGTGCGGCATCGAGCTGGCCGCGGATCTGCAGTGCCACGCCAGCGAAGCGCTGCCGGGCCTCGGGGCTCAGCTCGACGGCTTCCGATGAACGAGCCATCACCAGCGGGTTGACCTGTTCGCCGCGAACCTTGTACTCGAAGTGCAGGTGCGGGCCAGTCGCCCAGCCGGTGGCGCCCACCGCGCCGATGCGGTCGCCCTGCTCGATGCGCTGGCCCTGTCGCACGTCGATGCGGCTGAGGTGCGCGTACACGGTGGACTTGCCGTTGGCATGGTCGATCTCGATCACCTTGCCGTAGCCGTTCTGGACGCCGGCGAACCGCACCGTGCCATGCGCCACCGAGCGCACCGGCGTGCCTGTGGGCGCCCCGTAGTCGACGCCCTTGTGGGCACGCCACTGCCTGAGGATCGGGTGCATGCGCATCGCGAAGCCGGAGGTGACGCGCGAGAACTCCATCGGGCTGGCCAGGAAGGTGCGGCGCTTGCTCGTGCCGTCCAGGCCGTAGAAACCACCGCGACCGCTCTCGTCCTTGAACCACACGGCCGAGTGGGCCTGGCCGCGGTTGACGAACTCGGCCGCGACCAGCCGCCCGGCGGCGTTGTTCCAGGTGATCGGCTCGCCGTCGGCGGTGAGCGTCTCGTACACCACCGAGAAGGTGTCGCCCTTGCGCAGCTCGCGATGGAAATCGATGTCGACCGAGAAGGCTTCGGCCATCTGCACCGCCACGGCGTCGGGAATGCCCGATTCGTCGGTGGCGGCGAAGAGGGAACTGCGGATCGTGCCGCTGCCCAGGCGCACGGTGGTGGCCAGCGGCGCGGCCTCGACACTGGCCGTGAAGCGGCCGTCGTCGCCGCGCACGACGCGCAGGCGCTCGAAATGCGTGGCCGCCAGCGTGGTGTCGGCAGGGGCGTAGCGGGCGGTGAGTTCCTCGAGCTGCCCGGCGGGCGTCACGGCAGCCCGCACCAGCTTGCCGGCGCGGCCTTCGACGATCTTGCGCGCCAGCAGGTCGCGACGCAGGAAGGCCACGGCCTCCATGTCGGCCACGCCGAGGCGGGCCAGCAGCGTTTCTGCGCCGTCGCCGGAACGGGTCTGCTCGCTGCGGTAGAGGTGCAGTTCGTGGCCGGCCAGCGCTTCGAGCTGCGGGATCACGTCTTCCGGGGTGACGATTTCCGTCACCACGCGACGCGGCAGGTCGGATGCATCCGGCCCGGTCTGGGCGATGCCGTAAGCGGCAGCACCGAAGCCCGCCAGTGCCAGGGCGACGGTTGAAGCCAGCGCGCGAGGGTGCGCATGCACGAAGCGGGCGCCACGCGCCAGGGTCGCCTCGGTGGCGCGTTCGATCTGTCCCAACGATTTCAATTCGATCTGTGCCGAACGCGAGCGCTCGAGTCCATCCAGGTTGCAGGTGGGGCGTCCACTAGAATCCGTGGCGCCTGCCGGAGCTCAGCCGGCCGTTCGGGGTGTGAACAAGTTCACGGCGCAGTATACCGAGCGCTTCCCCGGGCCCGCCTTCGTAAAACCCCATAGCGCCCTCATGTCCCAGCCCTCCGCGACGCCTTCCCATCCGGTGACCGACCGCGTGCTGCACGCGATGCAGGTCTCGAAGCGAGGTTGCGACGAACTGTTACCCGAGGCCGATTGGCTCACCAAGCTCGCCCGGTCTGAAGCAACTGGCGTGCCGCTGCGCATCAAGCTCGGCCTCGACCCGACCGCGCCCGACATCCACGTCGGCCACACCGTGGTGCTCAACAAGATGCGCCAGCTGCAGGATCTCGGCCACCAGGTCATCTTCCTGATCGGCGACTTCACCTCGATGATCGGCGACCCGTCCGGCCGCAACACGACGCGGCCGCCGCTGACGCGCGAGCAGATCGAGGCCAACGCCCAGACCTACTACCGCCAGGCCAGCCTGGTGCTCGATCCCGACAAGACCGAGATCCGCTACAACTCCGAGTGGAGCGACCCGCTCGGCGCGCGCGGCATGATCCAGCTCGCCGCGCGCTACACCGTGGCGCGCATGATGGAGCGCAACGACTTCGCCGAGCGCTTCAAGGCCGGCACGCCGATCAGCGTGCACGAGTTCCTCTACCCGCTGATGCAGGGCTACGACTCCGTGGCCCTGAAGAGCGACCTCGAGCTCGGCGGCACCGACCAGAAGTTCAACCTGCTGGTCGGCCGCGCGCTGCAGGGCGAGTATGGCCAGGAGCCGCAGTGCATCCTGACCATGCCGCTGCTCGAGGGGCTCGACGGCGTCGAGAAGATGTCCAAGAGCAAGGGCAACTACATCGGCATCACCGAGCCGGCGAACACCATGTTCGCCAAGCTCCTGTCGATCAGCGACACGCTGATGTGGCGCTACTACACACTGCTGAGCTTTCGCAGCGAGGCCGAGATCACCAGGCTCAAGTCCGAGGTCGAGGCCGGCCGCAACCCGAAGGAAGCCAAGGTGATGCTCGCCAAGGAGATCACCGCGCGCTTTCACAGCGCGGCCGCGGCCGATGCGGCCGAGGCCGACTTCGAGAACCGGGCGCGCGGCGGCATTCCGGACGAGATTCCCGAGGTGTCGCTGTCGGGCGCCCCGCTGGGCATCGGTGCCCTGCTCAAGCAGTCCAACCTCGCGCCGTCGAGCAGCGAGGCGATGCGCCTGGTCGACGGCGGTGGCGTGCGCATCGACGGCGCGGTGGTCAGCGACAAGAGCCTGAAGGTCGAGCGCGGCACCTACGTCGTGCAGGTCGGCAAGCGCAAGTTCGCGCGCGTGACGCTGGCCTGAGCGGGCGTGCAGGCCAAGACCCTGCTCAAGCTGTCGGTGGTGGCCGCGCTGGCCACCATCGCGATGAAGACCGGCGCGTGGTGGATCACCGGCTCGGTGGGCCTGCTGTCTGATGCGATGGAGTCGTTCGTCAACCTCGCCTCGGCGCTGTTCGCCGTGCTGATGGTGACGATCGCAGAGCGCCCGGCCGACGAAGACCATCCCTTCGGCCACACCAAGGCCGAGTACTTCTCCAGCGGCTTCGAAGGGCTGCTGATCGTCGGTGCGGCGGTGGGCATCATCTGGGCGGCGGCAGGCCGCTTCGCGAACCCGCAACCGCTCGAGCAGCTCGGCTGGGGGATCGCGCTGTCGGTGGCCAGTTCGGCGCTCAACGGCCTGCTGGCGTGGCGCATGCTGGTCGCCTCGCGCGAGCAGCGCTCGATCGCGCTCGAGGCCGATGCGCGGCACCTCTTCACCGACGTCTACACCTCGGCCGGCGTGGTGCTCGGCCTGCTGCTGGTGCCGGTGACGGGCTGGCTGTGGCTGGATCCGCTGCTGGCCAACGGCGTGGCGCTGCACATCCTCCGCGAGGGTGCGCACCTGGCCTGGCGCTCGGTCGACGGGCTGATGGACAAGGCCGTCGAACCCGAAGTGCGCACGCAGATCGACGAGACGCTGGCGCAGTTCGCGCACCACACCATCCGCTTCGACCACATCGTCACGCGGCGCGCCGGCCAGCGCCGCTTCGTCGACGTGCACATGCACATGCCGTCGAGCTGGACGCTGGGCCGCGCCGCGGCGCTGCGCACCAGCGTCGAGCAGGCGCTGATGAGCGCCGTGCCGGGGCTGCGCGCCTCGATCCAGCTGCTGCCCACCGACGTCGAGGCGCACTTCGGCGATCCGAAGGACCTGGTGTGATCGCCCTCCTGCAGCGTGTGTCGTCCGCCCGTGTCGAGGTGGCCGGCCGTATCACGGGCGCCATCGGCCCGGGCCTGCTGATGCTGGTCTGCGCCGAACCCGCGGACACCGAGGCGATCGCCGACAAGCTCGTCGCCAAGGTGCTCAAGCTGCGCGTCTTGTCCGACGAGGCGGGCAAGATGAACCGCAGCGTCGCCGACGTCGGCGGGGGGCTGCTGGTGGTCAGCCAGTTCACGCTGGCGGCCGACACCGCCGGCGGCAACCGCCCGAGCTTCAGCGGCGCTGCAGGGCCTGAGCTGGGCCGGCGTCTTTACGAACGCGTGCTGGCCACGGCTCGGGCTGCGCATCCGCAGGTGGCCGGTGGCGAATTCGGCGCCGACATGCAGGTGCACCTCGTCAACGACGGGCCGGTGACGATTCCGATCACGCTGCGAGCATGAAAAAGGGCCGCGCGAGGCGGCCCTTCGAGCGCAGAGCGGAACAGATCAGTCCGCGTACTGGCCGGCGGCCTTGATCGCCGGAGCCCACTTGGCGATCTCCGCGGCGACGAACTTCTTGTGCTCGGCCGGGGCGAGGCGGCCGTCGGTCACGACCACGGCGCCCAGGGCCTCCTGCTTCTTGATGAAGTCGGCGTCCTTCAGCGCGGCCTTCAGCGCGCCGTTGACCTTCTCGACCACCGCCGCCGGCGTGCCCTTGGGCGCATACATGCCGTGCCAGATGCTGACGTTGAAGCCCTTCATGCCCTGGCTGTCCAGCGTCGGCAGCTTGGCCAGCGCCGGCGTGGTCAGCGGCTTGAGCGTGGTCACCGCGTAGGCCTTGACCTTGCCGCTCTCGATCTGGCTGGTGGTGTTGGTCGTCTGGTCGCACATGATGTCGACCTGGCCGCCGAGCAGGTCGGTCATCGCCGGGCCGGTGCCCTTGTAGGGCACGGTGGTCATGTCGATCTGGACGCTCTGCTGGAACAGCAGGCCGCACAGGTGCGAGGCGGCGCCCAGGCCGGCGTTGGCCAGGTTGATCTTGCCCTTGTTCTCCTGCAGCCACTTCACCAGTTCGGCGTAGTTGTTGGCCGGCAGCGTCGGGCGACCGATCAGCGTCATCGGCACGTCGTTGACCATGCCGACATACTCGAAGTCGGTTTCGACGTTGTAAGGCAGCTTGCGGTACAGCGCCGGCGCGGTGGCCATGCCGATGTGGTGCAGCAGGAAGGTATAGCCGTCCGGCGCCGCCTTGGCGACCTTGGCCGCGCCCAGCGTGCCGCCGGCCCCGCCGACGTTCTCGATGATGATCGTCTGCTTGAGCTGCGCGCCCAGCGCCACGCCCAGGTCGCGCGCGACCTTGTCGGTCGGGCCGCCGGCCGCGAAGGGCACGACGAGGGTGATCGGCTTGTCGGGGTAGGCAAGGGCGGCGGTCGCGGCGAAGGTGGCCAGCACGGCGGTCATCAGGCGCTTCATGGGGTCGTCCTTTCGAAAGGGCGGGTGTGAGATGGCGCGATTGTGGGCAGCGCGCTCCGTCATGCCATGACGGAAACTACGTAAGGCCTGATGGCATCAGGGTGGGGTTTGCCCCCGGTCAACGTTCCAGGTGGGCGGCCAGCACACGCGCCACGTGCAGCGCCTCGCGCTGCGCGCCGTCGGCGATCTGGTGCCGGCAGCTCGCGCTGTCGGCCACGATCCAGGCGTCGCCGGCGGCGCGCACCGCCGGCAGCAGCGCGAGCTCGGCCATCTGCATCGACACGGCATGGTGCTCGGCCTCGTAGCCGAAGCTGCCGGCCATGCCGCAGCAGGAGCTCTCGATCAGCTCGGGTTTCGCGCCGGGGATGAGGCGCAGCACCTCCAGCACCGGCTGCACCACGCCGAAGGCCTTCTGGTGGCAGTGGCCGTGCACCTTGATCGGCCGGGTGGCCGGCTGCAGCGGCGGCGCGAAGCGGCCAGCCATGGCCTCGCGGGCGAGGAACTCTTCGAAGGTGAGGGCGTGAGCGGCCACGGTCTTCGCGGCCTCGCCCAGGCCCATCACCAGCGCCTCGTCGCGCAGCGAGAGCAAGCACGAGGGTTCGAGCCCGACGATCGCGATGCCGCGCGCGGCGAACGGCGCCAGCGCCGCCACCAGGGCGCCGGCCGACGCGCGGGCGCGATCGGGCATGCCGGTGGCGAGGTAGGTGCGGCCGCAGCACAGCGGCTCGCCCTGCAGCCCCGGCACGTGCACAGCGTAGCCCGCGGCCTGCAGCACGCGCACCGCGTCGCGGGCGTTCTCGGTCTCGAAGTGGCCGTTGAAGGTGTCGACCCACAGCACCACCGACTTCTGGGCGGCGAGCGCCTGCGCCGCATCGACGAGGCCGTAGCGCGGCGCCTCGCGCCGCAGCGTGTCGTGCCGCCAGCGCGGCAGGCTGCGCGCGGCGGCGAAGCCCAGCGTGCGCTCGGCCCAGCGCGCCAGCGCCGGCACCTCGTTGCGCAGGTTGAACAGCCAGGGCAGGGCGCTGGCCAGCCTTGCGTAGCGGGGCAGGTGGGCAATGAGCTTGTCGCGCAGCGTGTAGCCGTGGCGGGACTTGTAGGCCGCGGTGGCCTCGATCTTCATGCGCGCCATGTCGACGCCGGTCGGGCAATCGCGCTTGCAGCCCTTGCACGAGACGCACAGGTCGAGCGCCGCCTTCACCGCCTCGCCGTCGAGGGCCTCCCCCTCGAGCTGGCCCGACAGCGCCAGCCGCAGCGTGTTGGCGCGGCCGCGCGTGAGGTGCTGCTCGTCGCGCGTGACGCGGTAGCTCGGGCACATCGTGCCGGCGTCGAACTTGCGGCAGTGGCCGTTGTTGTTGCACATCTCCACGGCCTTGGCCAGGCCGCCGGTGCTGTCGCCACCGGTGCCCGGCGCCGTGGTCGCCTCGGTGACGGGGTCGTTCTGCACGTTCCACGCTGACCAGTCGAGCACCGGCTTCAGCGGGATCGTGCGGTAGCCCTGCGGGAAGCGGAACAGCCGCGCATCGTCCATCTTCGGCGGATCGACGATCTTGCCGGGGTTGAAGACGTTGCCGGGATCGAGGCGCTGCTTGATGACGCGGAAGGCGTCGTCGATCTTCGGCCCGAACTGCCAGCGGATCCATTCGCCGCGACACAGGCCGTCGCCGTGCTCGCCGCTGTAGGCGCCGCGGTACTTGCGCACCAGTGCGGCGGCTTCCTCGGCGATGGCGCGCATCCTGGCTGCACCGTCGCGCCGCATGTCGAGGATGGGCCGCACGTGCAGCGTGCCCACCGAGGCATGGGCGTACCAGGTGCCGCGCGTGCCGTGCCTGGCGAACACCTCGGTCAGCGCATCGGTGTACTCGGCCAGGTGTTCGAGCGGAACCGCGCAGTCCTCGATGAAGCTGACCGGCTTGCCGTCGCCCTTGAGGCTCATCATGATGTTCAGGCCAGCCTTGCGCACTTCCCAGAGCGCCTTCTGCGCCGCCTCGTCGGGCATCTCGACCACGCTGCCGGGCAGGCCGAGGTCGCCCATCAGCTCGACGAGCGACTGCAACTGCTTCAGCAGCACGGCGCGGTCCTCACCGCTGAACTCGACCAGCAAGATCGCGTCGGGCGACTGTCCACGCTGTGCGATCAGCGCCGTCTCGATCACCGTCCGGAAGGCCGGGTTGGCGCGCGCGAGCTCGATCATCGTGCGGTCGACCAGTTCCACCGCCGTCGGCGACAGCTTCACAATGTGCTGCGCCGAATCCATCGCGGTGTGGAAGCGCGCGAAGTTCACCACGCCCAGCACCTTGTGCTTGGGCAGCGGGGCCAGGCGCAGCGTCAAGCTTCTGCTCATCGCCAGCGTGCCCTCGGCGCCCACCAGCAGGTGCGCGAGGTTGACGCTACCGTCGGCTGTGTAGGGGCGCTCGCTCTTCGGCCGGAAGATGTCGAGGTTGTAGCCGGCCACGCGGCGCATCACGGTGGGCCAGTGCGCATCGATCTCCGGCGCCAGCGCCTGTGCGAGGCCGCGCACGAATTCGGCGATGTCGCGCTCCTTCGCGCCCAGCGTGTCCAGCGGGCCGAAGTCGAGTTCGCTGCCGTCGCTCGTCCACGCCGCGATGCGCTCGACGTTGTGCACCATGTTGCCGTAGGCGATGCTGCGGCTGCCGCAGGAGTTGTTGCCGGCCATGCCGCCCAGAGTGGCCTGCGCACTGGTCGAGACGTCGACCGGGTACCACAGGCCGTGTGCCTTGAGCTGCGCGTTGAGGTGGTCGAGCACCATGCCGGGCTCGACCACCGCCTGCTGCGCATCGAGGTCGAGCTCGAGAAGCCGGCGCAGGTGCTTGCTGAAGTCGATCACCAGCGCGGCGCCGGTGGTCTGGCCGCACTGCGAGGTGCCGCCGCCGCGCGGCAGCACCGGGGCACCCATCTCGCGGGCCACCTGCAGGGCGATGGCGACGTCGGCCGGTGTCTTCGGCACGAACACGCCCACCGGCATGATCTGGTAGATCGACGCATCCGTGGCGTAGCGGCCGCGCGAGGCGGCGTCGAACAGGACCTCGCCCTCGGTCTCGCGCGAAAGGCGGCGCGCGAGTTCGTCGCGGTCGGCGAGCACGCCGGCAGGCAGCGGCGCGTTCATGCGCTGGCCTTCCCGCCGTGGCCGAGCTGGCCGCTCTTCATCAGCTCGAGCACGGCATCGCGCTTGTGCGTCAGGTGCTCGACCAGCAGGGCGCGCAGGCCGGCCGCGTCGCGCGCGGCGAGCAGTTCCACCATGCGCTCGTGTTCCCTGACGGCGCGCTTCCACTTGGCCTCGTCGAAGTTGCTGCGAAAGCGCAGCGCCTGCAGGCGTGCGTTCACCGTGCGCCAGGTCTGCGCCAGTACCGGATTTCGCGCCGCGGCGTTGATCTGCGTGTGGATCTGCGCGTTCAGGCGGTAGTAGGTGGGCAGGTCGCGGCGCGTGTACGCGGCCATCATCTCGTAGTGCAGCGCACGGATCTCGGCCAGCTCGGCCTCGGTGATGCGCTGCGCGGCCAGCTCGCCCGACTGGCCTTCCAGCCCGGCGATGACCTCGAAGGTGTCGGCCACGTCCTGCGCCGACATCTGCGCCGCCACCGCGCCGCGGTTGGGCAGCAGCTCCACCAGGCCTTCGGCCGCGAGCATCTTGATCGCTTCGCGCAGCGGCGTGCGCGAGACGTTCAGCAACTCGGCCAGCTCGCGCTCGTTGAGCTTGGCGCCGGGGGCGAGCTGGCCCTCGACGATGCGCTGGCGCAAGCGCACCGCGACCTCCTGGTGCAGCACCTGGCGGGGGATGGAGATGATCTCGGCCATGGGTCGGTATGCAATCTAAGAAGGCTTCTCGCAGCTCATTCTAGGGCAGCTTCGCTTGACAAATGCATTTTGTATGCAAAACTGCGCCGCATCCAGGAGCTCCGAATGATCCCTCTCGACCAGCATCCCAGCGGCCGCCACTTCCTGCAGATCCCCGGCCCCAGCCCGGTGCCCGACCGCATCCTGCGGGCGATGAGCCTGCCGACCATCGACCACCGCGGTCCCGAGTTCGGCCGCCTCGGCCTGAAGGTGCTCGCGGGCATGCAGCAGATCTTCCGCACCCGGCATCCGGTGGTGATCTACCCGGCCTCGGGCACCGGCGCCTGGGAGGCGGCGCTGGTCAACACGCTGAGCCCGGGCGACGCGGTGCTGATGTTCGAGACCGGCCACTTCGCTTCGCTGTGGAAGAAGCTGGCCGAGCGCATCGGGCTGAAGCCGGAGTTCCTCGCCGTGCCGGGCACCGATGCGGCCACCGGGCTGCCGTGGAGCTGGCGCCGTGGCGTGCAGGCCGACCTGATCGAGGCGCGGCTGCGCGCCGACACCGGCCATGCGATCAAGGCGGTGTGCGTGGTGCACAACGAGACCTCCACCGGCGTGACCAGCGACATCGCCGCGGTGCGCCGCGCCATCGACGCGGCCGGCCACCCGGCGCTGCTGATGGTCGACTCGATCTCCGGCCTGGCCTGCGCCGACTACCGCCACGACGAGTGGGGCGTGGACGTCACGGTCAGCGGCTCGCAGAAGGGCCTGATGCTGCCGCCGGGCATCAGCTTCAACGCGATCTCGCCGAAGGCGCTGGAGGCGAGCCGGCGCGCGACGCTGCCGCGCAGCTTCTGGGCCTGGGACGAGATCGTCGAGATGAACAAGACGGGCTACTGGCCCTACACGCCCAACACCAACCTGCTCTACGGCCTGTCCGAAGCGCTCGATCTGATCCTCGAGCAGGGGCTGGACGCCGTGTTTGCCCGCCACCAGCGCTGGGCCGAGGGCGTGCGCGGCGCGGTGCGTGCCTGGGGCCTGCCCATCCAGTGCGCCGACGCGGCGGTGTACTCGCCGGTGCTCACCGGCGTGATCACGCCGCAGGGCTTGGACGCCGACGCGCTGCGCAAGCTGATCCATGAGCGCTTCGACCTGTCGCTGGGCACGGGCCTGGGCAAGGTCAAGGGCCGCATGTTCCGCATCGGCCACCTCGGCGACTGCAACGACCTGACGCTGATGGCGGCGCTGGCCGGCGTCGAGATGGGCTTCAAGCTCGCCGGCGTGCCCATCGCCGGCAGCGGCGTGCAGGCGGCGATGGAGTTCTTCGCGGCGCATCCGCAGCAGCCGCCGATGCGTGCTGCCGCCTGATCGCGGCTCACCGATCACAACGACAGGAGACCAACCCATGCAACGCCGTTCCATCCTGAAAGCCACGGCCGGTGCGGCCGCCACGCTGGCCATGCCGCGCGTGTTCGCGCAGACCTGGCCGAGCGGGCCGATCCGCATCATCGTCGGCTTCCCTCCGGGCGGCGGCACCGATGCGCTGGCGCGCGTGGTCTCCACCAAGCTGACGCAGATGTGGAACCAGCAGGTCATCGTCGAGAACAAGGCCGGAGTGGCCGGCGTGCTGGCGGCCGACTACGTCGCGCAGCAGGCCAGCGACGGCACCACGCTGCTGATGGCGCACATCAACAGCCATGCGCTCGCGCCCAGCCTGCAGCCCAAGCTGAACTACAGCGTCGAGCGCGACTTCGTGCCCATCGTGCTGGTGGGCGTGACGCCCAACCTGCTGATCGCCAACCCGAAGGAAGAGGCGAAGACGGTCAAGGACATCGTGGCGCTGTGCAAGGCCAAGCCGGGGCAGGTGAGCTTCGGCTCGGCGGGCAACGGTTCGGCGCAGCACCTCGCGCTGGAGTCCTTCAAGCTGCAGGCGAAGGTGGACGCGATCCACGTGCCCTACAAGGGCAGCGGCCCGCTGCTGACCGACCTGATGGGCGGGCAGATCCAGTACAGCTTCGAGACCATGACCGCCGCCACGCCACACGTGAAGAGCGGCAAGGTGCTGGCCATCGCGCAGACGCGCACCAAGCGTGCCAAGGGCCACCCCGGCGTGTCGACGATGGAGGAGCAGGGCTTCCCCGGCTTCGAGGCGACCACCTGGTACGGCCTCGTCGGCCCCGGCAAGCTGCCGACGCCGATCGCGCAGAAGATGAACGAGGACGTCAACAAGGTCCTCGCCATGCCCGACGTGCAGGAGAAGCTCGACACCTACGGTGCCGAGGACGGCGGCGGTACGCGCGAGAAGTTCGCCGCCTTCATCCGCGCCGAGACGGCGAAGTGGGCCAAGGTCGTCAAGGACGGCAACATCAAGGTGGAGAGCTGAGCGGCAGCTCGAGCACGAACTCCGCGCCGCCCTCCGGGTGGTTGCGGGCGGTCAGCCGGCCGCCATGCTGCTCGACGATGCCGTAGCTGATCGACAGGCCGAGCCCCGTGCCCTTGCCCACCGGCTTGGTGGTGAAGAACGGGTCGAAGATGCGCGACAGGTGCTCGCTCGCGATGCCCGGGCCGTTGTCGCGGAAGCTCAGCCGCGCCACCTCGCCGTCGCGCACGAGCGACACCCACAGCGCCGGCGCCGGGTCGTCACCGGGATCGTGGCGGATGGCGGAGGCGTCGTAGGCGTTCTGCACCAGGTTCATCACCACCTGCAGCAGTTGCCCGGCGTTGCCGTGGATCGTGCACGGCTCGCCCGGCGACCAGTGCACCGCGAAGGCCGGCGCCGTGCCCTTGCGCACCCAGTGGATGGCGCGCTCGATCACGCCGTTGAGGTCGACCTCGCTGCGCTCGCCGCGGTCCATCGCCGAGAAGCGCTTGAGGCCTTGCACGATGTCGGCCGTGCGCTGGGCGCCTTCGAGCGTGCCCTCCATCAGCGAGGGCAGGTCGGCCAGCAGGTGGTCGATTCGCAGCTTCGCGCGCAGCCGCGCCTGCTCGTCGGCATCGGCATTCGCGTGGATCGCGCCGAGGTATTCGCGCAGCCGCTCGGTGTAGCGCTGCAGCGCGTGCACGTTGCCGAGCACGAAGCTGATCGGGTTGTTCAGCTCGTGGGCCACGCCGGCCACCAGGCGGCCCAGCGAGGCCATCTTCTCGGAATGCAGCAGCTGCTGCTGGGTGCGCTTGAGCGCCTCGTGCGCCTCGCGCAGCTGGTGGTAGGCGCGCTTGAGCTCGCCCAGCGGCCGGCCGACGAACACGTGGCCGACGAGTTGCCCCGCGCCGCTGAAGCGCGGCGTGATGTTGAAGTCCACCGGCACCGGCTGGCCTTGCGCATCGAGCAGGTCGATCTCGACCGTGCTGCCGCGCCGCGGTGCGTTCGTCAGCGCGGCGCGCAACCGTTCGCGGTGGGCATCGCCGGCGAGCAGCTCGGCGAGGTGGCGGCCGCGCAGCGCCTCGTCGCCGCGGCCCACCAGCTCGCGCAGCGCGGCGTTGGTCTCCTCGATGCGGCAGCCTTCGTCGCAGGCCACCAGCACGTCGCTCATCGCGGTGAGCAGGCTGAAGATGAACTGCTGCGACTGCTCCAGCTGCGCGTTCTTCTCTTCGAGTGCGATCTCGTCCTGCACCAGCTGCGAATAGACCTCCTCCATCTTCTCGATCACGTCGAGCCAGGCCGATTCGTCCATGCCGTCGATCTGGGCCAGGCCGTGCAGCGGCGGGCGGGGCGTGGTGCTCATGGCCTCAGTGCACCGTGCAGACCATGCAGGGGTCGAAGGAGCGCACGATGTGCTGCACCGCCACCGGCGTGTCTTCGCCCTCGCGCACCGGCGCGCCTTCGAGCGCCGCTTCCAGCGCGCCGGGCGTGCCTTCGGCATCGCGCGGCGAGAAGTTCCAGCTCGTCGGCGCCACGATCTGGTAGCGCTCGATGCGGCCGTCGCGCACGCTCAGCCAGTGGCCGAGCGCACCGCGCGCCGCCTCGGTGAGCCCGACGCCCTGCGCATCGTCGGGCAGGCGTTCGGGATGGAAGAAGGGCTCGCGCGGCGAGATCGCCGCCAGCCAGCGCTCCATCATCGGCAGCACGCGGGCCACCTCGACGAGCCGGGCCAGCACCCGGCTGCGCACGTTGGCGCCGGTGCGGGCGACGGCATCGCGGATCAGCGCTTGCCCGCTGGCGAGCTGGCGGGCGATGGCGCCGGTCTCGACCACGCGCCCGCCCAGCCGCGGCGCCTTGTTCCACGTGTAGGCACCGGGCTTGTCGGCCCAGGGCTCGGTGTGGCCCTCGCGCGGGTGCAGCGGCGCGTCGCCGGCCAGCCAGGCGTGGGTGGCGTCTTCGCGGATGGCCTCGAAGTCCACCGGCTGCACGGCATTCAGCGCGTCGTCCCACACGCCGCCGGGCAGCTCGAAGCGTCCGTCGGGCTGCCGGTAGGCGCCGTAGCTCAGCGCCAGGCCCGGCCCGCGGCCGAGCGACTGCAGTTGCAGGTCGTCGGCCACGGTGAGGAAGAAGCGCAGGTCGCCGCGGTGCGGGTCGCGTGCCTGCCACTGTGCCAGCGCGGCTTCGCCGTCGAGCGTGGCCACTTCCTCCAGCGACGCGCCGAAGGTGGTGGATTCGAGGAAGGCGCGGAACTCTCGCACCTTGGCCAGCAGCCGGATGCGCTCGGCCGCCTCCACCGCGCGCGCACTGCCGCCGGGCTGGATGCTCAGCGTGTGCGGCCACTTGCCGCCCAGCGTGCCCATCAGCTCGAACCAGCGCTGCCGTGCCGCCACCGCGGCACGCGCGTGCTCGCCGGCCAGTGCCGCGAAGCGGCGCTGGCCTTCCGAGAACCACGGCCGCTCGGCATACACCGGCCGGGTGAAATCGGGCATGAAGAACAGGTAGAAGTGCGAGAGGTGGTCGGCCAGGTTCTCGCAGGCGAGCATCAGGTTGGTGACGTGCACGCCGTTGGGCGGCGGTGTCACGCCGCTGGCATCGGCGATCGCGCGTGCCGCCGCCACCGACTGCGACACCGAGCAGATGCCGCAGATGCGCGGCACGATCACCAGCGCATCCTGCGGCGCACGGCCGGCGAGCATGGGCTCGAAGCCGCGGAACATCGGCGCGTTGACGCGCGCGCTGGCCACGCGGCCGTCGGCGATGTCGAGCTGCACCTCGAGGTCGCCCTCGACGCGGTTGAAGGGGCCGACGACCAGGCGGGTCATTTGAGGCGCGTCTTCTTCACAGCCGGCGCGACGACCACGTGGTCGGCCGTGGCGTTGCTCTTCACGCGCTTCGGGGTGGCACTCTTGGACAGCGAGGCCAGCGCCACGAACCAGGCCTTGGGCATGTCGGTGGGCAGCCCGATCGGAATGCCGGCCAGCTTGGGCGTCTGGTGGTAGGGGTGGCCGGGGTCCTGGAAGCCCGGTTCGGTGCAGCTGATGCAGGCGTAGCCGCCGCGGGTGCACGAGCCTTCGCCGTTCCACAGCCGCGTGTTGCAGTCGGCATGGGCCTGGGTGCCCTTGCAGCCCATGTTTTCCATCATGCAGCCGAGGTCGGACGGCTTCTCGGCGCTGGCCTTGAACTCGTAGTACTCGTTGCGCGTGCAGCCGTGGTGCACCAGCTGGTCGGCGTAGAAGCGCGGGCGGTGCAGCGGGTCGAGGTCGTCGGCGCCGAACAGGTTCGCGGCCAGCGCCATCAGCGTGTCGATCACCCAGCCGGGATGCGTGGGGCAGCCCGCCACGTTGATCACCGGCAGCCCGCCGCGCGCGCTGAAGCCTGCGCCGAGCAGGCCGCCGATGCGGTCACCGTCGTACTGCAGGCCGCAGGCCTCGGTGAGGTTCGGGCCAGTGGCCGTGATGCCACCCCAGGCGGCGCACGAGCCCACCGCCACCACGTGCGTGGCCACGGCCGCGAGATCGCGCACCCAGTCGATCATCGGCACGCCGGTGCCGGCCAGCAGGTGGAAGCGGCCGGTGCCGTTCGGCCCGCGCAGCAGCGAGCCTTCGACGCACAGCACGTCCAGGCGTTGCCGGCCGCTGCGGCAGTCTTCCAGCAACGTGATCAGCTCGCGGCCGCTGGCCAGCGACAGTGACGGGTGCCACAGGAGCTCGATGCCACCGGCCTTCAGCATGGCGGGGAAGTCGGCCGTGTCGGCGCACAGCAGCGACATGCTGCAGCCACCGCAGCCACCGGACTGGAGCCAGAGCACGTTCATCACTTGTCTTCCAGGCCGAAGCGCTGCAGCTTCGCACGAAGGCCGACGCGCGACAGGCCGAGCTCCTTCGCCGCGTGCGTCTTGTTCCAGCGGTGCCGCAGCAGCGTCTCGCGCAGCACCATCGCCTCGATCGCATCGAGCCGCTCGGCCAGCGTGCCGGTGGCCGGCAGGGCATGGCCGTTGAGCTTCCCGGCATGCGCGCCGGCCTGGCCCTGCAGCAGCTTGCGCGAGAAGGCCCCGGCCATTACCGTCGCCCCGTCGCCGAGTGCCAGCGCGCGGGCGATCTCGTTGCGCAACTCGCGGATGTTGCCGGGCCAGGGGTAGGACATCAGCACGGCGCGGGCGTCGTCGTCGAACTGCGCGGCCGGCAGGCCCAGCTCGGCGGCCACGTCGGCGAGCAACCGCTGCGCGATCGGCACGATGTCGCCCGGCCGCTCGCGCAGCGGCGGCATCGCCAGGGTCACGCCGGCGATGCGGTAGTAGAGGTCTTCGCGGAAGCGGCCCGATCGCACGTCGGCCTCGAGGTCGCGATGGGTGGCGGCGATCACCCGGACATCGACGGGAATCGCCCGCGTCGAGCCCACCGGGCGCAGCTCGCCTTCCTGCAGCACCCGAAGCAGCTTGACCTGGAAGGCCGGCGAGGTCTCGCCGATCTCGTCGAGGAACACCGTGCCGCCGTTGGCGCGCTGGAACAGGCCGACGTGGTCGTCCACCGCGCCGGTGAAGGCGCCGCGCTTGTGGCCGAAGAGCTCGCTCTCGAGCAGCGTGTCGGGGATGGCAGCGCAGTTCTCCACCACGAACGGGCCGCCATGGCGTGGGCTGGCGTAGTGGATGGCACGCGCCATCAGCTCCTTGCCGGTGCCCGATTCGCCGAGCAGCAGCACCGAGAGGTCGTGGCGCGCGATGCGCTGCGCCATCGCGCACAGCGCATCCAGCGGGCTGCCCTCGGCGCGCACGATGCGGTCGAAGTCGAAGGTGCTGCGTGCCTGCGCCAGCTTCGCCTGGCCCTTGGCCCGCAGGGGCCCGTGGCCGCTGCGCAGTTCCAGATCGAGCCGCGCCAGGCCGTGCTGCAGCGTGCGCGCCTCGGCGGCGCTGCGCACCGTCTGCAGCAGGTGGTCGGGCACCCAGGGCTTGAGGATGTACTGCCAGATGCCGGCCTCGTTGATGCCGGCGATGATGTCCTCGCTGTCGGTATAGCCTGAGATCACGATGCGCACCGCATCGGGCCAGCGCTCGCGGGCCTCGCGCAGGAATTCCACGCCGGTGGTGCCGGGCATGCGCTGGTCGCACAGGATCACGTGCACCTCGCGGCGCGCCATCTGCTCGCGCGCCTCGTCGGCGCCGGTGGCGGTGAGCACCTCGAAGTCTTCCTCCAGCGTGCGCCGCATCGCATCGAGCGAGCGCACCTCGTCGTCGACCAGGAGAACGGTTGCGCTCATGGCCGGTGCACGGCCAGGTGGCGCGGCGTCCAGGCGTGCGGCTTGCGGGTCACGAAGTGGTGGCGTGCCACGTGGTAGCTCGGGTCGAAGCCGTAGAAGTTGCGGTGCATCTGCTGCAGTTCCTGCTCGCGGTACGCCGCCAGCGGCCGCCGCCCTTCGTCGTCGGCACGCCGGCGCTGCTTGGCCGCGATGCGCTCGTGATGATCGCATGCCGTGGCAAGCGATTCCGCCTCCTCGGCGGCGCGCTGACGCAGGGCGTCGCCGCGTGCGGCGAACACGGCATCCACCAGGCCGAGCGCCGCGCACTCGGCCGCGGACATCGGCAGCCGGCCCTGCATCACCCGCTTCGCAACGTCGGCCGCGCGCGCTTCGCCCACGCGGCGCGGCAGCGTGTGGGTCCAGTACTCCGAGCCGTAGAGGTTGCCCATGTTCTTGTAGTGCGGATTGAGCACCACGCCGTCGTGTGCCCACACGAGATCGGCGGCGAAGGCCAGCCAGCAGCCGCCGGCGCCGGCGTTGCCGCGCAGCAGCGCCACCGTGAGCCGGTCGGTCATCGTCAGCATCTCCAGCACCACATCGTCGATGGCGTGGATGTTGCGCCAGGATGCGTCGGCCGCACTGTCGCCGGCGGTCTGCGCGGCGGCCTCGATGTCGTGCAGGTGGATGCCGTTGCTGAAGAAGTCGGCGCCGCCTTCGAGCACCAGCACGCGGGTGCTGCGCGTGCGGGCGAAGCGCAGCGCGTCGCGCAGCCGCTCGCCTTGCCGCGTGGACATGGCGCCGTTGTGGAAGTCGAACGAGAGCCAGCCCATGCGCGCCTCAGGTGCGCCGGTTTCCCGGTAGCGCAGTTCGTCCCACTCGTCGGTCTCGCGCTGCAGCGGTACGTCGAGCGCAGGCAGGGCGGCGCACTCGGCGGCGAAGACCTGCGTGGCGGCAAGCTTGAGCGAAGGCTCGCCGGGCGGCGGCTCGGCGCGCACGTGGCCGATCCACACACCGCCGTCGACGGTGCGGCGCAGCAGCGCCGGGCCGCGTGTGGCCACTACCTCGCCCGGCGCGCCGCCGGCGGCGCGCTGCAGCGCGGCAGGCGTGGCGGCATGCGCGTCGTGAAGGCGGCAGGGGCGGCCGAACAGAACGTCGGCCACACCCGGATGCCCCTCGGCGCTGCGGATCTTGCGCAGCACGGTGGCGGTGTCGTCGCGTTGCCAGTCGATGGCGCGCCGTTCCTTCGGCACCGGCCCCTGCCAGCCGCCGCCCCCGGACGGTGGGGCGGGCAGCGCCGGGGTGCTCGCGGGTCCGGCGGTACCCGGCTGCCAGAGTGACAGCGCCTCCAGCACTGCCTCCACCGCTGCTTGAGTGACTTCGTGGCGGTACAGGCTCGCCTTGCTCGCATCGTCACGGATCGGAAAGCGGCGGAAAGCCCACACCGGCCCGGCGTCGAACTCGGCGGTGGCCTGCAGCACGGTCACGCCGCCTTCGCGGTCACCGCGCAGCACGGCCCAGTCGAGTGCCGCCGGCCCGCGGTCGCCCGGCGGGCCGGGGTGGACGACGAGGCAAGGGCGCACCGACCACACCGATTCGGGGATGCGGCGCTTCAGGAACGGCGCGATGACCAGGTCGGGCTCGGCCAGCGCCACCGCCTCTTCGGTCACCGCATCGGCGATGTCGAGCTCCACCGTCACCGCATGGCCGGCCTCGCGCAGCGCGCAGTGCAGGCGCTGCGTGAGGCCGTTGAACGAGTGGCACAGCAGCAGGAGCTTCATGGTCTCAGCCCTGCGCGATGCGGCGCGCGAGTTGTTCGGCACCCTTGCGGCCGAGAAACACCGAGAGCTTGTCGCGCACCTCGGCGAGCGCCGTGGCGAACTGCTGCGGCGTGGCCGCGCTGCGCAGCGGTGCGGCCACGCCTTCGGCATCCGGCCCGTAGTGCGGTGCAAGCTCCACCAGTGCGCGCCGCCAGGCGGCGCCGGTGTCGGCCGGCACCAGTTCGGCCGGCGTGGCGGGCGCGGGCGGCGCGGGTGGTTTCGCCGCCACGGGCGCGGCCGCTGGCGCAGGCCGCAGCTTCGGTGCCGCGCTGGCCACGCGCTCGACCAGCCCCGCGCCGACGAACCTCACCATCGTCTCCGCCGGGTCGAAGCCGACGCGGGCGGCGAGCTCGCCCACCGTCAGCTCGCCGTTGACCAGGATCAGCAGGCCGCGGGTGCGTGCATCGAAGCCGAGCGCACGGCTGCGGATCTCGGCGTGGCCGGCGTCGGTCTTGCGGAAGACATCGCGCTGCATGCGCTGCGGGCTCCGGCACTCAGCAGATGCGCGGCAGCGGTTCGCCGGAGAGCCAGTCCACCACGCGCCGGCCGCCGAAGGCCGTGGCCATCTGCACGAAGCGCTGCGGGTCGTCGGTGACGGTGCCGATGCGCGCCGCCTCGCGGCCCAGCGGGTGCGAGCGCAGCGCCTCCAGCGCGCCGTCGGCCACCGCCGCGTCGCAGACCACGATGCACTTGCCCTCGTTGGCGATGTACAGCGGATCCAGCCCGAGGAGCTCGCAGGCGGCGTTGACCTGCGGCTTGATGGGGATCGCCGCCTCGTCGAGCAGCATGCCCACGCCCGATTGCTTCGCGATCTCGTTGAGCGTGGTGGCCAGGCCGCCGCGCGTGGGGTCGCGCTGCGTGCGCACGCTGCCCTCGGGCACGGCGTCAAGCAGCCGCGCCACCAGCGTGTGCAGCGCGGCGGTGTCGGATTCGATGGTGGTCTCGAACTCCAGCGACTCGCGCTGCGAGAGCACCGCCACGCCGTGGTCGCCGATCGTGCCGCTGACCAGCACCGCATCGCCCGGCCGCGCGTGGCGGCCGCTGAGGCTGCGGCCCATCGGCACCACGCCGACGCCGGTGGTGGCGATGAACACGCCGTCGCCCTTGCCCTGCTCGACCACCTTCGTGTCGCCGGTGACGATGGGCACGCCGGCCTCGCGCGCCGCCGCGGCCATCGATTCGACG